>JBLMXB010000165.1:0-3882 GCA_050257555.1 Hyphomicrobiales bacterium | reverse complement strand
GCTTGTACTTGCCGCAGTAGCACTCCCAGTCCTTGGTCGGACCGAAGATGCGCTCGTCGAAGAGGCCGTCCTTCTCCGGCTTGAGCGTGCGGTAGTTGATCGTCTCCGGCTTGGTGACCTCGCCGGACGACCAGCTCTTGATCTGCTCGGGTGACGCGAGGCTGATGCGGATCGCGTCGAAGTTGTTGACTTCCAGCATGAGCGACTACGACTCCTGCGGCGCACGGCCGACGTTGCGCGGCTCGCCGGAGCGTGTCTCCGCTCCGGCAGGGGCAAGGCGCGGGGTTGCGGCCGGCGCCTGGGCGCCGGCCTTGCGGTTACTCCTCAAATCCCTGGAGGTTGATGCCGCCGAGATCGGGCAGGGGGTAGCTGCTCGTGTCCTCGACGAATCGGATCTCCTCTTCGTTCTCGTTCAGGATCTCCACCGACAGCCCGAGCGCCTGGAGCTCCTTGATGAGCACCTTGAATGACTCGGGAACGCCGGGCGACTGGATCTCCTCCCCCTTCACGATGGCCTCATAGGTCTGGACGCGACCCATGACGTCGTCGCTCTTCACGGTCAGGAGCTCCTGGAGGATGTTCGCGGCCCCGTAGGCCTCGAGCGCCCAGACCTCCATCTCGCCGAAGCGCTGGCCACCGAACTGCGCCTTCCCACCGAGCGGCTGCTGGGTGATGAGGCTGTACGGGCCCGTGCTGCGGGCGTGGATCTTGTCCTCCACCAGGTGGTGGAGCTTGAGCATGTAGATGTAGCCGACGGTCACGCGGTGGTCGAACGGCTCGCCGCTTCGGCCGTCGAACAGGACGGTCTTACCGTCCTCCGGCAGCCCGGCGCTCCGCAGCTCGTCGCGGATGCGGTCCTCGGTGGCTCCGTCGAAGACCGGCGTTGCGGCCTTGAGCCCCAGGACCTTCATCGCCCAGCCGAGGTGCGTCTCGAGGATCTGGCCGATGTTCATCCGGCTCGGCACCCCGAGCGGGTTGAGGACGATGTCCACCGGCGTGCCGTCCGGCATGAACGGCATGTCCTCCATCGGCAGGATCTTGGCGATGACGCCCTTGTTCCCGTGCCGCCCGGCCATCTTGTCGCCAACCGCGATCTTCCGCTTCTGCGCGACGCTGACCCGCACGAGGCGGTTGACCCCGGGGAGCAGCTCGTCGCCGTTCTCCCGGCTGAACTGGCGGACGTCGACCACGATGCCCCGCTCGCCGTGCGGCAGGCGAAGCGAGCTGTCCTTCACCTCGCGCGCCTTCTCGCCGAAGATCGCGCGCAGGAGCCGCTCCTCCGCGGTCAGCTCGGTCTCGCCCTTCGGGGTGATCTTGCCCACGAGGATGTCGCCGGGCTTGACCTCGGCGCCCTCGTAGATGATCCCGTCCTCGTCCAGGTTGCGCAGGCTCTCCTCGCCCACGTTCGGGATGTCCCGGGTGATCTCCTCGGGCCCGAGCTTGGTGTCCCGCGCCTCGATCTCGTGCTTCTCGATGTGGATCGAGGTGAACAGGTCCTCCTTCACGAGGCGCTCGCTGATGACGATGGCGTCCTCGTAGTTGCCGCCCTCCCACGGGAGGAAGGCGACCAGGATGTTCTGGCCGAGCGCGAGCTCGCCCCGGTCCGTGCTGCTCGAGTCCGCGAGCACCTGCTCGGCGGCGACCCGGTCGCCGACGTCGACGATCGGCCGCTGGTTGATGCAGGTGCCCTGGTTCGAGCGCAGGAACTTCTTGAGGTTGTAGGTGTCGACCTCGTTCCCCTCGTCCCGCATGATCTGGATGGAGTCAGAGGTGACCGAGACGACCGTCCCGGCCGCCCTGGCCACGACCACCTGCTGCGAGTCGAACGCGGCGCGGTACTCGACCCCGGTGCCGACCGCCGGCGAGGCCGGCTGGAGGAGCGGGACGGACTGCCGCATCATGTTCGAGCCCATGAGCGCGCGGTTCGCGTCGTCGTGCTCCAGGAACGGGATGAGTGCGGTCGCCACCGAGACGATCTGCTTGGGGCTGACGTCCATGTAGTCGACCACCTCGGCCGGCTCGATCCGGAACTTGTCGCGGTAGCGGATCATGACCCGCTCCTCGGCGAAGTGGCTCTCCGCGTCCAGGATCGCGTTCGCCTGGGCGATGTGGTACTTCTCCTCCGCGGCGGCGTCGAGGTACTCGATCTCCTCGGTCACCACCGGACGGATCCGGACCGATGCGAGCTTGTGCTCCTTGATCGCCGCCCAGACCTTCTCGTCGATCGTCGCGCCCGTCTTGAAGAGCGGCTTGGCGCCCTCCTTGACGACGACGTCCTCGGCCAGCGTCTGGCCGAGCACATCGGCCTGGCGATCGCGGTGCGAGACGACCTTGCGGACCTTCCGGTACGGCGTCTCGATGAAGCCGTACTGGTTGATCTGGCCATACGTGGCCAGCGAGCCGATGAGGCCGATGTTCGGACCTTCGGGCGTCTCGATCGGGCACATCCGGCCGTAGTGGGACGGGTGGACGTCGCGGACGTCGAAGCCGGCCCGCTCGCGCGAGAGGCCGCCCGGGCCCAGGGCCGAGAGCCGGCGCTTGTTCGTCAGCTCGGCGAGCGGGTTCGTCTGGTCCATGAACTGGCTCAGCTGGCTGCCGCCGAAGAACTCCTTCATCGCCGCCACCACGGGGCGGATGTTGATGAGCGAGTTCGGCGTGGCCTGGTCCGCGTCGGTGATCGTCATCCGCTCCTTGACGACGCGCTCCATGCGGAGCAGGCCGATCCGGAACTGGTTCTGGATCAGCTCGCCATTCGCGCGAATGCGCCGGTTGCCCAGGTGGTCGATGTCATCGCCCTCGCCACGACCGTTGTTCAGGTCGATGAGCTTGCCGATGATCGCCAGGATGTCCTCGCGGCTGATGACTCGCGCCTCGCGCGCGCCCACGGCATCTTCCGTGGGGAGGGTGATCTTCATCTTCGCCGCGGTGTCGCCGAGGGCCTTGCTCAGCTTGTAGCGGCCCACGCGAGCCAGGTCATAGCGGCGGAAGTTGAAGAAGAGGCTGTTGACGAGCGCGCGGGCGTTGTCCGCGGTCGGCGGATCGCCGGGGCGCAGCTTCTTGTAGACCTCGATCAGGGCCTCCTCCTGCGTGGCGGCGGTGTCCTTGTCGAGGGTGCTCTGCAGGTAGGGGTGCTCGGGGTTGTCGTCCACGGGCGCGAAGAGGGAGACCATCTCCGCGCCGTCGGTGATGCCGACGGCCCGCAGGAGCGTGCTGACGGGGATCTTCCGCTTGCGGTCGACCTTGACCGAGAGCAGGTCCTTGTTCGACGTCTCGAACTCGAGCCAGGCGCCGCGGTTCGGGATCACCTTGGCCGCGAAGAGGTTGCGGCCGGTGGTCGGATCCTCGGTCGGCGTGTAGTAGACGCCCGGCGAGCGCACGAGCTGGCTGACGACGACGCGCTCGGCACCGTTGATGATGAACGTGCCCTGGTCGGTCATCCAGGGGAAGTCGCCCATGAAGACGACGTTCTGCTTGACCTCCTCCGTCTCCTTGACGATGAGGTCCACCTGCACCTTCAGCGGGCGCGCGTAGGTGAGGTCGCGGGTGCGGCACTCCTCCTCGCTGAACTTGGGCTCGTCGAACCAGTAGTCGCGGAAGTGGAGCTCAAGATTCTTGCCGGTGAAATCGGTGATCGGGGTGATCTCGTCGAGGAGCTCGCGCAGGCCTCGTTCGACGAACCACGCGAAGGATTCGGTCTGGGTCTGGATGAGGTTCGGGAGCGGGAGAACCTCTGGAATGTGCGAAAAACTTACACGGCTCGGGGCCAGCTCAAAACGGCTGGCTGACTCGGCCAAAGCCATTCAGGACTCCTTGAGGAGGGCATGGTGGGGCGCGGACACGCGAATCGGGAGTGTATACCAGCCCGTTTCGCTTCGTCAAGCA
>JBLMXB010000164.1:0-10509 GCA_050257555.1 Hyphomicrobiales bacterium | reverse complement strand
TGGTGCGGCTCCAGGGGCAGTCGACGTCGAATCCCTCGTCGATCTCGCAGCAGGCGGCGCTCCGCGCGATCGCCGGCGATCCCGCGCCCGCGCTCGCGATGAAGGAGGAGTTCACCCGGCGGCGCGAGCTCGTGCTCGCGCGGCTGGCCACGATCCCGGGCGTGCGCCTCGTTCCGCCCGAAGGCGCGTTCTACGCGTTCCCCGATCTGAGCGAGCGGATCGCCGCCGCGCGGAACGGCGTGGCCGACGCGGCCGGTCTCTGCGACTACCTGATCGACGAGGCCAAGATCGTCTGCGTGCCGGGCTCCGCGTTCGGGATGGAGGGGCACGTCCGCCTCTCGTACGCGATCTCGACCCGCGACATCGAGGAAGGGCTCGACCGCCTGGAGAAGGCGCTCGACCGGATGTAGACCGACCCGACGCCGCGACCCGCTCCACGACGAACCCCGAGGGACCCCGATGCCGACGTACGAGTACGAGTGCGAGAAATGCGGCCACCGCTTCGAGCTGTTCCAGAAGATGTCCGACCCGCCGAGGAAGCGCTGTCCGAAGTGCCGCGGGAAGGTCCGCCGGCTCATCGGAACGGGGGCGGGCATGATCTTCAAGGGGAGCGGCTTCTACGTGACCGACTATCGCTCGGAGTCCTACAAACGGCAGCACAAGAAGGAGTCGGACGGTTCCCCTAAGAAGTCGGATGAGGTCAAGCCGAAGGCGCACGACAAGCCCCCGTCGAAGCCGAAGCCGAAGTCCGGAAGTTGAGGTCGCAAAAGCAATTCCTTTGACTTGTCCCGCGCCGCTTTGTTAGCGTGCGAAGCGCCGCGCGAGGCGTGCCGTTCCCCCGCAGCGCTCCCCACGCGGCCTGTGCCGGCCGGAAATTCGAATCGTTCAATACGCTTCACCACAGCAGGTTGGCGCCATACGTTCACGTGTCGTCGTAGACGACCGCGGAGGATCGAGTGTTCGCGGACCGCGCCCGCATCGAGGTGATCGGCGGACGCGGCGGCAACGGCTGCGTCAGTTTCCGTCGCGAGAAGTACGTGCCGAAGGGCGGACCCGACGGCGGCGACGGCGGCCGCGGCGGAAGCGTGCTGCTCCGCGTGAACCCGCACCTGCGCACGCTCCTCGACTTCCAGTCGCGGACGCGCTTTCGCGCCGAGAGCGGCGCGCACGGGAGCGGCAATCAGAAGTTCGGGCGTTCGGGCGAGGATCTCGTCGTCGAGGTTCCCGCCGGGACGCTCGTGATCGACGACGCGACCGGCGAGACGATCGCGGATCTCGTCGCCGACGACGCGGCGTTCGTCGCCGCGCGCGGCGGACGGGGCGGGCGCGGCAACGCGCGCTTTGCGACGCCGACGAAGCAGGCGCCGCGCGAGGCGGAACCGGGCGGGGCGCCCGAAGAGCGGAGGCTCAGGCTCGAGCTCCGGCTGATCGCGGACGTGGGGCTCGTCGGGTTCCCGAACGTCGGGAAGTCGACGCTCCTCGCGCGGCTGAGCGCCGCGCGGCCGAAGATCGCGGACTACCCGTTCACGACGCTCGAGCCGCTGCTCGGGCTCGTCCGCGTGGGCGAGGAGCGCTCCTTCGTGATGGCCGATCTGCCCGGCCTGATCGAGGGGGCCCATCAGGGCAAGGGACTGGGTCACGAGTTCCTCCGGCACATCTGGAGAACCCGGATCCTGTTGGTGTTGATCGATAGCGTCACGGCGGATCCCGCGGCCGACCTGGCCGCGCTCCGCCACGAGCTCGCGTCGTTCCACGCGGAGCTCGCGGCCAAGCCGACGATCGTGGCGCGAAGCCGCGCCGATCTGATCGAGGCGCCGGACGCGTCCGAGCCGCCGTTCCCCCTCGGGGGCGCGCGGTGGGGCGGCGCGATCTCGGGGGCCACGGGCGCGGGAACGAAGGAGCTGCTCGAGACCATCTGGACGATGCTCGCCGCGGCATGGAGCCGGGAAGCGGCGGCGGGCGCATCGGGCGCCGGCGGGAGCGCCGGAGCCGGGGAGTGATGCCATGACGCGAGCGGACGTGACGCGGCTCTGGGAAGAGCTGCGCCACCGCGATCCCGAGGAGAAGGCGGACTGGATCCGCCAGGTCGCCGCGAATCCGACCCCGGAGTCGGTCGAGGTCCTCCTCGAGGTGCTGGAGCAGGAGAGCTGGTTCCTCCGGGAGGAGGCGGGCCGGGCGCTCGCGTCGATCGGGGATTCGGTCGTCGAGCCGTTGATCGAGCTCCTGGGATCGGGCCTCTGGTACACGCGGGCCGTGGCCGCGACCACGCTCGGGCGGATCGGGCTCCCGCTCGCCGCGGGGCCGCTGACCGACGTCCTCCGCGACCCGAACCGGACGGTGCGGGACGCGGCGTGGAGCGCCCTGACGCAGCTCGCGCGGAACGAGTTCGGCGCGCACAGCGTGGCCGACGCGATCGCGGCGCTCCCGGCACGTGCGCAGCGGTTCGCGCTCGACGGGCTCTCCGCGCGGGACGCGGCGGTCGCCGACCGGATCGCGGCGATGGTGCTCGATCCGAGTCTCCGCGCGGCCCGCGAGCGCGCCCTGCTCGCGCGGGCGTCGGGGGACGACGACGGGCTCTCCTGGGAGGACGTCGTCGGCGGCGACGGGCCCGCGCCGCACGAGGCTTCCTGAGCGGACGGTCGTCGCGGTCGCGGGGGAACGGGGGGAGGGGACGACGGTGGAAGCACGCGAGCGCGACGCCATCCGCCGCGCGCTCGAGGCGCGCGCGCCCCGAGGCGCCGCCCCGCCGAGCGAGCGCGACGTCGAGGACGCGGCACGGCTCCTCCACCGGGCCGGCGGCCGCGCCCGATCGATCGACGCCCCCGACTATCCGCCGCGTCTCCGCTCCCTCGCCCACCCTCCCGAAACGGTCTTCCTCGCCGGACCCTGGGACCATGACGGTCCGATCGTCGCCGTCGTCGGCTCCCGGCGGGCGAACGGCGACGGATGCGACGTGGCGCGCTCGCTCGCGTCGGAGCTGGCCGGCCGGGGCGTGGCGATCGTGAGCGGCCTCGCCTTGGGGATCGACGCCGCCGCCCACGAGGGGGCGCTCGCCGTAGGCGGGCGGAGCGGCGCCGTGCTCGGGACGGGGCTCGAGCGCGCGTACCCGCCGGGGCACGAGGCGCTCCAGGCCGCCGTCCGCGACTCGCTCGGGCTCCTGAGCGAGCTCGCGCCGGGCGAGTCGCCGCGCCGCGCGACGTTCGCCGAGCGGAACCGGCTCCTCGCCGCGCTGGCCGACGCGGTCGTCGTCGTGCAGGGGGACCCGAAGAGCGGTGCCCTCCTCACCGCGAAGGCGGCGCGCGGGCTCGGCCGCCCCGTCGGCGCGGTGCCGTGGGATCCGCGCGAGGCGCTCGGCGCCGCGCCGCACGAGCTCATCCGCGACGGCCGCGCGACGCTCGTCCGGGATGCGGACGACGTGCTGGCGCTGATCGGCGTGATGGTCGCGCCCGCCGGCCTCTCCGGCGCGCGAGCCGCGCCGGGCGCGCCCCGCCGGTCGCGACCGTCCTCTACGCGCCGCGCGACGCGCGCCGCCGGGCCGCCGGCCTCCGAGACCGGCGCCGCGCCCGACGCCGTCCTCGCGCGCGTGCTCGACGCGCTTCGCTTTCGGCCCGAGCCGCTCGACGACGTCGCGCTCCGCGCGGGGCTCGCGGCCCCCGACGTGGCCGTCGCGCTCCTCGCGCTCGAGCTTTCGGGGCGCGCGCGACGCGAGCCGGGCGGGCGGTACGGCCGGGTGCGGGAGCGCTGACGTGGGGCGCCGCCGCCGCTTCCGCCCCCTCCGCCAGCGGCTCGAGCTCCTCCTCCTTCGCGCGATCGGCGCGCTCGCGCGCGCGCTGCCGTTCGGGGCGGCCAGCGGGCTCGGCGCCACGGTCGGGCGCGCGGCGCACCGGCTCCTCGCGCGCCGCCGGCGGATCGCCGAGGAGAACATCGCGCGGGCCCTCGGCGACCGTCCGGGGGGCGGGACGCCGGAATCGCTCGCGAAGCGCGCGTTCGAGCAGCTCGGCCGCTCCTTCCTCGAATTCCTGGCGCTCCCGGCGCAATCGCGCGACTCGGTCCTCGCGCGCATCACGTGGGAGGGGTTCGATCCGATCTTCGAGCGGGGGCGGGAAGGGAAGGGCGCGGTCATGCTGACCGGCCACTTCGGGAACTGGGAGCTGTTCGGCGCGGCGTTCGGGATGAAGACGGGGAGGCTGAAGTACCTGCTGCCGCCGCAGACGAACGCGGGCGCCGACGCCTACCTGAACGAGGTCCGCCGGCGCCTGGGCGTCGAGCCGCTCACGATCGGGTACGGGATGCGCGCCGGGCTCCGCGCGCTCCGCGAGGGCGCGTTCCTCGGGATGCTCCCCGACCAGGACGCGCGCCGTGCGGGGATCCACGTGCCCTTCTTCGGTCGTCCCGCCTCGACACACACCGGGCCCGCCCGCCTCGCGATCCGCGCGGGCTGTCCGATCGCGGTCGCTCTGATGGAGCGGACCGGCCCGGGGCGCTTCCACGCGCGGATGCGCTGCGTCCTCGTGCCCGATCCGTCGGCGCCGGAGGAAGCGGAGGTCGAGCGGCTGACGCGCCTCCTCACCGCGGCGATCGAGGAGGGGATCCGCGAGCGCCCCGA
The DNA here is from genome assembly GCA_050257555.1 of Hyphomicrobiales bacterium. GTDB lineage: Bacteria > Eisenbacteria > RBG-16-71-46 > SZUA-252 > SZUA-252 > DASQJL01. The sequence goes on along the minus strand of JBLMXB010000164.1, from coordinate 5,903 downwards.
TCACTGGTACTGGATCCACCGGCGGTGGAAGACGCCGCCCCCGGCGTCCCCGGCGTCGGCGACGACCGCCGCCGGCGCTACGACGTGAAGCCGATCCCCTTCTGCTCGCTCCCCTCGTTCACCGCCCGAATCTTCCCGAACTGATCCTCGTACTTCTTCACGTTCGCCTCGAGCGCCGATTGGAGCGCGCGCACGTTCGGCGGCGTCATGATGATCCGCGCGAAGACCTTGCTCTTCGGCGTGCCGGGGAGTACGCGCGCGAAGTCGAGCACGAACTCCGAGAGCGAGTGGCTGATCACCACGAAGTTCGAGTAGACCCCCTCCGCCTCCTTTTCGCCGAGCTCCATGTTGATCTGCGTCTGCGGCGCGCCCTGGGGACGCTTCGGATCCATTGCTAAGCCTCCGTTTCACAAAGTGTTAGCCGCGAAATCCCGCCTCAAGATAGTGCGCCGCCTGCCGTAAATCAACCTGTAGGTATGCCGTCGGTTGCGGCGACGTGGCGGGATCGGACCAGGCGGAGGGCGCGATGGGGACGCGAAGGGCGGCGGGAACGGCGAAGGTCGAGGCGCAGATCGTCAAGGAGTGGAAGCGCTACGTCGCGCGCCGGCTCGGCTCGGCCGACGAGGCCGCGCGCGGCGCGTGCTATCTCGATCCCCGTCCGTGCCCCTTCGAGTCGCGCCCGGACTTCGAGCGGCGGTTCGGGGAGGACTGCGTGCACTGCGCGCGGCTCCAGGAAGCGGTCGAGCGCGAGGCGCCCGCGGAGCGCGGCGCGGCGGGCGCGATCCCCACGCTGGGCCTCCTCCTTCGCCTCGTCGAGGCCGAAGGGTCCGGCTCGGCTTCGGGCGCGCCTCGCCCCGCCGGCGCGGAAGAGGAGGGGGAGGAGTCGCGCCTCACGCGCGCCACGTTCCTCCTCCGCTCGCTCCCGTCCCTGCACGCCGCGTCCGGCGCGCGGCGCACCGCGCGCGTCCTCCTGGCCACGATCGCCGGCGCGTTCGGCGATCTCGTCGACACGGTGCTCCTCTTCGAGGTGGATCCGGACGGCACGGCGCTCCGGCTCACGAGCGCGTTCCGCCACGCCGACGCGACGATCGCGCTCCCGCCGCCCGAAGGATTCCTCGACATCGAGACGCTGGCCCAGTGCGGCGCGTTCGACGGCGACGCGTTCGACCGGCTCCGCGAAGAGCCGATCCCGCTGGACGAGGATCGCGACCTCCTGGCCGACGCCGTGTTCGACGGCCGCGTCGCTCAGGTGATGCAGCCGCAGCAGGAGCTCCGCCTTCCGACGGCGCTGGTCGAGCACGTTCCCGACGGTCCGCTCGCGATCGTGCCGGTCTTCGGGCGCGAGCGCGTGCGCTTCGTCCTGGTGCTCTCGACCATGCCCGAGATCTCCGGGTTCACGTCGGAGCAGATGGAGCTGCTCGGCGCGATCGCCGCGCAGGCCGGGATCGCGGTCGAGGGCGCGGCGCTCCTCGACTTCGCGCGCCGCCGCGGCGCGGGCGGCCGGGCGGTCGACGGCCTGCTCGACGCGCTGCTCAAGCCGGGCGAGGCGGAGACGACGGTCGAGGCCGCGCTCCGCGCGCTCGCCGACGTCACCGAATCGAGCCACGCCGCGGCGTGGACGCTCGGATCCGACGGCCGGCACGGGCTCGCCACGATCGTCGGCCGCCCCGACGCCGGCGAGTCGGAGCTCGCCCTGGTCGGCGAGACGCTTCGCGGCTGGTTCGAGGCCGACGCGAACCCGATGCTCCTCGACGACCTCGTCGCGGACGCGCGCTTCCCCGACGGGCTCCCCGAGACGTGGGGGACGGCGCTCGCCGTGCCGCTCGTCCACGAGGATCACGTCTGGGGCTCCTTCTTCCTCGTGCGGGAGACCCGGCTCGGCGCCGAGCCGTCGGCGCTCCCGTACGATCCCGAGGACGCCGCGCTCGGCGCGACGATCGCGCGGCTCGCGTCGCTCGCGCGCGCGCGCGACGCGGCGCGCGACGCGGTCGAGCAGGTCGAGCGCCGGCTCCGCGACGCGGAGTCGCAGCTCCGCCACCTGGAGAAGGTCGCGGTCGTCGGGGAGCGGGGGATCCAGCTCGCGCAGGACATCCGGAATCCGATCTCGGCGATCGCCGGCTTCGCGAAGCGCGTCCTCCAGGCGCTCCCGGCCGAGAGCGAGAGCCGCGAGTACCTCGAGATCATCCTCCGCGAGTCCGACCGTCTCGAGCGGGTGTTGGCCGAGCAGATCTCGATGGCGCAGATGACGCGGCCGCGCCTCAAGCTCCAGAGCCTGAACGCGATCGTCCAGGAGGCGCTCGAGATGCAGTCGGAGGAGCTGGTGCGCCGGCGCGTACGGCTCCTGAAGCGCCTGTCGCCCGACCTCCCGAGCCTCCTCATCGATCCCGACAAGATCCGCCAGGTGCTCGCGAACGTGCTGCAGTACGCGCTCCAGGCCGTGCCGAGCGGAGGGCGGGTCCGCGTCGAGACGCGGAACGGCACGGGCGTCGTGCAGGCCGAGGTGGCCCACGACGGACCGAAGGTCGCGGGGGAGACGCTCGACCGGCTCTTCGTCCCGTTCTCGACGTCGCGCCGCTACGGCGCGGGCGTCGGGCTCGCGGTGGCGTACCAGATGGTGCGGGAGCACGGCGGGGAGATCCGGGCGCGGAGCGAGGGCGATTGGAGCAGCATCGTGACCGTCTACCTGCCGGTGCGCGAGAACCAGGACCGCCGCGCCAAGCCCGACCGGCGCGGGGGGCGGAACGACCGTAGGCGTCGGCTCGCCTAGCGGTTGACCGGTTTCGCGGGCCCGTGGTATCTTCTCTGCCCGGCGCGACCCTAGCTCAGTTGGTAGAGCACCGCACTGAAAATGCGGGTGTCCGCAGTTCGATTCTGCGGGGTCGCACCACTTTTTGTCTTTCGGCTGAAGCCGCGGGGCAACCGCGGTTTTTCGTTCATGGGCTGGTGTAGCTCAGCTGGTAGAGCAACGCACTCGTAATGCGTAGGTCAGCGGTTCGATTCCGCTCACCAGCTCCAGATTCGGGACGACCGATCCCGTCAAACGGTCATCCATCATGACGAGCGATCGCCGAGCGGCGCCTTCGTCGTCCGGGAGCGTCGGCTCGAGGGACCCCCGGGGCGCGACCCATCCCGCGAGCCGTGACGTCCTGGAGGGCCTGATGGTCTCGGCCTCGGGCGTCCGGGGCGTCGTCGGAGAGCGCCTGACGCCGGACGTCGTGGTCGCGGTCGCCGCGGCCCACGCCTCGCTCCTCGGGGCCGGTCCCGTCGTGGTGGGACGCGATTCGCGGCCGAGCGGCGCGTGGGTATCGCGCGCCGCCCAGGCCGCGCTCTTGGCGCTCGGCCACGACGTCGTCGACGTCGACATCGCGCCCACGCCGACCATCCTCTACGCCATCCGCCACCACCACGCCGCCGGCGGCCTCGCGATCACCGCGAGCCACAACCCGGCGCCCTGGAACGCGCTCAAGCTGTTCGGCCCCGGGGGCACGTTCCTCACGCCCGCGGAGTCGGCGGCGGTCGCGCGCCGCGCGCGCGAGGGGGGCGTCGCCTGGCTGCCGCACGACAAGGTGGGCGAGGCGCGCGCCGACCGGGACGCGATCCAGCGCCATCGGGACGCGATCCTCGCGCTCCCCGGCCTCGACCGCGCGCGGATCGCGGCGCGGAAGCCGCGGGTCGTGATCGACGCCACGAACGGCGCCGGTTCGGTGGCGACGCCCGCGCTCCTCCGGGCGCTCGGCTGCGACGTCACGGAGCTCTTCTGCGTCCCCGACGGACGCTTCCCCCGGGTGCCCGAGCCGCTCCCGGAGAACCTCGGCGCGCTCGGCGAGCGGGTGCGCGCGACGGGGGCCGCGATCGGATTCGCCCACGATCCCGACGCGGACCGGCTCGCGATCGTGGACGAGCGGGGCGAGCCGATCGGGGAGGAGCGGACGCTCCAGATCGCGGTCGACTGGGCGCTCCGGAACCGCCCCGGCGACGTGGTCGTGAACGCGTCGACGTCGATGGGCGTCGAGGCGATCGCGAAGCGCTACGGATGCCCGGTCCACCGCGCGCGCGTCGGGGAGGCGCACGTCGCGGAGGAGCTACTCAAGCGCGGCGGCGTGATCGGCGGCGAGGGGAACGGGGGGGTGATCTACCCCGCGCTCCACGCGACCCGCGACGGGCTCCTCGCGGCCGCGATCGCGCTCGACTGGCTCACGGCCTCGCCGCTCGCCCTGAGCGAGCGCGTCCGCGCCGAGCTCCCGCCGCTCCACATGGTCAAGCGCAAGGTGGACCTCCGGATCGGGGATCCCGAGGCGCTGGCCGGGTCGCTGACGGCGGTCTTCCCGGAAGCGGCCCGCAATACGCTGGACGGCGAAAAATACGTCTGGGAAGATGGATGGGTCCAAGTCCGTGCCTCCGGCACCGAGCCGATCGTGCGGATCCTCGCCGAAGCCGCGACCGCGGAGCGCGCCGCCGACCTGGCGGCCCGCGCGGCGGACGCGACGCTTCGGTCGCAAGCGCGCCCCGACCGGCGCGTCCAAGGGGGGTAGAACGGTATGTGCGGCATCGTCGGATACGTCGGCATGCAGGAATCGCTGCCGATCCTGATCGAAGGACTCCGCCGTCTCGAATACCGCGGGTACGACTCCGCCGGCGTGGCGATCCTGAACGGCGCCGGCCTCAAGATCGAGAAGGAAGCCGGCAAGATCTCGGTGCTGGAGCAGCGCCTGGCGAAGGTCCGTCCCACCGGCACGCTCGGCATCGCCCACACGCGGTGGGCCACGCACGGCGAGCCGACCACGCTGAACGCGCACCCGCACGTCGACTGCGCCGGGCGGATCGCGGTCGTCCACAACGGCATCATCGAGAACCACGCCACGCTGAAGACGGCCCTCGAGGCCGAGGGACACCGCTTCACCACCGACACCGACACCGAGGTGATCGCCCACCTGATCGAGAAGTTCTACGCGGGTAACCTCGAGAAGGCGGTCGCGAGCGCGCTCCGGCTCCTCACGGGCACGTACGGGATCGCGGTCATCAGCCAGGACGATCCGGGGAAGATCGTCGGCGCGCGCCACGGCAGCCCGCTCGTCGTCGGGATCTGCGACAACGACGAGTACATCCTCGCCTCCGACGTCTCCGCGATCATCCGCCACACGAACCAGGTCGTCTATCTGGACGACGAGGAGATGGTGGTCCTGACGGCGGCCGGGATCCACACGACGACGATCCGCGAGGAGACGATCGCGAAGAAGGTCGAGACGGTCGATTGGGACCTCGAGCAGATCGAGAAGGCGGGCTACGCCCACTTCATGCTGAAGGAGATCTTCGAGCAGCCGCAGTCGCTCCGGAACACGCTGCGCGGCCGCCTGCTGGTCGAGGAGGGGACGGCGCGCCTCGGCGGGCTCAACATGAGCGAGCGGGAGCTCCGGCAGATCGAGCGGGTGGTGATCACCGCCTGCGGGACGTCCTGGCACGCCGGGCTGATCGGCGAGTACCTGATCGAGGAGCTGGCGCGCGTGCCGGTCGAGGTGGAGTACGCGTCCGAGTTCCGCTACCGGAACCCGATCCTGAAGCCGGGCACGGTGGTGATCGCGGTGAGCCAGTCGGGGGAGACCGCCGACACGCTCGCCGCGATGCGCGAGGCGAAGCGGAAGGGCGCGCGGGTGCTCGGCGTCTGTAACGTGGTCGGCTCCACGATCGCGCGGGAGTCCGACGGCGGCGTGTACATCCACGCCGGCCCCGAGATCGGCGTCGCCTCCACGAAGGCGTTCACGAGCCAGGTCACGGTGCTGGCGCTGCTCACGCTGCTGCTCGGGCGGCACCGCGGGCTGTCGCGCGACTACGGCATCGAGATCGCGCGCGAGCTGCAGGCGCTGCCCGGCAAGATCGAGCGCGCGCTGCAGGGTCGCGACACCGTG
>JBLMXB010000163.1:0-14142 GCA_050257555.1 Hyphomicrobiales bacterium | reverse complement strand
GATCAGCTTCATGTTGTCGCGAAGGGATTGCATCATGGCGAACGATCCTCGGTGTACGACACCCAACGGGTTGAGACGCGGACGGCGCCCGGCCGGGCGCCGCGTGAATCGCCGAATCAGCCTTCAAGGATAGCAACCGGCGGCGCCCCGGGCAAGTTCCCGCTCCCGTCCGGGCGGCGGCGCTAGCGCGCGTTTTCCGTTGACCTCGGGCCGACGCCGGGGCAACGTCCGGAGGACACGGTCGAGCGGCGGCGGGAGAGGCGACGATGGCACGCACCGAGATCCCCGAAATCGAACGCGAGCTCCTGCTCCAGGTGTGGGACGCCCTCGACACCGGCCTCCTCGCGCTCGACGACGACCGCGCGATCGTCGCGATCAACACGACCCTCGCCCGCGGCTGGGGCATCGACCGGGAGGAAGCGACCGGGAAGCCCCTCGCCGAGATCTTCAAGTCCGAGACCGATCGGTGGTACCTCCCCGAGCGCGGCGCGCGCGGGGAGGCGGGACGCGCCACGCGCGAGGTGCGCGGCACGGTCGCCGACCGCGAGGTCCTGATGCGCTACGCGGTCTCCTCGCTGGGCGACAGCGGCGCCGTCCTGATCCGTGTCGAGGACCTGGTGGACGCGGACACCGAAGAGGAGGTGTTCCGGAACACCGAGCGGCTGATCTCGCTGGGCGAGCTCTCCGCCCGGGTTGCCCACGAGATCCGGAACCCGTTGACCGGCGTCCGCACCACCGTCCAGTTCGTCGCGTCGAAGCTCCGCGCGGGGGATTCCCGCCGCGACGACCTCCAGGACGTGCTGAAGGAGCTGGACCGGATCGAGCAGATCATCACCGACCTCCTCCTCTTCGCCCGGCCGCAAGCCGGCAAGCCCGCTCCGACCGACATGCGCGAGGTCGTCGAGAAGGTGCTCGACAACCTGGCGCGCCGCTGCGAGGACGCCGGGATCGAGGTGGAGCGCGACTTCGACCCGGAGGAAACCCTCCCGCAGGTCCACGTCGATCCCGACATGGCCCAGCAGGTGGTCCTGAACCTGGTGATCAACGCGATCCAGGCGATGCCCGAGGGGGGGACCCTCCGCGTCTCGATCGGGCTCCGGCGCACCCGGTACAAGAAGGCGTACGTGGACGTCTCGGTGATCGACTCGGGGCCCGGCATCCCGGACGAGGTGAAGGAGAAGATCTTCGACCCCTTCTACACGACCCGCTCGATGGGAACCGGGCTCGGGCTCTCGATCTCGCTCCAGATCGCCCGCGAGCATGGCGGCAACCTGACCGCCCGGAACCTGACCCAGGGCGCCGCGTTCCGCTTCAGCCTGCCGGCGGTCCTGCCGCCCGAGCCGGACGAGACGCGCGAGGAGAAGGCGTAGCATGCAGCTCCGGGTTCGCGTCGCCGACGACGAGGAGCTGATCCGGAAGTCGCTGACGAAGCTCCTGTCGGCCGAGGGGTACGCCGTCGACTCGGTCGGCACCGCGGCCGAGGTGATCGAGACGGTCCGCCGCGATCCGCCCCACGTCCTGATCCTCGACCTCCGCTTCCCGGACGGGAGCGGCCTCGACCTCCTGCCGAGGCTCAAGGCGCTCGCGCCCGAGCTCAAGGTCGTCGTGATCACCGCGTTCGGCGACCTGCCGACCGCGGTCGAGGCGATGCGCCAGGGAGCGACCGACTTCCTCAAGAAGCCGTACGAGATGGAGGAGATGCTCCTCGCGATGGAGCGCCTGAAGGCGGGGCTCGTCCGCGAGACGCAGCTCGACGCCTACCGCCGGGGCGAGCTCGAGTCGTTCCTCAAGACCCGGATCGTCGGCGACTCCCCGGCCATGGCCCGGATCTGGGAGGTGACCGCGAAGGTCGCCCAGAGCGAGGCGACCACGGTCCTGATCGAGGGGGAGAGCGGCACCGGGAAGGAGCTGGTCGCCCGGGCGATCCACTTCGACAGCGCGCGGCGCGACGCGCCGTTCCTCGCCATCAACTGCTCGTCGTTCCAGGAGCAGCTCCTCGAGAACGAGCTGTTCGGCCACGAGCGGGGCGCCTTCACCGACGCCCGGGAGGCGAAGCGAGGGCTGGTCGAGCTGGCCGACGACGGCACCCTCTTCCTCGACGAGGTGGGGGACCTGCCGCCGGCGACCCAGGCGAAGCTCCTCCGATTCATCGAGGACCGGTCGTTCAAGCGGGTGGGCGGCTCGGCCGACCTCTCGGTGGACCTTCGGATCGTCGCGGCGACGAACCGGGACCTCGAGCTGTCGGTTCGGGATACCCGGTTCCGGCAGGACCTCTTCTACCGGCTCAAGGTCGTCTCGATCCACCTGCCGCCCCTCCGCGAGCGGGGCGAGGACGTCGTCGCCCTGGCGCGCCACTTCCTCTCCGTCTACAACGACAAGTTCCGGAAGCGCTTCCATTCCCTGGCCCCGGAAGTGGAGGCGATCTTCCGCGCCTACCGCTGGCCGGGGAACGTCCGCGAGCTGAAGAACCTGCTCGAGCGGATCGTCCTCCTCGAGGACGACGAGGTCCTGCGCGAGGACCACCTGCCGGCGGAGATGGTCGCGCAGGTCGAGGCGCTCCCGCGCGTGCTCCGCGAGGCGCTCGCCGCGCGCGGCGAAGGCGAGAGCGACATGCCGACGCTCGCCGAGGTGGAGCAGGAGCACATCCTCAAGGTGCTCGAGGCGACCGACGGCAACCGGTCGCAGTCCGCGCGCATCCTCGGCATCTCGCGCCAGAGTCTGATCGAGCGGTTGAAGCGCATCGCCGCGACGCGCGGCGAGGACGAGATCACGCGCACGCGCGCGACGCGCTGACCGCCCGCTTCACTTCTTCGCTTCGCATCGCTCGTTCGGTTCGCTTTACTCCTTCGCATCGATCGTCGCGCCGTCCTTCGCTCGAAACTCCTGTCGCGTTTCTTGGCATGTCGCGTTTCTCGACAGCGAGCGCGTTTCACTCGCGTTGCGTCGAGAGCGATCGCGATCGCGCCGCTTCGCTGTAAATTCCCGCGACAGTCACGCGCGATGGCGCGCGCGAGACGAAACTTCTCATCACACATTCAACGATTCGTGTAACCCGGCGACATCTCGCGCGATGCATCGTCGCGCGCGCACGCGTCGCGTGTGATCGCGCATGTTGGCCCGCTTCCTGCTCTCTACGGATCGCGATGGACTCGAAACGGAGAGGGGGAGGTGTGGATTGTCCAAGTCGGTCCTCATCGTGGACGACGAGCAGCTATTGGCGCGCACCCTCTCCAGCGTGCTTCGCGAGGCGGGGTACCGCACCACGGTAGCGGGTTCCGCCGAGCAGGCGGAGCGACACGTCTTCGGCGAGTCGCCCTTCGATCTGCTCGTCGTGGACAACCGGCTCCCGCGTGAGAGCGGGATCGAGATGCTGAAGCGGGTGCGCGAGCAGGCGGTGAAGTCGAAGGTGATTCTCATGACGGCGTACGAGACGCCGGAGGTGAAGGCGGAGGCGAAGCGGTTGAAGGTGGACCGCTACCTGAGGAAGCCGTTCGACCTCACGGCACTCGTGGACGAAGTGAAGGACTTGATCGGGCCCGGCGGAAACGCATCGGGCTGAAACCGGGGAACCATTCCAACGCGAGGGGAGGTGAATTGAATGCCGGCGAAGAAGAAGAAGGCCGCCAAGAAGAAGGCCACGAAGAAGAAGAAGTAACGAATAGCGGATTGGGCACGTCCTCAGGGGCCGCTCGACAGGGTCGAGCGGCCCTCGTGCATCCGGGCGTCGTCGTCGCTCGCCCGGGCTCGGCGCCCGCCCCGGCGTCCCCCCGCCCGAATTGACAGCCGGCGCGCCGCCGGAGACAATCCTCACGTGCCCCGCCGCGATCCCCAGGCCGACGACGCCTTTCTCCGCCTCTTCGGAGCCCGCCAGAACAATCTGAAGAACCTCGACGTCGCCTTCCCGCACGCCGCCCTCTCGGTGGTGACGGGGGTCAGCGGATCGGGGAAGTCCTCGCTCGCGTTCGACACGATCTACGCCGAGGGGCAGCGGCGGTACGTCGAGTGCGTCTCCACGTACGCCAAGCAGTTCCTCGACCGGCTCCCGCGTCCCGACTACGACCGGATGGACGGCCTGGCGCCGGCCCTGGCGATCCGCCAGGGGGCGGCGGCGCAGACCGGCCGGTCCACGGTCGGGACCGTCACCGAGATCGCCGACTACCTCCGCCTCCTCGTCGCCCGGGTCGGGGAGACCCGCTGCTCCAGCTGCCGGAACGTCGTCCCGCGCCACAGCATCGACTCGGTGCTCGAGGCGACGCTCCGCCACGAGGGGGAGGAGGTGTCGGTCGTCGTGACGCTCCACGCCGCGCCGGGCGAGCGGCCGCCCGCGGTCTGGGAGCGCGCGCTCTCCCGAGGGTTCCTGCGCGGGAAGCCGCGCGGCGCGGACGACTGGCTCCGCCTCGACGAACCGCTCCCCGCCTCCGCGAAGGGGCCGATCCGCGTCCTCGTCGACCGGCTCCGGGCCGTGCCCGAGAACCGGATGCGCCTCCGCGAGGCGCTCGAGCTGGGATGGCGCGAGGGGGAGGGGAAGCTCGACATCGAGCGGCCCGGCGGCGAGTCGCTCTCCTACGCGGACGGCCGCGTCTGCCCGACGTGCGGCCGGACGTTCCCGGAGCCGAGGCCGCAGCTCTTCTCGTTCAATAGCCCGTACGGCGCCTGTCCCGACTGCAAGGGGTTCGGGAACATCCTGACGTTCACGCTCGAGCGGGTCGTCCCCGATCCCGGGAAGACGATCCTCGAGGGCGCGCTCGACCCCTGGGCCAACTCCTGGCGCGGCTGGTTCCTCCCGAAGATGAAGAAGCTGGCCCAGGAGGAGGGCTTCTCGCTCGACGTGCCGTTCCGGTCGCTCGCGGAGAAGCACAGGAAGATCCTTCTCTACGGCGCGCCCGGATTCCGCGGCGTCTTCCCGTTCCTGGAGCGGCTCCGGGCGAAGTCGTACAAGTCGAGCGCGCGGTTCCTGGTGAAGCGCTACCAGGAGACCGTGACGTGCGCCGCGTGCGGCGGGATCCGGCTCAAGCCGGAGGCGCTCGAGGTCTACGTCGGCGGGTCGAACATCGCGGAGCTCCTCACCATGACGGTCGGCGCGCTCCGCGACTTCATGGGCGGGCTCACGCTCGACCCGGTGCGCGAGGCCGTCGCGGCGCCGATCCTGACCGAATTGCGCGGCCGGCTCGAGTACCTGGGTCACGTCGGGCTCGACTACCTGACGCTCGACCGCGCGTCGAAGACGCTCTCCGGAGGTGAGGCGCAGCGGATCGAGCTGGCGAACGCGCTCGGCGGGAGCCTCTCCCACGCGCTCTACGTGCTCGACGAGCCGACGGTCGGGCTCCACCCGCGCGACACCGACCGGCTGATCCGGGTCCTCCATCGCCTCCGCGAGCGGGACAACACGGTGCTCGTGGTGGAGCACGACCCCGACGTGATCGCGTCCGCCGACTGGATCGTGGAGCTGGGTCCGGGGGCCGGGCAGCGGGGCGGCGAGCTCCTCTACCAGGGGCCGATCGCCGCCTGGCCGGCGCGCGAAGAGGCCCTCGAGCCGCCGGAGCTGGCGGCCGAGACGCCGCCCGAGTACCGCGCGGCGCCGAAGCGCGGGAAGCGGGGCGGCGGCGCGGGAGGCGCGGGCGCGGGTGGCGCGGGAGGCTCTGCGATCGAGGTCCGCGGGGCGCGCGAGCACAACCTGAAGGGAATCGACGTCCGGTTCCCGGTCGGGGCGCTGTCCGGCGTCTGCGGCGTCTCGGGGTCGGGGAAGTCGACGCTCGTCGAGGAGATCCTCTGGCGGTCGGCGGCGCGCTCGCTCGGCGAGACCGCCCCCTCGCCCGGCGCGCACGACCGCGTCACCGGCCTCGACGCGTTCACCCGCGTCGCGCTCGTGGACCAATCGCCGGTCGCGCGATCGAGCCGCTCGAACCCCGCGACGTACGTGAAGGCGTTCGACAAGATCCGCGAGCGCTACGCCCGCGCGCCGCTCGCGCGGGAGCGGAAGTACACGCCCGGGACGTTCTCGTTCAACGTCGCGGGCGGCCGGTGCGAGACGTGCGAGGGCGCCGGCGTCACGAAGGTCGAGATGTACTTCCTCGCCGACCTCTGGGTGCCGTGCGACGCGTGCGGTGGCCGGCGCTACCGGCCCGAGGTGCTCGACGTGACCGTGCACGGGTTCTCGATCGACGCGCTCCTCGACAAGACCGTGGAGGAGGCGATCTCGCTCTTCCACGACGAGACCGACATCGTGGAGCCGCTCTGGGTGCTCGAGCGGGTCGGCCTGGGCTACCTACGGCTCGGCCAGCCGCTCACGACGCTGAGCGGCGGGGAGACGCAGCGCCTCAAGCTGGCGCGCGAGCTCTCCGACCGGGCGGCGCCGGAGACGCTCTACCTCCTCGACGAGCCGACCGTGGGGCTCCACCGGAAGGACGTGCGGACGCTCCTGCGCGTGCTCCGGGAGCTGACCCGGCGCGGCGGCACCGTGATCGCGGTGGAGCACAACCTCGACTTCCTCGCGGCGTGCGACCACCTGATCGAGCTGGGGCCTGAGGGCGGCGCGGGTGGGGGACGACTGATCGCGGAAGGATCGCCGGCGGCGCTCGCGCGGAGTGACGTCTCGGCGACCGGAGCCTACCTCAGGAAGATCGCGGCCTGCGCGTAGTCGAGCGGCCGGTGCGCGGGCACCGAGATGCGGCCGCGGACGACGACGCCCCACCGCCGCGTGATCAGCCCCTCGACGCCGAGGATCCCGTGCGTCTTGAGGTAGGCGTGCGTGTGGAACGCGGAGTCGCTGAAGCCGACGATGTCGGCGACCTGGAAGACCATGTGGAACCCGGGTCCCCCCTCGACGATCGGCCGGATCCTCCAGGACTCCTTGTACGTGGCCTTCGGCCGGAAGAGGTAGTCCGCGTTCAGCGCGCCTTCCTTCAAGTACCCCGCCTTCCCGTACGAGACCTCGACGTGCACCCACTGGTCGAACGGCCCGCCGCTCATGACGAAGCGGTGGTAGCCGAACGTCAGGAGCGCGTCGAACGGGCCCTTCACCGTGGCGACGCCCAGCTCGAAGCGGTCGATGTCGAGGGGATTTCGGCGCTCGCGACGCGGGACCGTGAGCGTGTCGGGCGCGGTCGGCTGCTCCATGGCGCGCGCGGGGAGGGTGACGCCCTGGAGCGGCGTCGCGTTGGTGGTGTCGCCGGGCGCGGCGAGGCTGTCGGCGGCCGTGCTGTCGGCCGGCGCCGCGAGCGGCGGCGGGGGCGTCTCACCGGGGACGGGCTGCGCGTGCGCGACGCCCGGCGGAACGAGCGCGGCGAGAACGGCGAGCGCGAGGAGTGCCGGCGCGAGCGCAAAGGCACGCGAGAGGTCTCGGGACCGCGCTCGGGCGCCCGTCATGGCACCGTCACGTCGCTGGTGCTCAGGTACGTGTCCGCCTTGAAGTAGAGGCGGTAGTCGCCGTCCTTCACGCGGACGCCGTTCGCGTCCGTGAAGTCCCAGACCACGGGCGGCGTGCGGAACTGTCCCTGCAGCGTGGCCGACTCGTCCGAGTCGAGGAGTACCTTGAGGAGCCGCGCGCGATCGTCGAAGACCGCGATGCGGACGTGCACGGGCTCGGGGAGCGTGAACTGGATCGTGTACCCCTGGGTGACGCCGTCGGTCAGGAGTCCCTTCGCGGCGCAGATCGCGATCTGATTCCCGCCGCCCGCGAACTTGTCGCACGCGTTCCACGCGGTCAGCTGCGACCCGGGGAAGAACTTCTGCGTGGTGTGGATTCCGTCGGCGCTGCAGCCCGCAATCGCCAGCGCGGCGACGGCGGCGAGCACGAAGAGGGAATGTCGCAGGGCGGAGTGCGCTCCTATTCGGCGTACGAGGGGGGAGGCGTTGCTACGAACGTGACGTCAGAATCGCAGAGAACCGCTCGAGAGGGCAAAAAAAATTTGAGTGAGTTCCCCGCGCATCCACGTGAGTCGCAAGTTAAAACCCCGCAAGAAACGACCGGCTCATTGGACTAGGTTTTAGCTGCGGATTGGGCACGAGGCGGCAGGGAACTCCGCTCGACTAGAAAATTACATCACACGTTCTGACGGTGTCAAATGGAATATACGAATCATCGAAAAAATCGCGCGGGCTCTCGCAATCCTAGGCATCATCCGTGCCGATTGGAGCCCGTCCGGGCCGGGCTCGACCGGCCGACCGACGGGAATTGGCGACACTTGATCGGCTTAGGCGTGAAACCGCGGACGGCACTACTGCCAAGACCTCTCGGCGCGGCCGGACTGGCCCGACCGTCGAATCGCGCCGACTTGGCGCCCCCCCGGCGTCGCCTCCAGATGTCGGTTGCCGGAAACCCGGAAGCATGTTAGCCTTCGGCGTTTATGGCTCCTAGGCGACCTACCCCGAAAACCCGGACGAACGGCTGATGTTCGAGGATCTGACCGAACGACTGGGCGGGGTCTTCCGGAAGATGCTCGGCCGGGGCCGCCTGAGCGATCAGGACGTGAAGGACTCGCTCCGCGAGATCCGTCGCGTGCTGCTCGAGGCCGACGTCAATCTGAACGTCGCGCGCGACTTCCTGAAGGCGGTCGAGGCGCGCGCGGTCGGCTCGGACATCCTGAAGAGCGTCCAGCCGGGCCAGCAGGTCGTGAAGATCGTTCACGACGAGCTGGTGCGGCTCCTGGGCGGTGGCGCGACCGGCGCGGGGATGCAGTTCCCGTCGAATCGCGCGGCGGTGCTCCTCCTGGCGGGGCTCCAGGGCTCCGGCAAGACGACCACCGCGGCCAAGCTCGCGCGCTTCTGGACGAAGCGCGGGAAGCGCGTGCTGCTCGGCGCGCTCGACCTGCAGCGGCCGGCGGCGATCGACCAGCTCGAGGTGCTCGGCAAGTCGATCGGCGTCCCGGTGCACCTCGACCGGGCGACCAAGGATCCGGTCGCGCTCGCGGAAAAGGCGCGGCGGCGCGCGGACCGGGAGGGCTTCGACCTCCTGATCGCGGACACCGCGGGCCGGCTCCACGTGGACGAGGAGCTGATGGACGAGGTGGCGCGGGTCGCGAAGACGCTCGACCCGACCGAGACGTACCTCGTCCTCGACGGGATGACGGGGCAGGACGCCGTCGCGATCGCGGAGACGTTCACGAAGCGGCTCCCGGTGAGCGGCTTCGTGCTCTCGAAGATGGACGGCGACGCGCGCGGCGGGGCCGCGCTCTCGCTCCGCGCGGTGACCGGGTCGCCGATCCGGTACCTGGGCGTCGGCGAGAAGGTGGACGGGCTCGAGCCGTTCCACCCGGACCGCCTGGCGTCGCGCATCCTCGGGATGGGCGACGTCGTGACGCTGGTCGAGCGGGCGCAGGAGCGGCTCGATCTCTCGAAGGCGCAGGATCTCGAGAAGAAGCTCCGGAAGAACCGCTTCACGCTCGAGGACTTCCTCGGGCAGCTCCAGGAGATGAAGAAGATGGGGCCGCTCGAGGAGATCTTGAAGATGCTGCCCGGCGTCAAGGTGCCCGCGGGCGCCTCGATCGACGACCGGGACCTGAAGCGCACCGAGGCGATCATCCAGTCGATGACGCGGAAGGAGCGCGAGGAGCCGCGGATCATCGACGGCAGCCGGCGGCGGCGGATCGCGAAGGGCAGCGGCACGACCGTGCAGGACGTGAACCGGCTGCTCAAGCAGTTCGCGGAGACACAGACGATGCTCAAGCGCTTCGGCAAGGGGCGCCGCGGATCGTTCCCGATGGGAATGCGGTAGGCCCGGCCGGACGATCAACACAACCAACGGAGGTGGAACAGGCATGGCGGTAGTCATTCGGTTGAAGCGCGCGGGCGCGAAGAAGCGTCCGTTCTATCGCGTCGTCGTCGCCGACTCGAGGAGCCCGCGCGACGGGCGCTACATCGAGCAGCTCGGCTACTACGATCCGCTCACGTCGCCCGCGACGTTCAAGATCGACGCCGAGAAGTTCGCGAACTGGGTGCGGAACGGCGCCCAGCCTTCGGAGTCGGTCGGCGTGATGGTGGCGAAGGTCGCCCCCGAGGCGCTCCGTCCGGCGCCGCTCCCGAAGCCGGCCGTCGCGGAGGCTCCGCCGGCGCCGAAGAAGGAGAAGGCCGCGAAGCCGAAGGCGGCCGCGAAGAAGAAGGCGCCCGCGAAGAAGAAGGCGACGAAGGGCACGGACAAGAAGGCGAAGGCCCGCGCGAAGAAGAAGGCGGGCGGGACGACGAAGAAGACCGCGAAGAAGAAGGCCGCGAAGTAAGGGGGCGATGGTGAAGGAATTCATCGAGTACCTCGCTTCCCAGCTCGTCGATCACCCGGAGGGCGTGCACGTGGACGAGCACGACACGGGGGAGACGACGGTGCTGACGCTGCGCGTGTCGCCCGGGGACCTGGGGAAGGTGATCGGCCGCGAGGGGAGGACGGCGCACGCGATGCGCGCGCTCCTCGGCGCGATGGCCGAGGCCCGGGGCCGGCACGCGGTGCTCGAGATTGCCGACTGAGGGAGCCGAGCGGATCCTCGTCGGGGTGATCGCGCGGCCCCACGGGCTCCGCGGCGATCTCGTGGTGGACGTGCTGAGCGACGCGCCCGAGCGCTTCGCGCCGGGGAGCGTCCTCCGGGCCTCGCTCGCGGGCGGGGCGACGCGCGACGTGACGATCGAGGCGTCGCGGCCGTTCCAGGGCCGGCTGCTCGTCCGGATCGAGGGCGTCGAGTCGCGCGAGGACGCGGACGCGCTCCACGGCGCCGATCTCACGATCGGCGCGGACGAGGTGGCGCCGCTCCCCGAGGGGCGATACTACCGGTTCCAGCTCGTGGGGCTTCGCGTCGCGACCGCGCGCGGGACGCACCTGGGCGAGGTGAGCGACGTCTTCGCCACCGGGGCGAACGACGTGATCGTGGTGCGCGGGACGTCGGGGGAGATCCTGATCCCGATGCTCCCGGGCGTGGTGGTCTCGGTGGACGAGGCGACGAAGGCGATGGTCGTCGCGCCGCCGCCGGGCCTGCCCGGCATGCCGGAAGGGGAGTGACCCGGTGCGGGTCTCGATCCTGACCTTGAACCCCGGGTTCTTCACCGGGGCGCTCGACGAGGGGATGATCCGCGTCGCGCGGCAGAAGGGGCTCCTCGACGTCGCGATGGTGCCGATCCGATCGTTCGCGAACGACCGGTACGGCACCACCGACGACTACCCCTACGGGGGCGGCGCCGGGATGGTCATGAAGGTCGAGCCGATCGTCGAGGCGGTCGAGAGCGTGCGCGCGTCGGCGCCCGAGGCGGCGCCCCGCGTGCTCGTGACGACGCCGCAGGGGCGGGTGCTCGACCAGGCGTGGACGCGCGAGCTGGCCGTCGAACGGCACCTCGCGATCGTCTGCGGCCGGTACAAGGGAATCGACGAGCGGGTGATCCCCCTCGTCGGGGCGGAAGAGATCTCGATCGGCGACTACGTCCTCTCGGGGGGCGAGCCGGCCGCGCTCGTGGTCTTGGACGCCGTGGCACGGCTTCAGCCGGGAGTGCTGGGCGACGCCGAGTCGGCGGAGACGGATTCGTTTTCCGAAGCGCTGCTCGACGCGCCCGTGTACACTCGGCCGGAGGAGTATCGAGGGCTTCGGGTTCCCGACGTCCTGTTGAGCGGGAACCACGAGGAGATCCGCCTCTGGCGGCGCCGGGAAGCGCTCCGGCGTACCCTCGCGCGACGGCCCGATATCGTCCGGGGCCGCGCGCTCGCCGACGAAGACCGAAACTTGCTGGACGAGATTCAGAAGGAGGCGGATCCGAAATGAGCGTCATCGAACGGTTCGAGTCCCGGTTCCAGACGGACCGGAAGCTCGACTTCGCTCCCGGCGACACGATCAAGGTCTACGTGCGCGTCGTCGAGGGGGAGAAGGTGCGGTCGCAGATGTTCCAGGGCGTCGTCACGAACGTCCGCGGCAGCGGCATGCGGACGTCGTTCACCGTGCGCAAGATCTCCGGAGGCATCGGCGTCGAGCGGACGTTCCCGCTCCACTCGCCGTCCATCTCGCGGATCGATCTCGCGCGCAAGGGCAAGGTCCGTCGCGCGAAGCTGTTCTATCTGCGCGGCCGGACGGGGAAGGCGGCCAAGGTGAGCGAGCGCGAGCTGACGGAGCGCGAGTCGAGCGAGCGCGAATCGAACGGAGGCAATGAGGCGTAAGGGCCTTTCGAGCTTCGACGAGGACTACCGCGCCCGCTGGGGCGACCTGATCGCCGGCGTCGACGAAGCCGGCCGGGGGCCCCTGGCCGGGCCGGTGGTCGCGGCGTGCGTCGTGCTTCCGCCCGGACGGCGGATGGCCGGCGTGCGGGATTCCAAGGAGATGACGGCCGCCGAGCGCGAGGACGCGCTCGAGCGGATCCGAGCCGTGGCCCTGGCGAGCGCGATCGGGGTCGCGAGCGTAGAGGAGGTCGACGCCTTCAACATCCGGATGGCGTCGCTCCTCGCGATGAGACGGGCGGTGATGGCCCTGGGGATGAGTCCCCAGGGCCTTCTCGTTGACGGCCGCGACACGGTGCTCTGCGACGCGCCGTGCGAGGCGGTCGTGGACGGCGACGCGAAGAGCCTGAGCGTGGCCGCGGCGTCCATCCTGGCCAAGGTGACGCGCGACGCGATGATGGACGAGATCGCGCCGACGTATCCGCAGTACCTGTTCGAGCAGAACAAGGGGTACGGGACGCCCGAGCACCTGGAGGCGCTCCGCGTCCACGGCCCGTGCGAGATCCATCGGAAGAGCTTCCGCCCCGTCCGGGAGCTCCTCTGCGTGCAGGAGGTGCTGGAGATCTTTTGACGGGAGGTGCGGGGATGTGGGTGGTGCGGGATGCGGGGGACCGCGGTGACGCGGCGGGTTCGGGCCGCGACGCCGGCGCCGCGTGGCGCGAGCGCGCCGCGCGGGCGGGGGAGCGGATCGCGGAGGCGTACTGCGCGCTCCGCGGGTGGCGCGTGGTGGACCGGAACGCGCGCGAAGGGCGGGGCGAGATCGACCTGATCGCCGTGGACGGCGAGACGGTCGTGTTCCTCGAGGTCAAGTTTCGGACGGGCCGCGATCGCGCGGCGCCGCTCGTCGCGGTGAACGCGAAGAAGCGGGAAGACCTGGGCCGCGCGGCCACGCGCTGGCTCACGCGGCGCGGATTGACCGGCCGCCCCGTCCGGTTCGACGTCGTCGGCATCACCTGGGAGGCCGATGGATCGGAGCTCCGGGTCGAGCACGTCCCGAACGCCTTCCCCGGCGGGGGGCGCTATTTCTTCTGACAAGCGGATCCTGCTGCTCCACGTGCGTGCGGGAGCGGGGCACGAGCACGCCGCGCGCGCCGTCGCCGCGGCGCTGGCCGAGATCGCGCCCGGGGTCGCGACCGAGGTGCGGGACGCCCTCGAGTTCTCGTCCCACTTCCTGCGCGCGACGTACGCCTCGACGTACAACCGGGTCCTGTCGCGCGCCCCGCGCGTCTGGGGCGCGGTCTACAAGCGGACCGCGACGCCGATCGGCGGCCGCCGCCAGCGCATCCGCACGAAGCTGGCGACGTGGGGAAGCCGCGGCTACAAGCACATCTTCCGACGGTTCGATCCGGACGCGATCCTCTGCACGCAATTCCTGCCGGCCGAGGTCCTCGCGCAGTGGCGCGAGGAGGGGCGAGTGCAGGTGCCCGTCGCCACCGTGATCACCGACTTCGCGATCCATCCGGTCTGGGTGCATCGCGGCATGGACCGCTACTTCGTCGCGACCGAGAAGGTGAAGGAGGAGCTGATCGACACCGGCGAGGTGAAGGCGGACCGGATCGAGGTGACCGGCGTGCCGATCCATCCGCGCTTCGCGGTGCCGATCGAGAAGAAGGACGCGCGGCGGGAGCTGGGCTTGGACCCGGACCCGGGGCGGCTGACGCTGCTCTTGATGGGCGGCGGCTACGGGTGGGGGCCGATCGAGGGGATGCTCGAGGCGGTGCTCGACCTGCCGAGCAGCGTCCAGGCGCTGGTGATCGCGGGACGGAACGAGCGGTTGCGGTCGCGGCTCGGCGAGGTGGCGCGTGGTCACGAGGACCGGATCAAGGTGCACGGGTACACGGATCGCGTGGACCTGTTCCTGGCCGCGAGCGACGTGCTGATCGGGAAGTCGGGCGGCATGACGTGCAGCGAGGCGATGGCCCGCGGCGTGCCGATGCTGGTGTACCAGCCGATCCCGGGCCAGGAGG
>JBLMXB010000162.1:0-7576 GCA_050257555.1 Hyphomicrobiales bacterium | reverse complement strand
CGCCTGGATGGAGACCGTGATGCCGTGGGAGACCGCCCCCGATCTCCTCGACGCGATCCTCCCCGATCTCCCGCCGTCGATCCTCGTGGGCGGGCACATCCTGCTCTGGCCGGCGAAGGGGACGACGTCGCGCTCGCGGCTGTTCATGCGCCCGCCGGGGGAGGACCTCGTCGGCTTCGGCATCCTGCCGGCGATCCCGGCGCGCTACTGGCCCGAGGCGCGTCCGATGCTCGACACGGCGAGCCGGCTCTCGATCGCGATGGGCGGGAAGCGGTATCTCTCCGGGTACGTCGAGTTCACGGAGGAGGAATGGCGCGAGCACTACGGCCCGATGTGGGAGCCGTTCCGCGCGGCGAAGCGGCGGCACGATCCCGACGGCATCCTGAACCCCGGCTTCGTCCCGCTCGATCCGCGCCGCCCGCCGGCGGCGCCTCAGGCGTAGCGCCATGACCGCGATCGCGTTCGGAACGCCCGCCTGGGCCGACGCGCTTCGCGACGCGCTCAACGCGTCGTCCGAGTACCGGAACGCGGCGTCCTCGTGGGGCGTCTCGTTCGACGGAACCCTCCTCTTCGCGTTCGAGGCGGACGCGACGCTCCCCGCGCCGCTCACGCTCTTCCTCGCGCTCCGTGCCGGCCGCTGCGAGCGGGCCGCCTTCGTGGCGGCGGGCGACGCGCGTCCCGTCGCCGGCTTCACGCTCCGCGCGCCCTTCTCGCTCTGGCGCGACGTGCTCGAGCGGCGAACGATGGCGGCGACCGCGATCCTGACGGGGAAGATGAAAGTCGAGGGGGACCGGATGACGCTGCTCCGCCACGCGGGCGCGAACCGCGCCCTGATCCACGTCACGGCCTCCGTGCCGACCCTCTTCCCTTCGTGAGGCGCGGCGATGGCCTCGATCCGTCCGGCCGCGATTCCTGACGACATTCCCGCGATCCGCGCGCTCTTCGAGGAGTACGCCGCGTCGCTCGGCTTCGACCTCTGCTTCCAGGATTTCGACCAGGAGCTGGCGACGCTCCCCGGCGCGTACGCCGCGCCGGGCGGAACGATCCTGATCGCCGAGGACGAGGCGGGCGCTCCCGTGGGCTGCGTCGCGCTCCGGCCGCTCGATCCGCCCGAGACCTGCGAGATGAAGCGTCTCTACCTCCGGCCGTCGGCGCGGGGCGGGGGCGTGGGGCGGGCGCTCGCCCTTGCGATCCTCGCGGAGGGGCGCGCGCGCGGCTACGCGCGGATGCGTCTCGACACGATCCCGAGCATGGGGACGGCGATCGCGCTCTACCGCTCGCTCGGATTTCGGGCGATCGAGCCGTATCGCCGGAACCCCATCCCGGGCGCGCTCTACCTCGAGCGCGCGCTCTAGTCGCCGGGCGGCGCCCGCTCCCATTCGGGGCGCCGCCGCGGCGTTCCCGTCATGCGGCGCCGGGTATCGCGATTCGGTGCTCCGAGATCGCCTGGAGCACGCGCACCACGTCGGCGTGCGTGATCCCGCCGGCGGCCTTCCGTCCGTCCGGGGCGTCGGCGCGGAGGATCAGGTCGTTGAGGCTCAGGATGCCGCGGACCTTCTCCTTCTCGACGACCGGCAGCCGGCGCACCCGCGCCTCCGCCATCGCTTCCATCGCGCGCCGCACGTCGTCGTCCGGCCCGCACGTCCGCGGCTTCTGGTCCATCACCTCGCGGACGCGGATCTGGGACGGCGCCCGGTCCTTCGTGGCCGCCGCGATGCAGATGTCGCGGTCGGTCACGACGCCGGCGATCCGCCCGCCGCCGTCGGTCACCGGCACGATGCCGCAATCGTGGTCCCACATGACGCGCGCCGCCGTGCCGAGGTCCGTATCGAGCGTGCACGTGCGGACTTCCGTTTGCATCAGGTCGCGAACCTTCATCGAAACCCTCCTTGGCGCGACCGCGGCCCGCGCGTGGGGCGAGCGGATGCCGCGATCGGAGTTCGGGGATGTCGTGGGCCGTCCGCTGGGGCGGAACGCGCGGAACGCGTTCCGGGACGACCGGTGGCCGAAGCGCGCCGCGGCGGTGTGCCGCGACGTCGCATCGGGCTTCGGCGCCGGCGCGCGGGGTCCGCGTCGAGCCGGCGTCTCGTCCTCTAGATGTTCGAGGCGCGCCGACGGTTCCCGTTCGTCGGCGCGCCTCGCGGTGTGCGCTTCGGGGGAGGGGGCAGGACCGGCTACGTCGCGCCCGCCAGCGCAGGCTCGGCGCGATGCCGGCTGATCGCCTGCAGCACGCGGAGCACGTCGAGGGGCCCGATGTCCGGCGCGCCGCGCAGGCCGTTCGTCCGGGTGTGCCGGATGATGTCGTTCAGCGAGAGGATGCCGCACAGCTCGCCGCTCTTGTCCACGACCGGCAGACGCCGGACGCGCGCCTCGGCCATCGTCTCCATCGCCGCGCGCACCTCGTCGTCGGGACGGCAGGTGCGGGGCGGCTTGCCCAGGATCTCGCGGATCTTGATCGTGGACGGAGCGCGGTTCTTCGTCGCCGTGGCGATGCTCACGTCACGGTCGGTCACGACCCCGATCAGCCGGTTCCCCTTGTCGACGATCGGGACGATGCCGCAGTCCTGATCCCACATGATCATCGCGGCGGTTCCGAGGTCCGAGTCGGCGTGGCAGGCCCGGACTTCCCAGCTCATCAGGTCACGGACGTTCATGGTCGCTTCTCCTCCCGGGGCGGCGCCGGGGCGACACGGGCACACCGACCGGCGCCGCGCGGGATGCGGGGTTCTGCTTCGGGACGATTCTGATGTCGCCTACTCGATCTTGACCGGGATCGTCGCGCCCTTGCCTGCCTTGGCCTTCGGGAGCTCGATCGTCAGGAGCCCGTGCTTGAAGACCGCCTTCACCTCGTTGGTATTCACCGGAACGGGGAGCCGGAACGCGCGGGAGAACGTGCCCATCGCCCGCTCCATGCGGTAGTGCTTCAGGTCCTTCTCCTCGCGCTCGTACTTCTTCTCTCCGGTGATCGTCAGGATGTTGTCCTCGATGTTGACCGTGATCTCCTTCGGGTCGATGCCGGGGACCTCCGCCTTCACGGTGAGAACGTCGCCCTTCTCGCTCACGTCGATGGCCGGCGTCCATTCGCCGAGCACCGGCGACGTGATGTCGGACTCCCAGAGCTGATCGAAGATGCGATCCATCTCGCGGCGGAGCGCCGTGATCCCATTCGTCGGAATGAGCGCTTTCATGTCGCTACCTCTCGGGCGCCCGCTCTGCCGCGGAGGGCGTGCGGGCGCCGTGAGGCGACGCCCCCGCGCGGGCCGATCCATCGAGTCCCGCACGGGGGCGAATCGCACATCCCGTGCCGCCGCCGCGCCCATTCGGGCGATCGGCAGGGCGCGCGCAACCCGCTCGGGCTGCGACCGTTCCGACCGGCCCGCCGCGGCTTCTACTTCCGTACCGTTGAGGGGCACCCGGGTCGGCTGCCAATCTGGCAGTGGAGGCGGATTCCCATGTCAGACCGGCATCGCCATGTCGCCGAACGGCTGGATCTCGAAGGAATCCGGCCGATTCTGCCCCAGCTCATCGACTCCCTGAACGACGCCGTCCTCGTCGTCGATCGGAGCCGCCGCATCGTCGCGGCCAATCGGCGCTTCCACGAGGCGTTCGGACACGGGGATTGCCCGGCCCCCGGCGACGTCTGCGGCGGGACCCCCTGCTGTCCCGAGGAGTGCGGCCACGACGGCGCCGAGGGCTGCGCGGCCCAGGAGGTGATCCGAAGCGCGAGGCCGACGCACCGGCTCCGCTTCGTTCCGGACTCGACCGGAACGCGGCGCCGCTGGGACGGCACGTTCAGCCCCGTGCTCGACGCCGCGGGCGAGGTCTCCCACGTCGTCGAGGTCTGGCGCGACGTCTCCGAGCGGAGCCGGCTCGAGGGGCAGCTGAGCCACAGCGAGCGGCTCGCGTCGCTCGGCATCCTCGCGGCCGGCGTGGCGCACGAGATCAACAACCCGCTCGCGTCGATGCTGGCCGGCGTGGAGGCGCTCCGCCGCCGCATCGTGGAGGCCGGGGGGGGACCCGGCGGCCTCGCCGCCGACGTGGAGCGGCTGCTCGCGATCCTCGAGCGGGAAGCGCGACGCGTCCGCGTCATCTCCGACAAGCTGATGATGCTCGCGCAGCCGGCTTCCGAATCGGCCGTGTGGGTCGACCTGAACCGAGCGGCCGACGACACGATCGTCCTCCTCCGCTACCAGATGGCGAAGCAGGGCGTGCGCGTCGCCGCCGACCTGATGAAGGGCGCGCCGCTCATCTGGGCGCGCGAGAGCGGCCTCCGCAGCATCTGCATGAACCTCATGATGAACGCGGTCCAGGCGATGCCCGAGGGCGGCCTCCTGACGGTGCGCACCACGGCGCGCGACGGGCGGGTGTTCCTCGAGGTCCGCGACACCGGGCCGGGCGTCCCGGCCGAATTCATGGACCGCATCTGGGATCCGTTCTTCACCACGAAGCCGCCGGGCAAGGGCACCGGGCTCGGCCTTTCGATCACGCAGCGCGTCGTCGCGCGCCACCAGGGGACGATCCGGGCGGAGAACGTCGCCGATCCGCGCGGCGCCCGCTTCGTGGTGGAGCTGCCGGAGCGCGGCACGGGAGGGGCGAGTGGCTGACGTTCGCGTCCTGGTCGTCGACGACGAGGATTCGTTCCGCCAGATCGTGACCGAGGAGCTCGCGCACGCCGGGTACGCCATGGACGCCGCGTCGACCCTCGACGAGGCGCGCCGCCTGCTCGCGCAGCGGAGCTTCCACGTCGTGTTCCTCGATCTCCGCCTTCCCGATGGGCACGGCCTCGACCTCCTCGAGGACATCCGCGCCTCGCTCTCCGGGACGCAGGTCGTGATCCTCACCGCGCACGGGACCGTCCAGGAGGCGATCCGCGCCATGAAGCAGGGCGCGTTCGACTTCCTGACGAAGCCGTGCAAGCTCGGGGAGATCGAGGCGGTGCTGGAGCGCGCGCTCCAGACGCAGAGCCTCGAGCGGGGCAACCTCGCCCTCCAGCGCGACGTCGACCGTCTGAAACCGAGCGACCGCATCGTCGGCGACACCGACGTCGTGCGCGAGGTGCACTCCCTGATCGGCCGGGTCGCCGAGACCGACTCGACGGTGCTGATCCGGGGCGAGAGCGGCGTCGGCAAGGAGCTGGTCGCCCGCGCCGTCCACCGGATGAGCCTCCGGGCGAAGCAGCCGTTCGTGGTGGTCGACTGCGCGTCGCTCCACGAGAACCTGCTCCAGAGCGAGCTCTTCGGCCACGAGAAGGGCGCCTACACGGGCGCGATCCGGCTCAAGCACGGCCTCTTCGAAGTCGCCGATCGCGGGACCATCTTCCTCGACGAGATCGGGGAGGTGACGCCGGCGCTCCAGGTGAAGCTGCTTCGCGTGCTCGAGAGCGGCGTCTTCCGCCGGGTCGGCGGCACGGCCGACGTGAAGGTGGACGTGCGCGTGATCGCGGCCACGAACCGCGACCTCGAGTCGATGCTCGCGTCGGGGGCGTTCCGCGAGGACCTCTACTACCGGCTGAACGTCTTCTCCATCCCGATCGCGCCCTTGCGCGAGCGGCGCGAGGACATCCCGCTCCTGGTCACGCACTTCGTGCAGTCGAGCGGCATCGTCCCGAAGCGGAACGCGAAGGTCTCGGCGGAGGCGATGCGCGTCCTGAGCCGCTACCACTGGCCCGGGAACGTCCGCGAGATCCAGAACGTGATCGAGCGCGCCCTGATCCTCTGCGACGGCGAGATGATCCTGCCCGAACATCTCCCGATGGGCGTCCGCGTCCCCGCTGCGCGCGACCTCCCGACCGACGGCGCGTCGCGCCCCACGCTCGCCGAGGCGGAGCGGCGCTACATCCGCACGATCCTGGAGGAGTGCCACGGCCACCGGCAGAAGGCCGCGCGCGTCCTCGGGATCAGCGAGCGGAACCTCTACCGCAAGCTGAAGGAGCTCCAGACCGAAGTCGGCGGCTGAGCGGCGCTCGACCCCGCGCGGGCCCTGACAGCACGTCGCGCGACATGACGCGCGCGTCAGGCGGCGGGCGCCCGGCCGCGCGATCGCGAATCCGGGCGCGCGGGGAACCCGCGACGGCGCAACCGGATCGGCGATTCGCCCCCGGAGGACGCCGGTGGCACCGATATTGCCCCGCCGACATAGGTGCGGCAGCCGCTCGCCGGTGATGCGGAGCCGCGCCGGCGACGCTCGACACCTCGAACGTCATCGCGGTTGCCGCGACCACTGAGGGTCTGACGTTCGAGGACAAGTGCGGGTGCCCGTCGAGGTTGCGATGGGGAAGGGGGTCCTCCCACCGTCGCGACGCTTGCGGTCCGGCGTGGCGCCCGCGTTTTTTTATTCCCGCCGCTCGATCCGCCCGATTCCCGAACGCGAGTCGATCCACGTCTTGAGCGCGGTCGCGCCCAGGATCAAGGCGCCTCCCGCGTTCGCCCAGACGCCCGGGCGCTCCCCGTTCACGATCCAGGCCCAGAGCGGATTCAGCGCCGGCTCGAGGAGGAGGAGCACCGACGCCTCGAGGGCCGGCACGTGGCGCATCGCGAGCGTGAGGAAGACGTACGCGATCCCGATCTGAACGACGCCGAGCGCGGTCACGATCGCCCAGTCGACGGGGCGCGCCGCGGCGACCGGGAGCGCGAAGGGGAGCGCGATCAGGAAGGCGGCGAGGTTCCCCGCCACCACGACGGCCGGCGCCTGGTGGTCCGATTCGCCGGAACGCCCGAGCCACCGGAGCCCCATCACGGTCATCGCCCAGGTGATCCCGGCCGTCGCGGCGAGCACGTTGCCGAGCGCGGGGTTCGGGGCGGTCCGTATCGGCGGCTCGGTCCCGATGAAGAAGAAGGAGAGCCCGAGCCCGATCAGCGCCATCACCGCGAGGTCCATCGCGCGGGTCCGCTCCCGGAGGAGCCACGGGCCGAGCAGGAGGATGTAGAGGGGCGCCGTCGACTGCAGGAAGATCGTGTTCGCCGACGTCGTCAGCTTGTTCGCGAGGACGAACAGGAGGACGGTCGCCGCGTACGGGGCGGCGACGAGCGCGATCCGGCCGTTCCAGGCCCGGCGGGCGCCCGGCATGAAGAGCCAGACCACCAGGGCCGCGATGCCCGACCGGAAGCTCGCGACCTGCCAGCTGGTGAGCGCGCACGCCTTGATCCCGGCCCCTCCGGCGGAGAAGAGGAGGGCCGCGGCCAGCACCTGCAAGCGCGCACGGGTCAGCGGGTTCACGGCCCGATCGGTATAGCAGAGCCGGGGCGCGGGGAATAGAAATCTCCTCGATCCCTTGACAGGGCCGGAATCGGCCCCTACCGTGACCTATTGGTCACGCGCGGCCGGGTTGCCGGGGCGCCGCGCGAGAGAGGAAGGTGGCGACATGCGCCTGGCAATGCGCTCCATTGCCCTCGGACTCCTCCTCCCCACGATCTTCACCGCCGGCCCCGCGAACGCGCAGTACATCTACCTCGACGCGAACGGCGACGGCGTTCGCGACGCCCAGGACCGGCTCTCCCCCGACGGTCCGACGACCCTCGACGTCTGGCTGGTCAGCGACCACGATCGCGACGGCACCCCCGTCGTCTGCGACTACGAG
>JBLMXB010000161.1:0-3184 GCA_050257555.1 Hyphomicrobiales bacterium | reverse complement strand
CGCCGAATTCGACGGCGACGGGATCGCCGACGCCGTCGCGACCGACCTGACGAACGGGACGCTCGAGGTCTTCCACGGGAACGGCGACGGCACGTTCACGCGCGTGCACACGTACCCGACGGGCGCCGCGGCGCACGGCCTCGTGATCGGCGACCTGAACCGCGACGGGAACCAGGACGTCGTCGTGGCGAACCCGGGTCCAGGGACCGTGACGGTCCTCCTCGGGCACGGTGACGGCACCTTCACCGCGAAGCCCGATTTCACGACATCCGCGCCCCACACGCTGAACCTCGGCGACCTGGATCGCGACGGCATCCTCGATCTGCTCGTCGTCAACTTCGACACCGGCACGGTGACGATCCTCCGCGGGGTCGGAGACGGCACGTTCGTCGATCCCCAGGAGATCCCGACCGGCGCGAACGCGCACGGCGGCGCGATCGCCGACGTGGACCGCGACGGGCGCCCCGACGTCCTGGTCGCGAACCAGACGGCCGGGACGCTCTCCGTGCTGATGAACCGGGGCGGGATGACGTTCGCGCCGAAGGCCGACTTCGCGGTCACGGCCGGCGCCCACTCGATCGCGGTGGCGGATCTCGACGGCGACGGCGACCTCGACGTGGCGGTCTCCGGCATCACCGGGAACGCCGTGACGATCGTCGAGAACCGGATGCCGGTGACGCACGCCGCACGCGCCTGGCCCGAGACGTCGGACCGGAAGTTCCACCTTCGTGGAGGAAAGCCGACGTGGACGGTGCACGTCGAATCTGCGGACGGCGCATTCCGGCCGGAGGATGTCCAGGAGCCGGTGTGGCTCGCCTTCGCGTTCCTGGGGGACGATTACCGAGCCATGGCGATGCCATCGAAGTCATGGAGCGTTGGCGATGCCGACCGTGACGGAGTGCCCGATATCGGAATCCCGTTCTCGAGGGAGGCCCTCCTGCCGCTCTTCGGAAACGTGTCCGGACGGGTCGAGATCCAGATGGGGCTCTCAGGCGCTCTGGCGGATGGCTCCCACTTCCTCGCCCCGGTGGCCGTCGAGCTGATCGGAACCGGGAGGCAGGGACCGCCGCGGATTTCGCCGAACCCGTTGAATCCGGCGGGGACGCTCGCGTTCACGGTCGACCGCGAAGGTCCCGTCCGGATCGCGATCTTCGACGTGCGCGGACGGCTGGTGCGGCGCATCCTCGACGAACCGCGCATGGCGGCCGGCGAACACCAGGTCGCGATTGACGGGAAGAGCGCGAGCGGGGCCCCGCTCGCTTCGGGCGTCTACTTCTTCAGGATCGAGATGGGGGACGAGGTCCGCTCGGGCCGCTTCGCCGTGCTCAAGTGAGCGGGGCAGTTGGCGCAGGGAGCCTGCTCGGGGGGCTTCGGCTTGAACGCGCGGCGGATCAGCCAGCCGGCCGCGGCCACCGCGATCGCGATTGCGACCATGTTCTGCCAGAGCGGCGTCGCGTGCGTGACGGGTGCCATGGCGCCTATCCCCACCCCAGGAGGCGGCCCGCCTGGAAGACGGCGAGCGACGCGACGAAGGCCATGCCGTTCATGAAGACGAGCATGACGATCGGCCAGCGCCACGTCCCCGTCTCGCGGCGGACGACCGCGACGGTGGACATGCACTGGAACGCGAGCGCGAAGAAGACCATGAGGCTGATCGCGGTGAGCGCCGAGTAGAGCGGCCGCCCGGTCCGCCCGTCCTTCGCGTCGCGGAGCGTCGCCTGGAGCGACGCGTCGGGGTCGCGCTCGCCGCTCAGGTTGTACATCGTGGCCATGGTCGAGACCATGACCTCGCGCGCCGCGATGGACGAGAGGATCCCCACCCCGATCTTCCAGTCGAAGCCGAGCGGCCGGATCGCCGGCTCGATCGCCTGCCCGAGCATCCCCGCGAACGAATGACGCAGCGCCGAGCCCTTGGCCTCGCTCGTGAAGTGCGCCGCCTGCTCAGGCTGGCCCGCCGCGCTCGCCGCGGCCGCCTGACGCTCGAGTCCACGCGTCTCGGGATGTCCCGTGGGATACGACGCCAGGAACCAGAGGACGATCGAGACCGCGACGATCACCGTGCCGGCCTGCTGCAGGAAGAGGAGGCAGCGGTTTCGGATCGTGAGGAGGACCGAGCGGACCGACGGCACGCGGTAGGGCGGCATCTCCATCACGTAGAGCGGCTTCGGGCCGCGGAAGACGGTCCGCTTCGCGACGAACGCGACGAGGAGCGCGGCCAGGATGCCGAGGACGTAGAGCGAGAGGAGCGTCAGCCCCCGCAGGCTCAGGATGCCGTAGTGGAGATCGGGGATGAAGGCCCCGATCAGGAGCGCGTAGACCGGGAGCCGCGCGCTGCACGACATGAACGGCGCGATCAGGATCGTCGCGAAGCGGTCGTTCCGGTTCTCGATCGTCCGCGTCGCCATGATGCCGGGGATCGCGCAGGCGAACGAGGAGAGGAGCGGGAGGAACGCGCGGCCGGGGAGGCCCACCGAGCCCATGACCCGGTCCATGAGGAACGCCGCGCGCGCCATGTAGCCGGTGTCCTCCATCAGGGCGATGAAGAAGAAGAGGATCGCGAGCTGCGGGACGAACGACGCCACGGTGCCCGCTCCGGCGATGATCCCGTCCACGAGCAGCGACTCGATCGGACCCGCGGGCACGACGAAGCGGATCCCCGCCGCGAGAACCTTGAAGCCCGCGTCGAGCAGGTCCATGAACGGCGTCGCCCAGGCGTAGACGCTCTGGAAGATCGTCGCCATGAAGACGAGGAAGAGGACGGGGCCGAGCACGCGGTGCGTGAGCACGCGGTCGATCCGCCGGCGCCAGACGTCGGGGCGCGGCCGCTTCCGGACGACCCGCCGGACGATCTCGTCCACGGTGCGGTAGCCGCGGGCAGGATCGAGCGCGAGCGCGAGCGCCTCGGCGGGAACGGGCGCGCCGTGGCCGTCGCCGTACGCCGCGCGGGCGACGGGGGCGGCGTTTCCGTTCGCCGCGGCTGTCGCGGCGGCATTCGCGACGCCGTGACCGTTCCGCGCGGCGCGCGTTTCGACGTTCGCCGCGCCGTGTCCGTTTCCGTTCCCGTTCGCGTGTCCGGTGGACGCGTCGAGCGTGACGCGGAGCCGGTCGACCCCGCGTCCCGTGCGCGATGAGACCGCGAGCACCGGGATGCCGAGGATGCGGGAGAGACCGTTCACGTCGATCA
>JBLMXB010000160.1:0-19961 GCA_050257555.1 Hyphomicrobiales bacterium | reverse complement strand
CGCCGCCGCCTCTAGCCCCGGTCCCCCGGCCACGACGGGCGCTTCCCCCTGTGGTATCCTGACCGGGTGAACGTCGTCGCCGGTGGCATCCGCATCCGACCCCTTTCCGAGCTGGACATCTCCCGTATCGTCGCGATCGACGAGCGGTTGACCGGCGTCTACCGCCCGGAGGTCTGGGAGCGACGCGTCGGGTACTACATCCGGCGGGATGCCGAGGCGTGCCCGGTCGCCGAGCTGGACGGCAAGGTGGTCGGCTTCATGTTCGCCGACGTGCGCGGCGGAGAGTTCGGCCTGGAGGAGGTCTGCGGCTGGATCGAGCGGTTCGGCGTCGACCCCGACTTCCAGGGCCGCTCGCTCGGCCGCCGGCTCTTCGAGACCGTGCTCGAGCGGATGCGCGAGTGCGGCGCGACCGTCCTCCGCACGCTCGTCGACGACAAGGAGGAGGATCTCGCCGCCTTCCTCAAGGCCGTCGGCTTCGCGGAGGCGCCGTTGACCGCGCTCGAATACCCCCTCGCGGAGGGGAAGCAGGGACCTCGCCCGTGAAGACCGATCGGACCACCCTCCCGAAGAAGTTCCACGACGCCGTCCTCCACTGGCAGCGGCACAACTTCCCCGACTACGACCTCCTGCCCGAGAACTGGCAGAAGTACTTCCCGAACGAGCCCGATTTCTGTCTCTGCGCCAAGATGGAGGTCGGCATGTCCGACACCATCGAGGTCGGGGACCGGAAGGGCGAGCCGCGGATGACGAAGCCGTCGGAGATGGGGGAGGACGCGGCGCGTCACCTGCTCGCGATCATCCGCGCGCAGGCGTCCACGGAATTCGGCTCCATCCAGCAGCACGAGGGGACGCTCGGACGCGCGCCCGACGACGAGGACCGCTTCTGGGTGCTCCGCGTGATGGCCGAGGAGCTCCGGCACGGCTACCAGATGCTCCACCTCTTGACGTCGCAGGACTGGTCGGGCGTCTCGGGCCAGTCGGCCGAGGAGATGGTCGAGGAGATCCTCTCCATGAAGACCGGCTCCCACGTCCTCGACGCCTTCAACCTCGACTACGACTCCTTCGTCGACAACGTCGTCTTCGCGGCGCTGATCGACCGCGTCGGCAAGTACCAGCTCTCGATGCAGCGCGTCTGCTCGTACAAGCCGTTCGCCCAGTCGATGCCGCCGATGCTGCGCGAGGAGGCGTTCCACCTGGCCGCGGGCGTGATCCCGATGCGCCGTTGGGTGCAGCGGGCCGCGCAGGGCGACGAGCTCGTGACGATGGCCGCGATCCAGAAGGCGCTGAACAAGTGGCTCCCGCGCGGCCTCGAGATGTTCGGCCACGAGAAGGGGGGCGACTCGAACATCCGCTTCGGCTTCAAGAATCTGAGGAACGCCGAGGCGCAGAACCAGTACTACGACGAGTGCCGGAAGATGGTCGCCGACCTGAACCAGCGGTACGTCCGCGCCCGCCTTCCCCGACTGAGTCCCGCCGAAGCCGAATCCCTTGCCGCGAAGCTGCTCGCCGATCGCGGCCGCTTCGAAGGGATCTCCCACGAGGATCTGCTCGAGCTTCCCGATCCCCGTTTCTTCCGCCGGAAGGGTGAACCCGCATGGACCATGGTAGGCACGCACGGCGAATCGTTCGCCGACGTGTCCGCGTATCTGTCGCATCTGAGGGCGCACTTGCCGGAACCCTACCTCGCGACGCGCGACATGACGCAGTACGTCGCGACGCTCCGCGAGGTGGTGTCGGGCTCGATCACCCCCGAGCAGGCGAGCAGGCGCATGCCGACGCTGAAGCGGGTCGGCGGCGTCTGTCCGTGCTCGAAGTCGGTGCGGTGGGTCGTCGAGGAGCCCGAGGCCGCGCGCGCATCGAGGACCGGCGCCGCGTCCTGAACGCCGCGCATCCGCTCCCCGGCCGGAGCGTGCAGTTCCTCGTGTCGCTCGCGCTCCTCGCGGCGATCGTGCTGGCGCTCGCCCTGGTCGCGACGGTCCGTCCCGCCCGCGCCGCCGAGGCGCCGAAGGCCCCCTGCGCCGCGTCCGAGAACCGGCAGTTCGACTTCTGGGTCGGGGACTGGGAGGTACGGACCCCCGACGGCAAGGTGGCGGGGACGAACCTCGTCGAGTCGACGCTCGGCGGCTGCGTGATCCGGGAGCACTGGAAGGGCGCCAAGGGACTCGTCGGGACCAGCGTGAACGCGTACGATCCCGGCGACGGGCTCTGGCACCAGACGTGGGTGGACGACCACGGGACGCTCCTCCTCCTCGCGGGCAGGTTCGAGAACGGCCACATGACCCTCTCGGGCGAGACGAAGGACGCCGCCGGCGCGAGCACCCTGCAGCGCATCACCTGGACCCCGCTTCCCGACGGACGCGTCCGCCAGCTGTGGGAGCAGAGCGCCGATCGGGGCGCGACCTGGACGACCGCCTTCGACGGGATGTACGCCAAGAAGCAGCCGTAACCTCGATCTCCCGCCCCAACCCTTCCGCCCCGCCCGCCGACCCACCGGGCAACGGGATCCCGCCATCGGCCCCGGTCCGGCCCGAAACCCGGCCCGCGTTCCGCTCGTAGAGAGACCGTCGATCCGAGCCCCACGAGCGCGCGTCCCCCGTTCACGAGGATTCGCCCATGCCACGCCGGTCCGCGGTCTCAGCCATGTCGCCCTTGCTCCGAGCGGCGATCGCGGCCGCCGTGCTCGCGGCCGCTTCGGCGAGCGCCTCCCGGGCCGGGGATCTCCCGGCCCCCGGGGCCGCCGACTCGGCCGGCGGGGCCTGGGCCGTCGCGGCTCCGCCGCCCGGAGCCCCCGCGCCGAGCCTCGGCGCACCGGGCGGACCGGACGCTCCGCCGCTCCACGCGGCCCGCCTCGTCGGCGGCATCCGCGTGGACGGCCGCCTCGACGACCCCGCCTGGGAGGCGGCCGTCCCCGCCACCCGTTTCCTGCAGCGTGACCCCGACGAAGGGCGCCCCGCGTCCGAGACGACGGAGGTCCGGATCCTGATCGGCGACGACGCCCTCTACATCGGCGCGCGGATGGACGACCACGACGCGGGGAGGATCCGCGCGCAGCTCGTCCGGCGCGACGAGGATCTCGACTCCGACTACTTCACCGTCTACCTCGACTCCTATCACGATCGCCTCACGAGCACGATGTTCCGCGTGAGCCCTTCCGGCTCCGTGGAGGACGCGGCGATCGGCGCCGACGGCGCGAAGGACTTCACGTGGGACGCGATCTGGACGGCGCGGACGACCGTCGATTCGCTCGGCTGGACGGCCGAGATCGAGATCCCGCTGTCGCAGCTCCGGTACGACGCGCGCGGCGACGGTGTCTGGGGGATCCAGCTCGAGCGGTTCATCTACCGGAAGCAGGAGACCGATCTCGTCGCGTTCACGCCGAAGAGCGAGGCCGCCACCGTGAACCGGTACGCCGAGCTGACCGGGCTCGCCGCGGCCCGCCCCCCGCGCGACCTCGAGTTCCTCCCGTACAGCCGGGTCCGCTCCGAGTTCCGGCGCGCCCCGGCCGGCGATCCGTTCCGCGACGGCTCCGACCAGTCGGGCGCGGCGGGGCTCGATCTCAAGGTCGGGCTCACCAGCAATCTGACGCTGAACGGCACCGTGAATCCGGACTTCGGCGAGGTGGAGGCCGATCCGGCCGTGGTGAACCTCACCGCGTTCGAGACGTTCTTCTCGGAGCGCCGCCCGTTCTTCGTCGAGGGCGCGGACCTCTTCCGGTTCGGGCAGACGAGCAGCATGAACAACTTCAACACGACGATCCCGTTTCACGCGCGGCGGATCGGCGCGCCGCCGCACCGCGACCTCTCGGGCGATCCGGGCGTCGCGTACATCGACGCCCCGGATCTCACGACGATCGCCGGCGCCGCGAAGCTCACGGGGAAGACGAGCGGCGGCTGGTCGATCGGTCTCCTCGACGCGGTGACCCCCGAGGAGCGGGCGCGCGTCGTCGACACGCTCGGCGTGGAGCGCGCCGCGCCGGTCGAGCCGCGCTCGAACTACTTCGTCGCCCGCGCGCGCCGGGACCTGCGGCAGGGGAACACGACGGTCGGCGCGATCGTCACGGCCGTCGACCGCGACCTCGGCGATCCGGCGCTCCGCGATCTCCTCCGGTCGCGCGCGCTCGTCGGCGGGCTCGACCTGAACCACGCGTGGGCGAAGCGCGCCTGGTCCTTCGACGCGAACGTGCTCGTGAGCCGGGTCGACGGATCGCCGGACGCGATCGCGGCGACGCAGCGCTCGAGCGCCCGGTACTTTCAGCGCCCCGACGCCACGCACCTCCACTACGATCCGGCGCGGACCGCGCTCTCCGGCGCGGCCGGGCTCCTCTCGCTCAACAAGACGGCCGGGAAGCACTGGCGCGGCACCCTGACGTACCAGGACTGGAGCCCCGGATTCGAGATCAACGACCTCGGCTTCCAGAACGCCGCCGACTCGCGCGGCGCGTCGACGCTCTTGATGTACACGGAGAACACGCCGGGGCCGATCTTCCGGACCTTCACGATCTTCACGTTCTCGAACGAGTCGTGGAACTACGGGGGCCAGTCGACGTTCCTGGGGCACTCGCTCCATCTGGAGGGGCAGCTCCGGAACTACTGGTCGGGGTGGGTCCGCGGCACGTGGAACCCGGGCACGTACGACGACCGCCTCACGCGCGGAGGGCCGATCGCCCGCGTCCCGCCCGGCGGCACCCTGCAGGCGCGGATCGACTCGGACAGCCGGAAGTCGGTCACCGTGGGAGCGCAGGGAACCGTGGCGTGGGACGACTTCGGCGGGCGGCTCCACGCCGTGAACGGCACCGTGGCGATCCGCCCGACGCCGCCGCTTCGGATCACGCTCGAGCCGGGCATCCGGCGGCTCCACGACAACGCGCAGTACGTGACCACGGTGACCGATCCCACGGCGACGGCGACGTACGGCGCGCGGTACGTCTTCGCGACGTTCGACCAGACGACGCTCAACCTCGACACGCGGATCGACTGGACGTTCTCGCCGACGCTCTCGCTCCAGTTCTACGGCCAGCCGCTGGTGGTCGCGGCCGACTACGCGCAGCTGAAGGGGCTCCGCGCGCCCGGCACGTTCGAGTTCGACGTCTACGGCCGGGACGCCGGC
The DNA here is from genome assembly GCA_050257555.1 of Hyphomicrobiales bacterium. GTDB lineage: Bacteria > Eisenbacteria > RBG-16-71-46 > SZUA-252 > SZUA-252 > DASQJL01. Next base: position 14,855 of record JBLMXB010000160.1, on the reverse strand, counting down.
ACGGTCCAGCGCGACGCTTCGGGCACAGCGACGATCGATCCCGACGGGACGGGACCGGCCGCCGCGTTCACGGTGCCCGACCCGAACTTCAACTTCCGGTCGCTGATCGGCAACGCGATCCTCCGCTGGGAATACCGGCGCGGCTCGGCCCTGTACGTGGTCTGGCAGCAGAACCGCCAGGGCACGGTGCCGATCGGCGACTTCCGCGCCTCCCGCGACGTCGGCGACATCTTCCGGGCGCCTCCCGAGAACGTCGTGGCGGTGAAGGTCACGTACTGGCTCGGCCTCTGATCCATCCCGCGGAAATGTGGTAGGGTAGCGGGCCCGGCGCTTGCCGGGAGCACCCGATCGCCACTCCCGCTGGAGGTCTCGATGGCCCATCCACGCGTCCGCGACCGATCCCGTATCCCGTCGCTCCGGGCGGCCGCCCTCGTGGCCGGGGCCGCCCTCGTCGCGGCCGGACTCCTCGGCGGCTGCTCCACCTCCCGCACGAACTCCGATCCCGCCGCGCTCCGCTCCTCGATCGACGCCGCCAACAAGGCGTTCATGGACGCGTTCGCGCGGAAGGACGCACCGTCACTCGGCCTGGTCTACGCCGACGACGCGCGCGCGTACCCGCCGGGCGCGCCGCTCGTCGACGGCCGCGCGGCCATCGAGGCGATGTGGACCGGCATGCTGGCGCTCCCGGTCGCGGCGGTCCGGCTCGAGACGGCGGAGCTGCAGGGCGGCGACGACTGGGCCTGGGAGTCGGGGCGCTACACGCTGACCGGCACCGACGGCCAGACCGTCGAGACCGGGAAGTACGTCGTGGTCTGGAAGCACGACGAGGCGGGCTGGAAGATCTTCCGCGACATCTGGAACAGCGACGCGCCGGCCACGGCGCCCGCGCCCGAGACCCCGACCACGCCGCCCGACGGGTCCGGCGCCCCCGGCGTGCCATGACCGCGACCGGCCGCCCGACGCCGTCGATCGCGCCGGCCGCCGCCGCGCGCGCGATCGACGCGCTGGTCGCGGTGCACGGCGCGCCCCATCGCGCGGCGATCGAGCGGGGCGTCCGCCAGGTCGCCGAGCGCTGGTGGCCCGAGGACGGCGACGCCGACGCGTTCGTCGCGTTCTGCCGGGAGCACTACGTCTCCGATCCGGCCGAGCAGGAGGCGATCGCCGCGCGCGCCGAGGACGTGCTCGAGCAGGTCCAGGGCCGGCTGAGCGAGATCCGCCGGATCCTCGGCGAGCCGATCGAGCTCGACCGGGGGCCGATCCGCGCGATCGACGCGCTCCTCGAGAACGTGAACCTCGGCGCCCACCTCCTGCCCGATCTCTACCGCACGCGCGTCGCGTTCCTGCTCCTCCTCCACTTCCCGGTGCACACGCTCGCGGAGCGCCTGCGCGAGGGGCCGGCCTGGGACCGCGCGGCGTGGGCCCGGTCGCGCCTCGTCGAGCGCGTGGCCGAGCGCGTGCCGGCGCCGGTCGTGCAGGAGGCGGCGCGGGTCCTGAACGCGGCCGAACGGTACGTCGCGGAGTACGACCTCCCGATGGAGCGGATCGTCGCCGCGGACGGGAAGCGGCGCTTCCCGATCGGGCTCTCGCTGATCACGCACTGGGGACTCCGCGACGAGATCAAGGCGCTCTACGCCGACGGACCCGCGGCGCTCGAGCGGCAGCGGATGATCCAGCGCGTCCTCGAGCGGATCGTCCGCCAGGAGATCCCCGACGCGGTGCGCCGCGACACGCGCCTCCTCTGGTGTCCCGAGACGAACGCCGTGCTCCCGTCTCCCGGCGCCGATCCACCCGGGGCCGAGGCGTCGGCGCGCGAGCCCGACACGCGCTACCGGCACGTCCTCGACGTCTTCCACGCGCTCCGCGAGATCGATCCCTACGTCCCGAACGCGCCGAGCCACATCCGCCGCCAGTTCGATCTCGACCGGCAGATCCCGGAGCCCGAGGTCGAGGCGCTCCTCCTCGCGGCGCTCGACGCGCCCGAGGGCGCGGCGATCGGCGCGCTCGTGGCCGGCCGGCTCGGGCGCCCGCTCGAGGCGTACGACATCTGGTATCCGGGCCTGATCGGAGCCGACCGGCACGACGGGGGCGAGCTGGACGAGCGCGTCCGGGAGCGCTTCCCGACCCTGCAGGCGTTCCAGGAAGGGCTCCCCGCGCTCCTCGAGGATCTCGGATTCGCGCGCGATCGCGCCGCGTGGCTCGCCGCGCGGATCGTGGTCGATCCGGCCCGGGGCGCGGGGCACGCGCTCGGCGCCGCGTGGCGCGAGGACCAGGCCCACCTCCGGACCCGGGTGCCGTCCGACGGGATGAACTACAAGGGATTCAACATCGCGCTCCACGAGCTGGGGCACAACGTGGAGCAGGTCTTCTCGCTCCACGCGATCGACCGGTGGGCGCTCCACGGCGTGCCGAACACCGCCGCCACGGAGGCGTTCGCGTTCCTCTTCCAGGAGCGCGATCTCGAGATGCTCGGGCTCCGCGAGGAGCGGGGCGAGGCGCGCCACGCGTTCGCGCTCCACACGCTCTGGACGCTCCGCGAGATCGCCGGCGTCAGCCTGGTGGAGATGAAGGTCTGGAACTGGCTCTACGCCCATCCCGACGCGACGCCGGCCGCGCTGCGCGAGACGACGCTCGGATTCGCGCGGGACGTCTGGAACCGGCACTTCGCGCCGATCTTCGGGGTCCGGGACGTCGAGCTCCTGGCCGTCTATTCCCACTCGATCTCGTCGCCGCTCTACCTCGCCGACTACGCGATCGGGCAGATCACGATGTTTCAGATCGCGGAGCACCTGACCGGGAGGGCGTTCGCCGCGGAGGTGGAGCGGATCGCGCGGATCGGCTGCCTGACGCCCGACGCGTGGATGCGGGCGGCCGTGGGCGGTCCGCTCTCGGCGGCGCCGCTCCTCGCGGCGGCCCGGGCGGCGCTGCGCGCCGACGGCGGCGCGCGGGCCGCGGCGGCGCGCTAGGACTTCCGCACGATCCGGTAGACCTCGCCGCCCAGGAGCACGAGGTAGAGCTCCCCGCGCGCGTCCACGCCGAACGACGAGAGGCCCTGCATCGGTCCGCCCTGCGCGGTGCGGAAGACCGCCGTCCAGTCGCGGCGCTCGACCGCCGCTCCCTGCTGGACGCGGAAGCTCCGGATCATGCCGGTGCAGTAGTCGCCGTAGAAGTACGTCCCGTCCAGCTCCGGAAGCGCCGCCCCGCGATAGACGGTTCCGCCCGTCACCGAGCATCCCTGGTCGTGTCCGTACTCGGCCACCGGCAGCGTGAGACCGGCCGAGTCGCAGCTCGATCCCGGCGGATAGCAGTGCGTGCCCTCCATGCGATTCCACCCGTAGTTCCGCCCGCCGCGCCCGGCCGGCTCGTGGTCGACCTCCTCCCAGAGGTTCTGTCCCACGTCGCCGATCAGCATGTCGCCGGTCTCGGCGTCGAACGAGAATCGCCACGGATTGCGGAGCCCGTACGACCAGATCTCGCCGCGCGCGCCGGCTCGTCCGACGAACGGATTGTCCGGGGGGATCGCGTAGGGGGAGCCGGCGCCGACGTCGATCCGGAGGATCTTCCCGAGCAGCGTGCCGAGGTTCTGCCCGTTCCCCTGCGGGTCGCCGCCGCTCCCGCCGTCGCCGAGGCCGATGTACAGGTACCCGTCCGGCCCGAACACGACCCTGCCGCCGTTGTGGTTCGGGTACGGCTGCGCCACGTGGAGGATCTCGCGCTCGGTCGCCGAGGCGCTGTCGGGATCGTCCGAGACGGTGAACTCGACGACGTGCGTGTCGCCGGCCCGATCGGTGTAGTCGACGTAGAAGCGCCCGTTCGCCGCGTACTGCGGATGGAACGCCAGGCCCAGGAGCCCCTGCTCGCTCCCGGCGCTCACGCGATCCCGCACGTCGAGGAACGGGCGGGGAAGGAGCTGCCCGCTCTTCACGATGCGGATCGTCCCGGTCTTCTCGACGACGAAGACGCGCGACGTGTCGCCCGGCGGCGCCTCGAGGTCGACGGGCTGGGAGAGCCCCGACACGACGCGCGAGGCGGCATAGCCGGCCGGCGCGGGGCCGGGCGAGGTCGCCGGCCCGCGCGACGTGCCGCCGCCGCACGACGCGACGGTCACGAGGCAGAGGACGAGCGGCGCGGCGTTTCGGATCGGGCGTCTCCTCGCGTTCTGGATCGGGACAAAACAGCCAGCGCGACGGGTGTGTCGCGCTGGCCGCCATGAATGGGGAGCACGAGCGTCCATGGGGCCCGGAACACTTCCGTGGTTCCTGCGGCCGAGCTCGGGCATCCCGGCCCCTGCTTCCGGGGCACGCGGTCGACGATGCATGCCGACCAAGAGTCAACGATACCGCTGGCGCGCGAAAACGCAAGGGGGAGGCAATGCCGCCTCCCCCTTCGCGCGCCCCTGGCGCTCGTCAGCCGTCGAATCCGGGATCGTCGTTCCAGTTGCGATCGTCCCACCACGAAGGGCCGCCGAAGCCCCCGCCGTTCCAGTCGTGCACCTCGATCCGGAAGCCGCGTGGGCGATGCGGGCAGTCGGAGAGGTGCGCCCGGTAGGCGCCGAAATCGTGGAAGCGGCCGTCGCAGAAATTGCACCCGTACGGCCAGTCGTTCGGATCGTGGATCCGCGCGCGGACGTGCACGCCTCCGATCGCGGCCCCGGCCGACACGAAGAACCGCACCGGCCGCACGACGACGACGTGCCGGCGGTAGTGATAGGCCGGGTAGGAATACGTGCGCCATGCGCGGTACCCCGGTCCCGACCGGCCCGATCGGATCGTGATCATGTCGCGGTAGACGCGGCCCCCGCCATAGTGCCTCCATTGCCGGTTCCACGCGCGCGGTGTCGCGCGCCGCTCGACGCGCCGTTCGACCCGGTGCCCCCGCCCGTCCCGCGCGCCGGAGCGCGCCCCCCAGCCGTCCCCTCGATCGGCGAGCGCCGCGCCGGGCGCGGCCAGCAGCATCGAGGCGCCCACGATCCCCGCGAGCGCCGTCAGTGTCATCGTTCGGTTCATCGGTCCGCTCCTTTCTCGGGGACGCCATTCGCCCCCCTCAGGTCGAATCGGCGGAGAGCAGAGGGCGTGCCGGCGCCGCGGCAAGCGGACAAGCGGCTTCGTGACAGCATGTTGCGGGATCGGGGCGCACCCGGCTGCCCCCCGCGCGGCGTGGCCCCGGGGTCGCAGGCCGGCGACATCGTCACAGGGCACGTGAGGGTCAACTTCGAGCGCGGGATGCCGATAGATTCCAGGGCGCCGAGCGCGCCCGCTTCCGACGCAGGGCACCAACCAAGGGGGTACGGTCATGTCGGGTACCGGTGATTGGGAACAGATCGAATACGACGCGATCATGGCGCGGGGCCGCGACGCGGAGCGGTCGTCGCTTCTCTGCTGGACCGCTTCCGGTCTGGCCGCCGCCGTGCTCCTCTCCTGGGGCATCGCCGCCAAGAGCGCGAGCCTGATGCTCCCGGTCGTCTTCGCCGCGGCGTACGGCTTCTACGCGGCGCTCCACGGACGGCAGCAGGTGCGCCTGATCGCCGGCTACGTGAAGGAGTTCGTCGAATCGCGCGGCCACGGGCCGCAGTGGTTCACGCGCCTCGGGCACCTCGAGGTGGTGCCCGGCTTCAATCCGTCCGGCGACTGGATCGTCGCGGCGCTGGCGAACGCGTTCTCGATCACGGCGGTCGTCTTCGCGTGGCTCTACGCGTCGTCGAGCGCGCGGGGGGATCTCATGGCGGGCGTGACGACCGGCATCGGGCTCGTCTTCTGCTTCCACTCGATCACCGAGACCGGGCGCCTGCGTCAGACGAACGCCGCGGCGCTCTGGCGGCAGATCGGCTCGGGCCCGACCGTCGAGTCGCGGGGGCCGAAGCTCGCGGCGCGCTAGCGGGCGCTAGCGGAGCAGGAGCTCCTTCGCCCGCTCCACCGAGGCGAAGCGGGGCTCGGGGATCTCGAGACGCCGGCCGCGGAGGTCCTGGCCGGCGAAGAAATCGGCGACCGCGTCCTGGACCGCGGCGAACGGCAGCGTATCGTGCCAGCCGTTCCGCACGACCAGGTGGACGCCCTGCGGGAAGCCCCAGGCCACCGCTTCCGCCTCGAACGGCGGCGTGATGCCGTCGTTCGATCCGGAGAGGAAGAGCGCCGGCACGTCGCTCTCGATCGGCTCGCGGAAGGCGGGCCCGAGATCGGCGCCCCCGACGAGGTCGCAGAAGGCCGGGTTCATCAGCACGTTCCGCACGTTCCCGAGGAGGCTCGTCTTCGCCTCCCGCGCTACTTGCGCGATCCGCTCGGGCGACCCTCCCGACGCGCAGTCGACCGCCACCTGCATCACCGAGATCCCGCCCCCCTGATCGTTGTAGAGATCCTCGACGCGCTTCGTGAAGAGAGCGCTGTCGCCCCGTGCGAGCGAGGCGACCATCGCCGGCAGGAACACGCCCCGCACCCAGTCGCTCATGTCGGCCGCGACGATGGCCTGGAGTCCGATGTCGCCGACCGTGACCCGCACGCGCTTCCCGCTCTTCGCGTCGCGGATCACGAGCGACGCGGGGCGCCAGCGTAGGGTCTCCAGCTCGTGCCGCACGGCGCCGGCGAAGTCGGGCAGGGTCGGGCCGAAGTCGGGATCGGTCGCGACCAGCGTGGAGAAGCGCCGGAGCTGCACGTCGACCGTGGAGGGGAGCTGGTACGCCTGGTCGGGGCCGCGCGTCCCCGCGAGCACGACGCGGTCGACGCGGTCGCCGTGGAGGCGCACGTACTCGAGCGCCAGCTCGGTGCCGTAGGAGGCGCCGATCAGGCGGAGGCGATCGGCGCCGAGGACGCGGCGCAGGTCCTCGAGGTCCTCCGCGCTCTCGCGCGTGTTGTACGCGGAGACGTCCACGCCGTCGTCGCGGATCAGGCGCACGCACGGGCGGAGCATCGTGCCGAGCGCGATCGTCACCTTCTCCCCGGACGCGAACGCGTCGGGCGGCAGGGAGCCCTTCGTGACGCACTGGAGGTTCGGAACGCTGAACCCCGCGCCGCGCTGGTCGAGGACGAGGACGTCCGACTGGCTCCGTAGCCGCTCGAACAGCTTGACGTAGAAGGGAGCCCGGGCGAGGAGCGAGCCCGGGTAGCCCGGTCCCCCGGGGAGGAAGACGATCGGCGGTCCCGGCGCGACGGCCGTGGAGCGGAAGCGGAGCAGCGCGATCACGATGTGGCGGCCGGTCGGGCTCGCGTGCGTCTCCGGCACGCCGAGCCGCAGGAGCTCCGCCTCGTGGTCCACGCCGTCGAGCGCGTGGATCACGTACGGCGAGACGGCGAGCGAATCGAGCGGCCAGGAGGCCGTCCCGAGCGCGATCGGCGGCGCGCCCGACGACGACGCGTGCGGCGCCTGCGCCGCGGCCTCGGCGGGCGGCAGCGCGACGAGCGCGCAGGCGGCGACCGCGGCGCCGGCCACGGCGAGCCGGAGCGCGGCCACGGCGAGCCGCCGTGCCACCGCCGCCCCGGGGCGCGTACGACGCGCGATCACGGGGCGAGGATGCTCGTGGTCCACACGTCGCCGCGCCGCGTGTAGAGGACGCGGTGGTGGAGCCGGTTCTCGTGGCCCTCCCAGAACTCGATCGTGCGCGGGGCGATCCGGAATCCGGACCAGAAGTCGGGTCGCGCGATGCCGGTCGCGGGGAGCGATCGGTCGAGATTCTCGAATCGGGAGATCAGCTCGTCGCGGCCGCCGGGGAGCGGCACGCTCTGGCGCGACGCGTACGCCGCCACCTGGCTCCCGCGCGGTCGGGTCGCCCAGTACGCGTCCGCGACGTCGTCCGCGACCGGCGTCGCGAGCCCCGTGACGCGCACTTGGCGCGTGAGCGGCGGCCAGTAGAAGCAGAGCGCCGCCGGCGCGCCGTTCGTGCCGTGACGGCGCAGGTCCCGCGCCTTCGCGCTCCCGAGGTTCGTGTAGAAGACGAATCCGCCCGCGTCGTGGCCGCGGACGAGCACGACGCGGACGGAAGGCGCGCCGTCGGCGTCGACGGTGGCGAGGGCGGCGGCGGACGGCTCCGGGAGCCCCACGTGGTGGGCCTCCTCGAACCACTCGTCGAAGAGCGCGAAGGGATCTCGGGTCGATTCCACGGATCGTTCGATCCTACACGAACCCCCCGGGGCGGGGTATACTCGGGGACGGTCGGCGCGGCGGGCTCTGCATTGCATCTCGATCGAGTTCGCCCGGGTCCGCTCGCGTCCGGCCGCTGTCCGCCGAAGTCCGACGATCCCGTTCCCCCACAATCACTTGCGAGACCTCGACCCTCTCCTCTCCGATCCGCGCGTGCGCGCGCGGCGCCTGGGCGATCTGCCCGCCCGGGGGCGCGCGGTCGTCTACTGGATGCAGCGCGCGCAGCGGGGCGTCGACAACCCCGCGCTGAACGTCGCCATCGAGACGGGGAACCGGCTCGGCCTGCCGGTCGCGGTCCACTTCGGGCTCCACCCCGGCTACCCGCGCGCGAACGCGCGCCACTACGCCTTCCTCCTCGACGGAGTCGAGGAGACGGCCCGCCGCTGCGAGGCGCGCGGCGCCGCGTTCGCGTTCCGCCCGTATCCGGACCACTCGATCCTCCGCTTCTGCGACGAGGTCGGCGCCGCGGTCCTGATCGGCGACGAGAACCCGCTCCGCGAGCCCGAGTCGTGGCGCGCGGCCGCCGCGCGGCGCCTCACGATCCCGTTCCTCACGGTCGACGCCGACGTGATCGTTCCGTCGTCCCATTTCGAGCGGGAGGAGTGGGCGGCGCGCACGCTGCGTCCCAAGATCACGAAGCTCCTGCCGCGGTACCTGGTGGCGGTCGGGAATCCGCGGGCGCGAACCGCGTGGCCGCGGGGCCGGAAGCCGGCGAGCGCCCCGATCGACGCGGCGTCGCTCCTCGCGACGCTGCCGCTCGACCGGGGGGCCGCGCCCGTTCCGGGCGCGCGCGGGGGCGCCGGCGCGGCACGACGCGCGCTCCGGCGCTTCCTCGCGCGCGGGCTCGCCCGGTACCACGAGGACCGGAACGATCCCGCGCGGGACGGCACGAGCCGTCTCTCGGCGTACCTCCACTTCGGCCAGATCGGGCCGCACACGGTCGCGCTCGCCGTGCGGCGGGCGAAGGCGCCGCGCGCCGCGCGCGAGGCGTACCTCGAGGAGCTGATCGTGCGCCGGGAGCTGGCGGTCAACTTCGCGCTCCGGAATCCCGCGTACGATTCCTTCGCCTCCGCGCCCGCGTGGGCGCGCGCCTCGCTCGCGAAGCATGCCAAGGACCCGCGACCGCACCGCTACGACGAGGCCGCGCTCGAGGCGGCCGCCACGCACGATCCGCTCTGGAACGCCGCCCAAACCGAGATGGCGGCGACCGGCCGCATGCACGGCTGGCTCCGGATGTACTGGGCGAAGAAGATCCTCGAGTGGACGGAGTCGGCGGAGGCGGCGTACTCGATCGCCGTCCGGCTCAACGACCGCTACCTGCTCGACGGGCGCGATCCGAACGGCTACGCCGGCATCGCGTGGGCGATCGCGGGGAAGCACGACCGTCCCTGGGCCCCCGACAAGCCGGTGATCGGGCTCCTCCGGCCGATGACCGCGGCCGGAGCGGCGCGGAAGTTCGACGTCGGCGCCGCGATCGCCCGAATCGCGCGCGACGCGTCGTGTGCTACCCTTTCTCCTCGATGAATCAGCTCCCTCTCTGGGACGGCGCGCCCGCCCGCCAGCGCGACACGATCCCCCTGCTCTCGAAGTCCCGGGTGGGCGCCGGGCTCCAGTGCCCGAAGCGTCTCTACCTCGAGTGCTACCACTACAAGGAACGGGACCCGATCGACGCCGCCCGCCAGGCGCTCTTCGACGCCGGGCACGAGGTCGGACGCGTGGCCCGCGGCCGCTTCCCGGGCGGTGCCTTGATCACCGAGGACCACCTGCACCACGACGACGCGGTGCGCCGGACCCGCGCGGGCCTGGCCGACGCGCGCGTCCCCTCGATCTACGAGGCGGCCTTCACGCACGACGACATCCGCGTGCGCGTGGACGTCCTCGCCCGCGCGGGGAAGGGGGCGTGGGATCTCGTCGAGGTCAAGTCGAGCACCGGCATGAAGGACGAATACCTCGCCGACATCGCCGTGCAGCTCCACGTGGTGGAGGGGACGGGGCTCGACGTGCGGAGCGCGGGGCTCCTCCACATCGACAACCAGTACGTCTGGGAGGGGGGGCCGTACGATCTCGAGGCGCTCTTCACGCTCGAGGATCAGACCGACGCGGTTCGTCGGCGTATCCCGGAGCTCCTGCGCCAGATCGAGGAGATGCGGGAGCCGCTCTGGGCGCGCACGCCGCCCGATATCGCGATCGGGGCACAGTGCCTGCGCCCGTACCGGTGCTCCTTCTACGAACGCTGCCACGTGAACGGCCCGGAGCATCCGATCGAGGACCTCCCGCGCCTCACGCCGAAGCTGCGCGCGGCGCTCGAGGACGCGGGCATTGGCGACATCCGCGATATCCCCGACGGGTTCGACGGGCTGAGCGAGCTCCAGCGGCGCGTCTGGGAATGCACGCGCACCGGCGTCCCGTACGTCGGACCCGAGCTCCAGCGCGCCCTCCGCGAGATCCCGGCGCCGACCCACTTCCTCGACTTCGAGACGTGCAACCCGGCGCTCCCGGTCATTCCCGGGACGCGGCCGTTCCAGCAGACGCCGTTCCAGTGGTCGGACCACGTGATCGAGGCCGACGGCACGGTCCGCCACCGCGCGTTCCTCCACGAGGACCGGAGCGATCCCCGCCGCCCGCTCGCGACGGCCCTCCTCGACGCGCTCGAGGGCGCGGCGGCGATCGTCGTCTATTCCGGGTTCGAAGCGCGCACGATCCGCGCGCTCGCGGAGGCGCTCCCCGACCTCGCGCCGCGGCTCCTCGACCACGTGGAGCGCCGGATGATCGATCTCCACAAGGTGATCCACGACCACTACTACCACCCGAAGTTCCGCGGCTCCTTCTCGATCAAGGACGTGCTCCCGGTCGTCGTGCGGGGGATGGGCTACGGCGATCTCGAGATCCGGGACGGCGGGCAGGCCGCGCTCGCGTTCATCACGATGACCGATCCCTCCGAGAGCGCCGCCGAGCGCCGGAAGATCCGCGACGCGCTCCTCGCGTACTGCGCTCGGGACACCGAAGCGATGATGCTCCTCTTCAAAAACCTCAAGGAGGTCTCCTGATGAAGCGCGCCGTCCTCTGGCTCGGCCTGTTCGCCCTCGTCGCCGCGCCCCCCGCCGCGCGGTCCGCGGAGTGGAAGACGCCGAAGGGCAAGACCTGGACCTGGACGTTCGCGGCCGACACGCTCGGGAAGGCGCCCGATCATGCGCGCGTCGAGGGAGGGCGCTGGATCGTGCTCTTCGATTCGACCCGCGCGCCCGCGGGCGCGATCCGCGCCGCCGGCGACACGACCGCGGCCGACTCGGCGGCGCTCGCCTCCTGGCCGCGGATCCTGCGCCAGGCGGACGACCAGGACGGCATCGTCTTCCACACGATCCAGTTCACCCGGCCCCTGGTCGGCGATCTCGAGGCCTCCGTCCGCTTCCGGATCCGCTCGGGCGAGATCGACCCGAGCGCGGGCCTCGCGTTCCAGCTCGACCCGAAGGGACGGAACGGGTACGTCGTTCGGGTGAGCGGGAAGAGCGGCGAGCTGATCGCGCACTACCTCATCTACGGGAAGCGGCGCGACGTGAAGTACGACGCGATCGAGACGCCGGAGCCGGGGACGTGGCACACGCTCGCGATCCGCCGGGTCGGCTCGGTGCTCACGGTCTCGTACGACGGGAAGGAGCGGTTCCAGCTGCGCGACGAGCGCTACCGGGAGGGGAACGTCGGGCTCTGGACGGAGGACGACACGATCGTCGACTTCGCGGATCTCACGGTGCGGTCTCTGTAGCGGGGGGTAGCGGGGGAGGGGAGGACGGATCCCGCCGGGTCCGGTCGTGCGGCACGACCGGGACACCGGGGCAAGGCTGGGGCGCGCCGACACGGAAAGTCGGAGTCGGGTGCCGGTGAGAACCACGAGCTCCGTTGACTCACCGCCGTACGCGCCCCGTCTTCCTTGACGAGGGCACTTCCTCCCGGCCGTCCATGGCCGTTCGGGCGCACCGCTTCATTCCACCTTATTAGATGCGCCCCACACGCCCGGAGCATACCCGATTCCGCTCCCGGCAACCAGTTTGTTCCTATCGTTTTGCCGGAGTCCGGGCCAGGGCTCCCACCTCGCCCAGGTAGGCCGCCGACGTCCGGGCTCCCCCGAAGAAGGAATCGAGCCGGAAGTGCTCGTCGGGGGCGTGGAGGTTGTCCTCCGGGAGGCCGTATCCGAGGAGCACGCAGGCCGCGCCGGTCGTCCGCACCAGGGGGGCGACGATCGGGATCGAGCCGCCCATCCCGAACGTGATGGCGGGCTTGCCGTAGCCGGCCTCGAGCGCCCGGAGCCCGGCCTTCACGTACGGGCTGTCGAGCGCCGCGTGGAACGGGAGCCCGTTCCCGTACCGCTTGAACGTGACCCGGCCCATATCGCCCACCAGCTCCCGGACCCGCTTCTCGAAGAGCCCGTACACCTTCTCCGGATTCTGGTCGTGGACGAGCCGCATGCTCACCTTCGCGGTCGCGGCGTTCCCGATCACGGTCTTGAACCCCTTGTCCGTGTACCCGCCGAAGATGCCGTTCACCTGGAACGTCGGCCGGATCACGCCCGACTCCCGCGGCGTGAATCCCTCCTCGTGGAACAGGCGCGCGACGCCGATCTCCTTCGCCTTCTCGGCGTCGTTCCACGGCGAGGACTCGAGCGACTTCCGCTCCGCCGCCGTCGGGACGACCACGTCGTCGTAGAAGCCGGGAATCAGCACGCGGCCGGTCCGGAAGTCCTTCAGGTTCTGGAGCACCCAGCGCACGACGTCGATCGGCTCGTAGATCATCCCGCCCCACTCGCCCGAGTGCCGGTCGCTCGACGGCCCGGTCACCGTGAACTCCGCCGCGGTGATGCCGCGGAGGACCGTGGTGACGGCGGGATGGTCGAGATCGGGCATGCTGGCGTCGGAGACGACGAAGACGTCGCAGCGGAGCTTCTCCGCGTGCTTCGGGAGCTCGTCCGCCATCGCCTCCCCGTCGTACTCCTCGTCGGCCTCGATGATGAACTTCACGTTCACCGGGAGACCGCCGCCGCCCTTCAACGCGGCCTCCACGCCGATGATCTGCGCGAAGTGCTGTCCCTTGTTGTCGTCGGCGCCGCGCGCCCAGACGGATCCGTCCCGGACCACGGGCTCGAACGGGGGCGACGTCCAGAGATCGAGCGGGTCCACCGGCTGGACGTCGACGTGCCCGTAGATGAGGACCGTCGGGAGATCGGGGCCCGCGAGGCGCTCGGCGAAGAGGCCCGCGTGCGAGCGGGTCGGCCAGACCTCGGTCGTGAACCCGAGCGACTCGAGCTTCCGCTTCACGAAGTCGAGCGCGCGCGCGACGTCGGCGTCGCGCTCGGGATGGGCGCTGATGCTCGGGATCCTGAGGAACTCGAAGAACTCGGCGAGGAATCGATCGCGATGCTCGTCGATGTATCGGAAGGCGCCGTCCAGGTTCATGATGACTCCCGTCTCGAGTAGATGCGTGGATGTGGCTCGATCGAGCCGCGTCGCGACATCGTATCGCCCTCGCGAAGTGCGCACAATTCCCAGGTTGCAGTGCGTGGAATGCCCCACGATCACCCCCCGTCTCGCGAATTCCCGATCCAGCCACCTCCGGTAACCCCCTCGACCGACTCCGCTTGAAGCCGCGCCGTGGCGATTCGCCAGGGGCGGCCCGGAACTTGCCCTTACTTCGCGACGCGCGTGGTCAAGCACTTCGCGGCGGTCGTGCCCCGCCATGCGTGAGTCGTGAGGCGCCCGATCTGGCAGAGACCGGTGAGAGAGAAATCGGGCCGGATCGGGCAAACGCAGTACCACAGCACTTCAGTGGGAGGGTGCATCTCATGGTGTCGTTCAAGCACTTCGTTTCCGACGAGCGTGGTGAGGATCTCATCGAGTACGGACTCCTGGCCGCTTTCGTGGCCGCCATCGCCCTGGCGATCATCATCGCCGATCCGCTCGGTCTGAAGACCGCGGTCATCGACGCGTACCAGCGTGCGGTGGATGCTCTGAACCAGGCGTAAGCCGGTTCGCAACCCAACATGACTCCACACTGGATGGCCGGCGGCGCGGTGATCCTGTGCTGTGTGGCGAGTTGGTGGGACCTGCGAACCCGCAGGATTCCCAATGGCCTGACCGTCCCGGCCCTCGTGCTGGCGCTGTGTCTCCACGGCGCCCACGGGGCCGGGCAGGGCCTTCTCCTCTCGGCAGGCGGCGCGGTAGCCGCGGGCGTGCTCCTTCTCCCGGGATACCTGCTCCGCTTCACCGGCGCCGGAGACGTGAAGCTCCTGATCGCGGTCGGCGCGTTCCTCGGATTCCCCGCGGCCCTCACGGCCGGCCTCCTGGCGCTCCTCTTGGGCGGCGTGATCGGGCTCCTCACGGCGGCGCGGTTCGGCCGCTTCGTCGAGATCCTGGGACGCACGCTCCACGTGGCGCGCTGGCTCGCGTACCGGGCGGCGGGCGCCCCGCTCCATGCTCCCAGCCATTCCTCGCTCCGGGTCCCGTTCGGCATCGCGATCGCGCTGGCGACGGTCCTGGTCGTTCTCATCCCCCGTCTAGGAGGCGCGTCATGACCGGGCGCACCGTGAACTCAACCGGGAGCCCCGAGACGCACGGCGCGCGCCGTCGGCGCGAAGCCGGCGCGGCGTTGATCGAGGCCGCGTTCGTGCTCCCGCTCCTTCTCGTGCTCGCGATGGGCATGCTCGACTTCGGCCGGGCGTTCCATACGAAGAGCCTTCTCGATCA
>JBLMXB010000159.1:0-40225 GCA_050257555.1 Hyphomicrobiales bacterium | reverse complement strand
CCGATGTTCTTGAACGGGAGCACGGCGATCGCGCGCGGGCCGTCCGCGGCGGCGCCCTCGTCCTCCCCGCCCGCATCGCCGCACCCGCACTCGAGGGTCTCGAGGTCGACGTCGAGGTCGTGCGCGGAGCCATGGCGGCGGCTCGGGTCCTTGGTCAGCGCCTTCGCGAGCACGAAGTCGAAGTCGGCCGTGAGCCCGCGCGCCACGCGCGACGGCGGCTCCGGCGCCTCGTGGAGGATGCGGTGCATCGTCTCGATGGCGGTCGCGGCCGCGAACGGATGCTTCCCGGTCAGGAGCTCGTAGAGGATCGTCCCGAGCGAGAAGAGATCGCTCGACGGTCCGGCCGGCTGACCGAGGACCTGCTCGGGGGACATGTAGGGCGCGGTGCCCATCACCGTGCCCGGCATCGTCTCCGTGCGGGCCGCGGCGCCGGGCGAGACGCTCCGGGCGAGTCCGAAGTCGAGGATTTTGAGGAGCCCGTCCTCCCGCACCATGATGTTCTCGGGCTTGAGATCGCGATGGACCAGCCCGGCGGCGTGCGCCACGCCGAGCGCGGTCGTGGCCTGGCGGATCATCCGGAGAACCGCGCCGGGCGGCCGCGGCGCCGCGCCCGCCCACTCGCGGAGCGTGCAGCCGTCCACCAGCTCCATCGCGACGAAGAGCGCCCCGTCCTGCTCGCCGACGTCGTGCACGGTCACGATGTTGGGATGGTTGAGCGCGGAGGCGGCGCGCGCCTCGTGGAGGAGCCGGTGCCGGCGCTCGGGATCGTTCGCGAACTCGGGCGGGAGGATCTTGACCGCGAGCCTCCGCCCGAGGAGCGGGTCCTCGGCGACGTAGACGCGCCCCATGCCCCCCTCGCCGCGATGCTCGAGGATCCGGTACCGTCCCAGCGAATCGCCGATCATGGCGCTCAGGATACCACGCGCCCGGCCGCCGCATTTCCCTCCGGTCGCGGCCGTGCTACGGTAGGGGCATGGCCTCCCCGTTCCAGGTCCGCCCCGGCGCCCGCGTCCGCCTCGCGACGATCGATCCCGGGCACGCGGCCGGGCTCAAGGACAAGGACGAGGCGAAGATCCGGCTCGACGCCGACCTCGAGCGGCTCCGCCTCCTGCAGCAGCGGCTCTACGCGGACGGCCGGTTCGCGCTCCTCGTCGTCCTCCAGGCGATCGACACCGGCGGGAAGGACGGAACGATCCGCCACGTCATGAGCGGGCTCAATCCCGCGGGGTGCGTCGTGACGTCGTTCAAGGCGCCGACGTCCGACGAGCTGAGCCACGATTTCCTCTGGCGCATCCACAGGGCGGTCCCCGCGAAGGGGATGATCGGGGTCTTCAACCGCTCCCACTACGAGGACGTCCTCGTGGTGCGCGTGCACGATCTCGTCCCGAAGAAGGTCTGGAAGGCGCGCTACCGGCAGATCAACGAGTTCGAGCGCACGCTGACCGAGAACGGGGTCACGATCCTCAAGTTCTACCTCCACATCAGCAAGGACGAGCAGGCGCGGCGGCTCCGGGACCGGATCCAGGATCCGACGAAGAACTGGAAGTTCTCCGTCGGCGATCTGGCGGAGCGGAAGCTCTGGAACCGCTACCGGGCGGCGTTCGAGGACGCGCTCCGGGAGTGCTCGACGCCCTGGGCGCCGTGGTACGTGGTGCCGGCGAACAAGAAGTGGGCGCGCGACCGGATCGTCGCGCGGATCATGGTGGAGTGCCTGGAAGGGATGAAGCTTCGCTGGCCCAAGCCGAAGACCGACCTCTCGAAGATCGTGATCCGCTGACGGCGCCGCCGCGCCGCGCGGGCGGTCCCGCGGGGCGCGCCTACCAGCCTCCGGGCGCCTCGTCCCCCGCCGTCCCCTTCTCCTTCGCCCCGATCGCCGCCTCGAGCGTCGCCGCGAGCGGGCTCGAGCGCGCCGTGAGCCACGCCAGCTCCTCCTTCGCTTTCGCGATCTCCCCGCGCATCAGGTAGGCCTCGCCCCGGTACTCGTGCGCGGCCGCGTACTCCGGATTCAGCGCGAGGCAGCGGTCGTACGCGTCGAACGAACGCGTGAGGTCGCCGGTCTGCCGCGCACAGTAGCCGACCATGTTCCATGCCTCGAAATACCGGTCGTCGAGCCGGACCGCCGCCTCGAAGCGCTCGAGCGCGCGCGCGAAGCGCTTCCGCGCGTCCTTCTCCTTCCCGGCCCGGAGGAGGTCGGCCCCCCGGCGCGCGTCGTCGTAGCCCTTCGCGTAGAGGTCCTCGGCCTTCCGCCCGTCGGCCGTGGCGCGCCGCGCCGCGGCCGCGCTGTCGGCCATGGCGCTGTCGGCGGGCGACGCCGCCGCGCTCCAGGCATCGAACGTCGCTCCGCCCGCGGTGCTGTCCGCGGCGTCGGGGGCCGCGGCGCTGTCGGCGGCCGCGGCCGAGGCCGTCTCCTGCTTCTTCTCGGGAGGCTGCGGGAACGCGAGCGCCGGCGCGGCGAACGCGGCCAGGAGCGCGGCCGCGGGCGCGAGGGCTCGAAGCGTTCGGGGGAGGACGGAACGGCGCGTGCGCGACATGGGGCGGCTCCTCGGAGCGGGACGAGACGGAGACGGCGGCGGGCATCGAGCCTACCCGGCCGCCGACGATCTCGGGTATTCTACCCCGACCATGCGACGTCGACCCCGCCGTTTTCCGCTCGCGTTCACGATGGCCGCCATCGCGGCGATCGTGTTCGGCGTCGCGCGCGCCGCCCACGCCTCGACCGGCGCCGAGGATCCCGCCATCCCGCTCCTGATCGACCTCGCCGTGATCCTCGGCGCGGCCAAGCTGGGGGGCTGGATCGCGACCCGCGTGGGACAGCCGGCCGTCCTCGGCGAGCTGGTCAGCGGCATCGTGCTCGGGAACCTCTGGCTGGCCGGCTACGCGGGCTTCGAGCCGCTCAAGCAGGACGCGACGCTCCGGATCCTGGCCGAGCTGGGCGTGATCGTCCTCCTCTTCGAGGTCGGGCTCGAGTCGACGGTGCGGCAGATGATGCAGGTGGGCGCCTCGGCGCTCCTCGTCGCGGTCCTGGGCGTGATCGCGCCGTTCTTCCTCGGATGGGCCGCCGGCGCCTGGCTCCTTCCCGGCGAGGGCGAGTACGTGCACGCGTTCCTCGGCGCGGTGCTCTGCGCCACGAGCGTCGGCATCACGGCGCGCGTGCTCCGCGACCTGAACCAGACGCACAGCGACGAGGCGAAGATCATCCTCGGCGCCGCGGTCATCGACGACGTCCTCGGGCTCGTGATCCTCGCCGTGGTGACCGGCATCATCACCGCCGCCGACCGCGGCGGCCCGTCGCTCTCCCTCGTCGAGGTGCTCTGGATCGCCGGCAAGGCGATGGCGTTCCTGGTCTCGGCCGTGGTGCTCGGCGCGCTCCTGGCGCCCCGGATGTTCCGCTGGGTGTCGCGGGTCCGCGTCCGCGGCATCCTCCTCACGAGCGGGCTGATCTTCTGCTTCGTCCTCTCGTGGCTGGCCGCGCGCGCCGACCTCGCCCCGATCGTCGGCGCGTTCGCCGCCGGGCTGATCCTGGAGGCGCCGTTCCTCCAGTCGTTCGAGGAGAGCCGGGAGAGCAGCCTCGAGGAGCTCCTGAACCCGATCTCCACGTTCCTGGTCCCGATCTTCTTCGTGCTCACGGGGCTTCGCGTCGAGTTGCAGACGTTCGCCGACACGCGCATCCTCGGCCTCGCGGCGCTCCTCACGGTCGCGGCCTGGCTCGGCAAGCAGGCCTGCATGTTCGGCGTCCTGACCCGCGGCGTGAACCGGCTCGCGATCGGGCTCGGCATGGTCCCGCGGGGCGAAGTCGGCCTCATCTTCGCCAGCATCGGGGAGACGCTGACGATCGGAGGCCATCGCGTCATCACCCCGGCCACGTACTCGGCCGTCGTCATCATGGTCATCATCACGACGCTCGTGACCCCGCCCGCGCTCCAGTGGAGCCTGTCGCGGAAGCGATCGCACGCGTCGTAGGAAAGGAAGCGTCATGCGTTTTCTCGTGTTGGGTGCCGGATTGCAGGGCTATGCCGCCGCGTTCGACCTCGCCCGCACGCCCGGCGTGCGGGAGGTCGTCGTCGCGGACGTGGATCCGGAGCGGGCCGCGCGCGCGGCCGAGCGCCTCGGGGGTCTCGGGGCCGCGATGCGCGCCGACGCGCTCGACGTGGCGAACGAGCCCCGGCTGGTCGAGCGCCTCCAGGGGTACGACGTGGTGATCTCCGCCGTCCCCTATTTCCTCAATCTGATCCTGACGCGCGCGGCGATCGCGGCGCGGGTCTCCTTCTGCGACCTGGGCGGGAACACCGATCTGGTGCGGGAGCAGGAGACGCTCGACGGCCTCGCGAAGGAGTCGGGCGTCACGATCGTCCCCGACTGCGGCCTCGCCCCCGGCATGGCGAACGTGCTCGCGTCGGCCGGCATCGCCCGGCTCGACCGGGCGGATGCCGTGAAGATCCGGGTCGGCGGACTCCCGCTCCGGCCGAAGCCGCCGCTCGAGTACATGATGGTCTTCTCGATGCACGGGCTCCTGAACGAGTACCTCGGCCGGGCGACGGCCCTCCGGGACGGGAAGCGGGTCGAGATCGAGACGCTGACCGAGGTGGAGACGCTCGACTTCCCGAAGCCGGCCGGGACGTGCGAGGCGTTCGTGACGCTCGGCGGCACGTCCACGATGCCGTGGACGTACGAGGGGAAGCTCAAGACCCTCGACTACAAGACCGTGCGCTACCCGGGGCACGCCGCGAAGCTCCGGCTCCTGCGCGACCTCGGGCTCCTCGAGAAGGAGCCGATCCCGGTGGACGGCGTGACGGTGAGCCCGCGGTCGGTCTTCGCGGCCGCGGCCGAGCCTCGCCTCACGTTCCCGAACGAGCCCGACCTCGTGGTGATGCGCGTCACGGTCGCGGGGACGAAGGACGGGGCGCGGCGGGAGATCGTCTTCGACATGGTGGACCGGATGGACGAGCGGCACGGGATCACGGCCATGATGCGGACGACCGCCTACCCGACGACCGCGGCCGCGCTGATGATCGCGCGCGGCGAGGTGCCGCTCCGCGGCGTGGCGGCGATGGAGCGGGCATTGCCCGCGGAGGCGTTCTTTGCCGAGCTGCCGCGCCACGAGCTCCGGATCACGGTCCGCGAGCGCGCGGTCGGGGCGGCGCCGGCGCGCGCGAAGGCGAAGGCGAAGCCGGGCGCGGGGAACAAGGGAGCGCCGGCGAAGAAGAAGGCCGCGACGGCGAAGAGGAAGGCCGCGCCGAAGCGGGCCGCCCGCGCTACGGCGTCGAGGAAGAAGGCCCGCCCCGCGTCGCGTCGCGCACGCGGGAGCGGAGCGGCCGCCCGAGGGCGGAAGAAAGCACGTCGGACGCGGCGCTGACCCGCTCGAGGTCGACGCCGGTCTCCGCGCCGGAGCGCGCGAGCGCCCAGACCAGATCCTCCGTCGCCACGTTCCCCGCCGCGCCGGGCGCGTACGGGCAGCCCCCGACGCCTCCGGCCGACGCGTCGAACGTGGTCACGCCCCGCTCGTAGCCGGCCAGCGCGTTCGCCACGGCCGTGCCGTACGTGTCGTGGAAGTGGAGCGCGAGCGCGTCCTGCGGGACCGCGTCGAGCAGGACGTCGAGGAGGGCGTGCACCTCGGCCGGCACCGCCTTCCCGATCGTGTCGCCGATCGAGATCTCGTCGACGCCGAGGTCGAGGAGCCGCCTCACCACGCGTGCCACGGCCGCCGGCTCGATCCTCCCCTCGTACGGGCACCAGAAGGCGGTCGAGACGTACCCGCGCACGGGGATCCCCGCCGCGCGGGCGCGCGGCACGACCGGCGTGAACCGCGCGATCGACTCCTCGATCGAGGCGTTCACGTTCTTCCGGTTGAACGTCTCCGACGCGGCCGTGAAGACCGCCACCTTCCCCGCCCGCGCCTCGAGCGCGCGGTCGAGCCCCTGCTCGTTCGGGACGAGCGCCGCGTACACGACGCCCTCCTTCCTCCGGATCCGCGCGAAGACGTCCGCGGCGTCGGCGAGCTGCGGCACCCACTTCGGCGAGACGAACGCGCTGACCTCGATCTCCTCGTAGCCCGCCTCGGAGAGCGCGTCGACGAACGCGACCTTCGCTTCGGTCGGGACCGCCCGCTTCTCGTTCTGGAGGCCGTCGCGCGGCCCGACCTCGACGATGCGGACCTTCACGAGGCGTCCCCCCGCGCGGCGTCGGCCGCGTCGCCACCGCTCGTGCCGCCACCGTCCGCACCGCCGCCGCCCTCCGCGCCGTCCGGCGCGAGGCGGGCGAGGAGCTGGCCCAGCTCCACCCGGTCCCCCTCGGCGCAGAGCACCTCGAGCACGGTGCCGTCCTCCGGGGCCGTAAGCTTGAACTCCATCTTCATCGCCTCGATCGTGAGGAGGAGGTCCCCTTCGCGCGCGGGCGCGCCCGCCCGCGCGGCCACGGCGACGACCCGCCCGGTCATCGGCGCGCGGATCTCGTCGGCGCCGTCGCCGGCCCCCTTCGCGCCGTCCTCGCGGTGCTCGATCTCGAAGACGTACGTCCGGCCCTCGATCGCGACCCAGACGTTCCGCGGACCGCGGGCTGCGACGCAGCGGATCGCGCGCCCGTCGGCGCGCACCTCGATGGCCGCGCCGTCGCGGGCCACGACGGCGTCGAGCCGTCGGCCCGCCCGCTCGAGCGAGACGTGCGCGCCGCGTAGCGTCACGGCCGCGTCGACCGGGGCGCCTCCGTGCCGGAGCGGGAGCGGGCGGCTCACGACCGTCCTCTCGCGCCCGGAGCGGAAGGCGCCCGCGGCGCGGAGGCCGCGTCGCGCGGCGCGGCGCCGGGGCGGCCCCACGGCCCGAGGCGGCGCCACGGGGAGTAGCGGTCGTCGTCGTCGCGCGATCCCGCCCGGGTCGCGCGCGGGAGGAAGTAGGCCACGGCGGCCGCCAGGAGCGCCTCGTCGGGCGGCCCATCGGGCGCCGGCCACTCCCGCGCTTCGATCGAATGCGTGTACGTCTCGCCCCGCGCGAACGCGTCGTCGTCCAGGAGGTCGAGCAGGAAGCCCTGGTTCGTCACGACGCCGAGGAGCGCGAGCCCGCGGAGCGCCTCCGCGAGCCGCGCGCGCGCCGCTTCGCGCGTCTCCCCGTGCGCGATCACCTTCGCGAGGAGCGAGTCGTAGTGCGCGTGGATCGTCTGGCCCGCCGCGATCCCCGCGTCGACGCGAAGTCCCTCCGCCTCCGGCCAGTCGAGCACGAGGAGCGTCCCCGTCTGCGGCAGGAACCCGTGGTACGCGTCCTCCGCGTTGAGCCGCGCCTCGATCGCGTGGCCGCGCGGCGCCGGGATCCCCGGCAGGGCGCCCCCCGCCGCGATCTCGATCTGCGCGCGCACGAGGTCGAGCCCGAACCGCATCTCCGTCACCGGATGCTCCACCTGGAGCCGCGTGTTCACCTCGAGGAAGTAGAACGAGCCGTCGGGGCCGAGCAGGAACTCGACCGTCGCCGCCCCGGCGTACTTCGCGTCCTCGGCGAGGGCCACGGCCGCCCGCTCCATCGCGGCGCGGATCTTCGGCGTCACGGCGGTCGAGGGGGACTCCTCGATCACCTTCTGGTAGCGGCGCTGGAGGCTGCACTCGCGCTCGCCGATCGCGATCGCGCGCGCTCCGTCGCCCAGGATCTGGATCTCGACGTGGCGCGCCGGGTGGATCACCTTCTCGACGAAGATCCGCCCGTTCCCGAACGCCGCGAGCGCCTCGCGGCGCGCGCTCTCGAACGCGTCGGGCAGCTCGCCCGCTGTCGCGACCCGCCGCATGCCGCGTCCGCCGCCGCCGCCCGCCGCCTTGAGGAGGACCGGGAAGCCGATCGCCTCCGCCTCTTTCGCGGCCCGCGTGGCATCGGGCACGTCCTCGGCGCCGGGCACGACCGGCACGCCGCAACGGACCGCCGCGCGGCGCGACGACTCCTTGTCGCCGAGCCGATCCATGCTCTCCGGCGAAGGCCCGACGAAGACGACGCCCGATTCGGCGCACGCTCGCGAGAAGGCGGCGCTCTGCGAGAGGAACCCGTACCCCGGGTGGATGGCCTCGGCCCCGGTCGCCTTCGCGGCGGCCAGGATCGCGGCCATGTCGAGGTAGCTCTCGGAGGGCGCGGGCGGTCCGATCCGGACGGCCTCGTCGGCCGTGCGGACGTGCGGCGCGCCCCGGTCGGCGTCGGAGTAGACCGCGACGGAGGGGATCTCCATCGCGCGAAGCGTGCGGCAGACGCGGATCGCGATCTCGCCGCGGTTCGCGACGAGGACCTTCCGGAACGCCGGGCCGGGCGCACCGTTCCCCCCGGTTCGGGGCGCGGGCCGCGCGAGATCGGCGCGGGCGGCGCTCACCGCTTCCAGGACGGCGGGCGCTTCTCGAGGAAGGCGCCGAGCCCTTCCTGCCCTTCCGGCGACGCGCGGAGGCCGGCGATCGCGCGCGCCGTGTGCTCGATCGACGCGTCGCGGGAGAGCGCGAGCCCCTCGCGGATCAGCCGCTTCGCCGCGGCCACCGCGTTCGGCCCGTTCCCCCGGAGCGCCGCGACGAGCGCCGCGACCGCGGCGTCGAGCGCGTCGGCGTCGGCCGCGGTCTCGTGCACGAGGCCCATCGCGCGCGCGACCGGCGCCTTGAAGATCTCGCCGGTCAGGAACCAGCGCCGCGCGGCGGCGGCGCCGATCTTCGGGAGGACGAACGTCGAGATCACGGCGGGCGCGATCCCGAGCCGCACCTCCGTGAACCCGAAGTCCGCGCCCTCGAGCGCGACGACCAGGTCGCAGCAGGCGATGAGCCCCATGCCGCCGCCCAGGCAGGCGCCGTTCACGCGCGCGATCGTGGGAATCGGGAGCTCGTCGAGCGCGCGGAGCATCCCGGCCATGCGATGCGCGTCGGCCTCGTTCTCCTCGCGCGAGAACGTCACGCTGCGGCGCATCCAGTTCATGTCGGCGCCGGCGCAGAACGCCTTCCCCTCGCCGGTCAGGACGACCGCGCGCGGCGCGTCGGGCGCGCCGGGATCGGCGGCGGCGGTGCCAAGCGAGGCGAGCGCCTCGAGCAGCTCCCCGATCAGCGCGTCGTCGAACGCGTTCCGGACCTCGGGCCGCGCGAGCGTGATCCGCGCGACCGCGCCGTCCGTCTCGAGCCGGATGCGGGTGTAGGCGGCCACGGCTACATCCGGAAGACCGGAGACGGACCGCGCGTCACGGGCGCGTTCAAGGTCGCGGAGAGCGCGAGGCCCACGGCGGCGCGCGTCTCGGCCGGGTCGACGATGCCGTCGTCCCAGAGGTGCGCCGTCGCGAAGTAGGGGCTCCCCTCGCGCTCGTACTTCTCGAGGACGGGCTTCGCGATCGCGTCCGCCTCTTCGGCCGAGAGCGTCTTCCCCTCCCGCGCGAGCTGGTCGCGCTTCACCTGGACGAGCACGGACGCGGCCTGCTCGGCGCCCATGACCGAGATGCGGGAATTGGGCCACGTGAAGAGGAACCGGGGCCGGTATCCGCGGCCGCACATCGCGTAGTTCCCCGCGCCGTGCGACCCGCCGATCAGGACCGTGATCCGCGGCACCTCGGCGGTCGCGACCGCCTGCACCATCTTCGCGCCGTCCTTCGCGATCCCCCCCTGCTCGTAGCGCTTCCCCACCATGAAGCCGGTGATGTTCTGGAGGAAGAGGAGCGGGATCCGACGCTGCGAGCATAGCTGGACGAAGTGCGCGCCCTTGAGCGCGCTCTCCGAGAAGAGGACGCCGTTGTTCGCGACCACGCCGACCGGGTAGCCCATCCAGCGGCCGAAGCCGCAGACGAGGGTCGTCCCGTACTCGGACTTGAACTCGTGGAAGCGGCTCCCGTCGAGGAGCCGCGCCAACACCTCGTGCACGTCGTACGGCTGCTTCGTGTCGACCGGCAGCACCCCGTACAGCTCCTCGGCCGGGTAGAGCGGGTCCTCGGGCTCCGCGAGATCGAGGTCGACGCGCTTCACGGTCCCGAGCCGCTCCACGATGTCGCGCACGACGTGGAGCGCCTCCTCCTCGCTGCCCGCCATGTGGTCCGTGACGCCGCTGATTCGCGAGTGGACCTCGGCGCCGCCCAGCTCCTCGGGCGAGACCTCCTCGCCGGTCGCCGCCTTCACGAGCGGCGGGCCGCCGAGGTAGATCGTGCCGGTCCCGCGCACGATCACGTTCTCGTCCGACATCGCGGGGACGTACGCGCCGCCGGCCGTGCACATGCCGAGCACGGCGGCGACCTGCGGGATGCCCGCGGCCGACATCACGGCCTGGTTGTAGAAGATCCGGCCGAAGTGCTCCTTGTCCGGGAAGACCTCCGCCTGGAGCGGCAGGAAGACGCCGCCCGAGTCGACGAGATAGACGGCGGGAAGGCGGTTCTCGAGCGCGATCTCCTGCGCGCGGATGTGCTTCTTGATCGTGAGGGGGTAGTACGTGCCGCCCTTCACGGTCGCGTCGTTCGCGACGATCATGCATTCGCGGCCGGAGATCATCCCGACCCCGGTGACGATCCCGGCCGACGGCACGTCGCCGCCGTGGAGGTCGCCGGCGGCGAGCGCGGAGAGCTCGAGGAACGGGGTGTCGGGATCGAGCAGGCGCTCGATCCGCTCGCGCGGCAGCATCTTGCCGCGGCTCCGGTGGAGCGCCACCGCGTGCTCCGACCCGCCCCGGCGGACCCCGTCGAGGCGGCGCCTCAACTCCGCCGCCAGCTCCTCGTTCCGCTTCCGGTTGGTCCGGAACTCCTCGCCGGCGGTCTTCAGGTGGCTTCGGAGGACGCCCATAGGCCCGTCACTCTAACGTCTCATGTCCCAAAGGGAAAGAGGGGATCGCGGCGTCCCTTTCGGGCTTGAGAATCGACCCCCGGCTGCCGATGAAGACCCGGGGAGCATCCACAGCCTCGAGGGAGATGTCCGATGCCGGAGCCGAAAAGCCCGTTGCACGATCAGCGCCAGTACGACCGCAGGACGTGGGGCATCCTCGGCCTCGCGATCCTGGTGCTGCTCGCGTTCAGCGCGACGGTGCCGTCACTCTACGTCGCGCTCGTCCGGTCGGGCTTCCTGGGCGACCACCTCCCGCCGCAGGGCGGCTGGATCCTCGTCGTCGGCCTGGTCGGCCTCACGGCCCTCTTCTCCCTCTACATGATCTACCAGCAGTCCCAGATCAACCGGTACCGGGAGAAGATGGTCCAGGACGAGATGGAGCTCGAGGAGTCACGCGGGCGCCTCGCCGAGCTGACCTCGCTCTTCCAGCTCGGGAACAGCCTCCACATGGAGATGCCGCTCGAGACGATCCTCGAGATCACCGTGCGGCGGCTCGCTTCGACGCTCCACAGCCACGACGTCGCGCTCTTCCTCCTCGACCCCGAGGCGAAGACGCTCTCGTGGCGCGCCGGGTACACGCTCAAGCCGCGCGACCCGGAGCCGGAGGTCACCGTGGGCGACGGGGCGGTCGGCTGGTGCGCCAGCCATCGAGAGCCGATCCTGATGCAATCCACCGACCGGGAGGCGCGCTTCGCGGACTTCTTCGGGACGCACCCGGACATCGGCTCGGTGCTGATCCTCCCGGTCGCGACGGAGAGCCGCACGGTGGCCGTGCTCCAGGTCGGGCGCGCCCTCAAGGCCGAGCGCTTCCGTCTCGAGCACCGCGACATCGGCGAGCTCTTCGCGCACAACGTGGCGGCGGTCATCGACCGCGCGCGGATGATGGAGTCGCTGCGCCGGACGGCCGCCCAGGCGACGGGCGCCGCGACGGAGGCGCGGGGATCGGCCGCGAGCGCGTTCCGGGACACGTTCCTCACGGCGGCCTCGCAGGAGCTCAAGTCGCCGCTGACGTCGATCGTCGCGTACTCGGAAGTGCTCGATCAGAACGACCGGAAGATGACGCCCGCGATGCGGCTCGAGTTCACGTCACGGCTCCGCACCGAGGCGCAGCGTCTCATCGCGCTCGTCGACGACGTGCTCGAGGTGGCGCGGCTCGAGCTGGGGCGGTACCTGCTCGAGCTGACCGTCGCGAACGTGAACGACGTCGTGCTCGGCGCCGTCGAGACCGCGCGGCCGCAGGCCGAGAGCCGCGGGCTCTCCCTCGAGGTCGCGCTCGACCGCCAGATCCCCGACCAGCACCTCGATCCCGGGAAGCTCCGCCAGGCGATCGGGAACCTGCTCCGGAACGGGCTCCGGTTCTCGCCCCCGAAGGGGCGCGTCCGCGTCTCCACCTGGCTCCGCGACGACAGCGTGCTGATCGAGGTGCGCGACTCGGGCCCGGTCGTGCCGGTGGACGGCGCGGCCACGCTCTTCGACCTCGAGAGCGCGGCGTCGGGATCGTGCGGGCGCTGCAAGGACGGGCTCGGCTTCGGGCTCCACCTCACGCGCCGCTACGTCGAGCTGCACGGGGGCGAGGTGGACGTCGAGCCCGATACGGGGGGCGCCGGCGCGTCGTTCCGGATCCGGCTCCCGCGCGGCGAGGACCTGACGCAGGTGATCGGCGCCGATCCGTTCGTCGAGGAGCTGGCGAAGGGCTGATCCGCTAGACGGGCGTCGCGCCGCCGGCGCCGCCCGCGCGGTGCGCGTCCCGCCAGCGGGCGCGGTCGATCGCCGCCTGCACCATCGCCAGCTCGCCCACGTTCTCCAGCGTCACCATCCCCACGATCCTCCCGTCGTCCCCCACCACCGGCATCGCGGGACAGCCGCTCGCCTGCATGCGATGGAACACGAGCTCGAGCAGGTCGCCCGGATGCGCGGTGCCGCAGTTCCGCCGCGTGGCCTCGCCGACCGGTCGCGCGGTGTTCCCCTCCGCGATCGCGGTCATGAGATCGGAGCGCGTCAGGATGCCGAGCGGCGGATCGCCCGGCCGCTCGCCGAGGACCGGGAAGTCCTGCTGGTGCCCGGCCAGGAGCAGCTCGACGGCGCGCGACAGCGGCTCCTCCGGGCGGAGCGAGCGGAAGTCGCGGATCATCGCCTGCGCCACCGGCACGCCGGAGAAGACCGATCGCATCCGGACGGCGGCCGCCTCCTGGCCCGCGCCGAGGAAGACGAAGAGCGCGATGAGGAGGAGGATCGGCTGCTGCCCCATCAGGCCGAGCAGGCCGAACCCGAACGCGATCGCCTGCCCCACGGTCGCGGCGATCGACGTGGCGCGGACGTACTCGAAGCGCGTCGCGAGGAGCGCGCGGAGGACCCGGCCGCCGTCCATCGGGAACGCGGGGATCAGGTTGAAGATCGCGAGGAAGATGTTGATCTCGAAGAGCTGGACGAAGAAGTCGCCCTGGAGGGCGAGCACGCTCGGCGGCGGCGCCTGGTGGAAGCGGAGCGCGAGGAAACCGAAGAGGACCGCCGCGATCACGACGTTCACGGCCGGGCCGGCGAAGGCGACGGCGATCTCCTGGGACGGGCGCTCGGGGATCCGCTCGAGCCGCGCCACGCCGCCGATCGGGAAGAGCGTGATGTCGCGCGTCCGGACGCCGTAGCGCCGCGCGGTCAGGGCGTGGCCGAACTCGTGGAGGACGACGCACCCGAAGACCGAGAGGACGAGCACGACGCCGAGGAGCGCGCGCGTGACGCCGGAGCCGGACCAGAGGTCGCTGAAGAAGAACCAGATCGGGATGAGGGCGAAGGTCGCGTGGATCCGGACGGGGATCCCCGCGACCTTCGCGATTTGCCAGGACCAGCGCATGGACGTTCGGCCGGCCCTCGGTTACGACGCCGGCGCCGGCTTCGTGACGATGGTGACGCCCTCGGTGAGGGCGATCCGCATCTTCTGGCCGGCCGGGAGCACGATCTGCTTCCCCTTCGTCGCGACCGCGACGCCGGTGCCGAGGATCGCGCCCGCCGCCGCGCCCTTCGCGATGTCGCCCTTCCCGCCCAGCACGCCGCCCAGCACGCCGCCGGCCACCGCGCCGCCGCCGATCTCGAGCGCGCTCTCCTGCGCGTCGCCCTTCCCCGTCAGGCGGAACGGCTCGCACGCGATCGCGTAGCTCTTCCCGTCGGGCATCACGAGCTCCGTGAACCGGAGCGTCAGCTCGGCGCCGCCGGCGATCCGTCCGGCCGGGTCCACGTGCGTCACCTCGCCGTTGATCGTGGCGCCGGCGGGGATCACGTCCGCCTCGTTCACGCGCACCGCCTCGAGGGTCCGGAGCGTCACCTTGTCGCCGACCTTGTTCTTGCCGGTGTCGATCGTCGACTGGAGCGCCGCGGTCATCGCGGTGCCGGCCGTCACGGTCTCCGACTTCTCCCGCTCGGCCTCCGCCTGCTTCTGGTTCGCGCAGCCCGCGGCCAGCCCGAGGAGCGCGACGACGGACAGCGTGGACGCCGCCAAGGCGGCCGTTCGATTCCATCGAATGTTCATGGTCGTTTCCCTCCGTGGCACGGGCCCCCCGGGCGCCGCGGCGCCCCGCCGGGGATCGGGGTCATCCGAGATGGCGCGCCAGCCAGGCGCGGACCTCCCGGTTCCAGACGAGCGAGTTCCGGGGCTTGAGCACCCAGTGGTTCTCGTCCGGGAAGTAGACGAGTCGGGCCTCCACCCGCTTCGCCTTCAGGATGTTGTACACCGCGAGCGCCTGGTTGTGCGGCACGCGGTAGTCGCGCTCGCCGTGGATCACGAGCATCGGCGTGACGTAGCCCTTCGTGAAGCGCGCGGGGTTCCACCGGTCGATCGCGTCGAGCCGATCCCACGGCTCGCCGCCGTACGCCTGATGGCGTCCCTGCGTGACGTCGCTCCCGTACTCCGCGAGGAGATCGAAGACGCCCGCGTGGTTCACGATGCAGCGGAAGCGGTCGGTCTGGCCGGCGAGCCAGCAGACGAGGTAGCCGCCGTACGAGCCGCCTGTGATCGCCATCCGCGTCTCGTCGACGAAGCCGGTCGCCGCGAGGACGTCGGTCGCCTTCAGGATGTCGGTCGCCGGCTTGTCGCCGTGTCCGCCCTGGATGCAGGCGGCGAACTCCTGGCCCCACGACGTCGAGCCGTGGAAGTTCACGCAGGCCACGACGTAGCCCGGCGCGGCGAACAGGTGCGCGTTCCAGCGGTAGTGGAACGTGTCGCCCGACGTCGCGTGCGGCCCGCCGTGGATCACGTGGACGAGCGGCCACTTCCTGGCGGGATCGAATCCGGGCGGCAGCACCACGTACATCTGGACGGCATCGCCGTCCGCGCCTTCGAAGACCATCTCCCGCACCTCGCCGCGCGCGATCTCGGCGAGGAGCGGGCCGTTGAGGTCGCTGAGCCGGCGCACGTCGCTCCCGTCGGGCCGGCAGGAGACGACCTCGGCCGGCGCGGAGAGCGTCTGCACCGTGAAGGTGAGGCGCCCGTCGCGGCCCGCGCGGAGCCCCGAGACCGAGCCGGTCTCGTGGATCGCCCGCGGCGCGGCGTCCTTCGGGCCGAGCGCGAAGAGCTTCAGGCGCGCCTCGTCCTCGCACTCGAGGATCAGCGTCCCGTCGCCGGCGAACTCCCACGCAGCGGGCGACCGGTCCCACGATTCGGCGATCGGCGTGTGCGTCTTCGCCGCGCGGTCGTACCGGATCAGGCGGACCCGGTCGGCGTAGAAGTACGGATCCTTCTGCGCGCCGTACACGAGGCTCGCGCCGTCCGGCGCGTACCGCGGCCGCGACGCGTCGGCGTCGAAGCCGGCCGGCGTCCCCGGCGGCGTGAGGCAGCGCGGCGGCTCCTTCCCCGACGTCGGCACCGTGAAGACGGCCCAGCGGAGCAGGTGATGCGGCGGCTCGCTCCCGTTCGCCGCGAAGGCGATCTCCGCGCCGTCGGGCGAGACGTCGTACTGGCCGGACGGCTCCATGAAGTCGAACCACCCCGTGCCGTCGGGCGTGAGGTCGGTCAGCGCGCGCGTCGCGAGATCGAGCACGAAGAGGTGCGGCCGCTCGCCCCCCGTGAGCCATCGGTCCCAGAAGCGGTAGACGCGATCCTCCGTGACGTGCGCCTTCACCGGGTCCTTCGCCCGCTTCTCGGCGAGCTCGCGCGTCCCCTCCGGGGTCGGCGCCTCGGCGTAGAGGAAGGAGCCGAAGACGATGCGCTTCCCATCGGGGAGCCAGCGCGGATCGAACGCGCCGAGCGGCAGATCGGTCAGGCGCTCGGACTCCCCGCCGTCGAGCGGGAGGACGTGCACCTGCGGCTTCTCGTCGCCCTGGGCGCGCGTGAAGAGGATCCGCGTGCCGTCGGGCGCATAGGACGCGTCGGCGCACGTCGCGTCCTCGGCGGTCAGCGGGCGCGGCGCCCCGTCGCGCGGCAGGAGCCAGAGGCGCGCGCGGCCGCGGTTCGCCTCGAGGTCGAACGTGGTGACCGGGACGACGACGGCGCGGCCGTCGGGCGACGGCGCGGGCGTGCCGACGCGGCGGAACGCCCAGAGATCCTCGGCGGTCATGGCGCGGCGTCCGGCGACGGCGGGGTGAACGACCCGCATGGCGGGCCGGGAGACACGCGGTTCGGCGAGATGCACGGTGATCCTCCGTCCTGTGGGACTCCCGTCCGGAACCGGGGCGGGAGCGGTGGAGCGCGGGCGTGTGTGTCCCGGGATCATACCCCGAGGCGCGCGGTCGTGCCAGGGGGGTCGGCCGGGTCCGCCCGCGACGATCCGCGCGGGGTCAGAAGCGGAGGATCGCCGCGATCGGGCTGTCCGACGGCATCGCCTCGCGCGGCACGACGAGGACGTCGGCGCCGCGCTTGTACGCCTCCTCGCAGACGTCCCCCAGGAGGTCCCCGTCGTCGGGCCCCATCTGGCGCTCGTGGCGCGTCACGGCGCCGGTCGCCGGGTCGAGGAGGCCCCAGAGCGTCTCTCCCTCCGCCGCGAGCACGCCGCGGACGCGCCCGTGGACGGCGGCCGCGGCCACGTCCTCGAGGCGGTCGACGGCGCGGCCCGTGCCGACCAGCGCGCGGAAGCGGCCGGCCCACTCGGCGACGCGCTCGGCGAAGGTCCGGTCGACGATCGGCCACGCGGCCTCGTGGATCCGCTCGGGGGACTCGCGCTCGAAATTCCCCTCGATGCCTTCCGGCAGGAGGTGCGGGTACGTGTTCCCCTCGCGATAGATCGGGTGGTAGTACTTCACGGCCGCGAGCAGGAGCGGGGCCGTCTCGTCGCGGAGGTGCTCGCGGAGCCCTCGGTCGATCGCGCGGAAGTACCGGGCGAGCGAGTCCTTCGTCTCCTCCCGCCCCGGGCCGCGGCCGTGGAAGACCGACCCGGCCGCGCGGCCGCCGGTCGTCGAGATCGAGCGGTCGAAGTCGGGCACCCCCAGCGCCTCCCGGAGACTCCGCGGCACGCCGCCGAGGTCGACGGGTCCCGCGCCCGAGCGCGTCCCCTCGTACAGCGCGACCTGGTTCTGGCTGAGCGCCAGCACGTAGTAGCGACGGTCGAGGTGGAGCAGGCGGAAGAGCGACTTCGTGTGGAACCGGTCCGCGACGACGACGCGGTCGGGAACCGGCATCGGGATCCGGTACGCCGCGCGGTGCGCACCCGAGACGAAGACGATCAACCCGTCGAGCGCGTATTCCCAGAACGGCTCGTCGAGGAGCTTCCGAAGCGGCGCGATCAGCTCGGCTCCGTTCCGCACGGGCCCGCTGCGGAGGAGCGCCTCCGCCTCGGCGATCTGGGCGCGGAAGCGCACGGGGTCCTGTTTCCACTCCGGGTGCCGGCGATGCGTCGGGAGCGTGATCGTGATGCAGGGGGCGGGCTGGGACTGGAGCAGCCCGGCTAAGTCGTCCGCGCGAAACGATCGGACCGCGATCTCCTCGCGGGAGACGGAGCGCGTGGCCATGGCGTCCTCCTTCAGGAAGCGGGCTTCGGCGCGGGAGGCGCCAGCACGCGCGCCTCGACCGCCGAATCGAACCCGCACTCGTGGTGGCTCTTCCCGTCGCAAAACGGCTTGTTCGTCGAATGGCCGCACCGGCAGAAGCTCATGGCCGTGCGTCCGGCGAGGTCGTACGCGCGCCCCTCGGCGTCCAGGACCGTGAAGTCGCCTTCGATGCGGAGCGGGCCATTCCTGCGAACGGTGATCGTGACCGGCATGCGTGATCCTCCGGAGGGGGTGGAGCGCGCGCGGCGCGGCTTCACCGCCCGCACCGGAGAGTATATACTCCGTGCGCCGGCGCGGCACGACGCATCGCCCGAGCCCGCCCGGTCCCGTCCTCGACGCGACACCCCGAATCCCGAGAGGTCGAACGCCCCATGGCGCCACAGTTCATCTTCACGATGGTCAAGGTCGGCAAGGTGCACCCGCCGAACAAGCAGGTGCTCCAGGACATCTCGCTCTCGTTCTATCCCGGCGCGAAGATCGGCGTGCTCGGGCTGAACGGCGCGGGCAAGAGCTCGCTTCTCCGGATCATGGCGGGCGTCGACCCCGACTACCTGGGCGAGGCGCGGCCGGCGAAGGGGATCCGGATCGGATTCCTCCCGCAGGAGCCGGAGCTGGACGCCACGAAGGACGTGCTCGGCAACGTCATGGAAGGCGTCGCCGCGACGAAGGCGCTCCTCGACCGCTTCAACGAGCTGAACCTCCGCCTGGGCGAGAACCTCGAGGCGGACGAGATGGAGCAGGTGATGGAGGAGCACGGGCGCGTGATGGCCGAGATCGAGGCGAAGAACGCCTGGGAGCTGGACCGCACGATCGAGATCGCGATGGACGCGCTCCGCGTCCCGCCGGGCGACGCCGACGTCGCGACGCTCTCGGGGGGCGAGCGCCGCCGCGTCGCGCTCTGCCGTCTCCTCCTCTCGCAGCCCGACATGCTGCTCCTCGACGAGCCGACGAACCACCTCGACGCCGAGTCGGTCGCGTGGCTCGAGCGGTACCTGAAGGAGTTCCCCGGCACGGTCGTGGCCGTGACGCACGACCGGTACTTCCTCGACAACGTCGCCGGGTGGATCCTCGAGCTCGACCGCGGCCGCGGCATCCCCTGGGAGGGGAACTACAGCTCGTGGCTCGACCAGAAGAAGGAGCGGCTCGCGCTCGAGGAGAAGGCCGAGAGCGCCCGGCAGCGGACGCTCGCGCGGGAGCTCGAGTGGATCCGGATGTCCCCGCGGGCGCGGCAGGCGAAATCGAAGGCGCGCGTCGCGGCGTACGAGCGCCTCCTCGACCAGGAGCGCGAGGAGCGGAGCGAGATCACGGAGATCACGATCCCGCCCGGACCGCGCCTCGGGAACCTCGTCGTCGAGGCGAAGGATCTCGTGAAGGGCTACGGGGACCGCGTCCTGATCGACGGGCTCTCGTTCCACCTCCCGCCGGGCGGCATCGTCGGCGTGATCGGGCCGAACGGCGCGGGAAAGACGACGCTCTTCCGGATGATCGCGGGACTCGAGACGCCGGACGCCGGCGCGCTCCGCCTCGGCGACACCGTGACGCTCGCGTACGTGGACCAGAGCCGCGACGCGCTCGACGGATCGAAGACGGTCTGGGAGGAGATCTCGGGCGGCGAGGACCTGCTCGCGCTGGGCACGCGCGAGGTTCCGTCGCGCGCGTACGTCGCCGCCTTCAACTTCCGGGGCGCCGACCAGCAGAAGCCGGTCAAGAACCTCTCCGGCGGCGAGCGGAACCGCGTCCACCTCGCCAAGCTCCTCAAGTCGGGCGGGAATCTCCTCCTCCTCGACGAGCCGACCAACGACCTCGACGTCGACACGCTCCGCGCGCTCGAGGAGGCGATCCTCGACTTCGCCGGCTGCGTCGTCGTGATCAGCCACGACCGCTGGTTCCTCGACCGGATCGCGACGCACATGATCGCGTTCGAGGAGGACGGCACCACGGTCTGGTTCGAGGGGAACTTCCAGGACTACGAGGCGAACCGGCACCAGCGCCTCGGCGCGGCGGCCGACCAGCCGCACCGCCTCAAGTACAAGAAGCTCGTCCGCGACTGACGCGCCCGCATCGACTTCCACGCTTCCGGCCCCCCGCTCCGATTTCGCTGGCGCTGCGCTATCGCTGTGATATCATCTTGACATCGCGGCGGGGGGTCCGCCGAAACCAGGAGGTGGAGTCATCATGACGTCGGAACGGAAGACCACGGCGCTGCCGGGCGCGCTCATGTTCTTGGTCACCCTCATCCTCTGGACGACGGCGGTCCTCGTCTTCATCTCGGTCATCCGGAGCGGGCGGCCGGAAGCCCTGATCTACGACCTCTTCATCGTGCTGGCCGCGTCCCTGTCCCTGAACGGCTTCTTCACGATCCAGCCGAACCAGGCCGTCGTCCTCACGCTCTTCGGCGCGTACGTCGGCTCCGTGCGCGACACGGGCTGGTGGTGGACGAACCCCTTCAACTCCAAGAGGCGGATCTCGCTCCGGGTGCGGAGCCTGAACGGACAGATGATCAAGGTGAACGACCAGGCGGGGAATCCCGTCGAGATCGCCGCGGTCGTCGTCTGGAAGGTGCGCGACACCGCCATGGCCACGTTCGACGTGGAGAGCTTCGAGTCGTTCGTCGCGGTCCAGAGCGAGACGGCGGTGCGCCACCTCGCGACCGAGTACCCGTACGACGCCGAGGAGACGGACGCGATCTCGCTCCGCGGGAGCATCGACAAGGTCTCCGAGTTCCTCCGCGCGGAGCTCCAAGAACGGCTCCGCCCCGCGGGCGTCGAGGTCGTGGAGGCACGGCTCAGCCATCTCGCGTACGCGCCCGAGATCGCGGGCGCCATGCTCCAGCGCCAGCAGGCCGCGGCGATCATCGCCGCGCGCCAGCGGATCGTCGAGGGCGCCGTCGGCATGGTCGAGATGGCGCTCGACCGGCTGCGCGACAACAAGGTGATCGATCTCGACGACGAGCGGCGGGCGGCGATGGTGTCGAACCTGCTGGTCGTCCTCTGCGGCGAGCGCGCGGCGACGCCGGTGCTGAACACGGGCACGCTGCACAACTAGGGGGCGGCGATGTCCGGACGGAAGGCGTTCCTGCTCCGGATCGACCCCGACCTCTGGCGGGCGCTCGAGGCGTGGGCCGCCGACGAGCTCCGGAGCGTGAACGGCCAGATCGAGTACCTGCTCTCGCGGGCGGTGCGGGACGCGGGGCGCGCGCGGCGCCCCCGCGCCGCCCGCCCGCCCGGACGCGACGCGGGGCCGAAGCCCGACTAGGGGCCGGCCCCGCGCTCGTTTCGTGCCGGGCGTCGCCGGACCGGGCCGGCGGCCGCCTCAGCCGCTAGTGATAGTCACCGGTTCCGTCCCGGTCCCGGTCCTGGTCGCGATCCTGGGTCCGATCACGATCCTGGTCCCGATCGCCGGTGCCGTCCCGAAGCTGCTGGCGATCCTGCTGGCGGTCGCCCCGATCCTCCCTGAGCTCGAGACGCGAGTCGCGCGCGTCCTGCTTCGTGAGGCCGAGAAACTCCCGGAGCAACCGATCCTCGCGCGCGGAGGCCTTGCGGTCGCCGCGCTTCACGGCGGGCTGCAGATCCCGGAGCTCGCGTAGGATCGCGCGCTCCCGCTCGAGCCGCGCGCGGCTCTTCGCGGTGTCGCGCACGTCGTCGCGTAGATCGCGGCGGTCGTCGCGGAGATTCCGCGCCTCGTCCCGGGCGTCCTGACCGTTCCGCACCTGGTTCGCCACTTCGCGCCGGCTCTGCTCCATCTCCCGGGCGCTCCGGCGCGCCTCCTCGCGATTCCGAACGGCGTCGCGGCGCGCTTCGTTCAGCTCACCGCGCAGGAACTGATGGATCCGGACACGGGCGTTCTCCTCGGCGCGCCGATTCCCCGTCTCCTTCGCCCGCTCCAGGTGCTGGAGCATCAGCGAAAGGTGGAGCACGTCGGCGCGGTCCTGCATCAGATTCGCCCGATCGCGCTGGATCTCCCGCTGGTCCTGGCGGAGCTGGACGCGGTCGCGCGCCACGTCTCCCTGCCCCGCGCCGGCTCCCGGCGGCGGTCCGCCCGGCGGAGGTCCGCCGCGGCCCGGCTGCGCCGAGGCCGTGGTCGCGAGGGTCAAGAGGATCACGCCCGCCAGATTGAGGCCTGATTTCCACACTGTGACGGTCTTCATACGCTGGCTCCTTCCTTTCGAGGCGTTGCCTCGCAATGCCTTAGCTGACTGCCATCATGGCTCGAGGGTCCGTCGTCCAGGTACATGGCAACCGGCATGCCGGGACCGGATCACGGGGTGGCCGCGCGGGAGGCGAAACCGTACGGGGCGGGCAAGCGTATGGTTCCCATGGAGTTGACGGAGCCGCACCGAGGGTGGACCGGCGTGGCGGGGGCCGGTGCGCTGGCGTATCCTCGGTGCCGCGAGGGACGAAGGCGCGCCCGAGCCCGAGCGCGGCGCGGAGGCGGACAATCGAACCGATCGAAGGAGGGCGACCGATGCCGACCATGCACGAGATCGACTACGAGATCAAAGGGGACGACATGCAATTCGTCCGCATCCAGCTCGACCCCGGCGAGGCGGTCGTCGCGGAGGCGGGCGCGATGATGTACCTCGAGGACGGGATCCAGATGGACACCGTGTTCGGCGACGGCTCGCAGCAGAACCAGGGGTTCGTGGGCGCCCTGATGGGGGCCGGGAAGCGCCTCCTGACCGGCGAATCGCTCTTCATGACCGTCTTCCACAACGAGGGGCGCGAGAAGCGCTGGGCCGCGTTCGCCGCTCCCTATCCCGGAAAGATCCAGGCGATGCACCTCCGGGAGATGGGGGGCGAGATCATCGCGCAGAAGGACTCCTTCCTGGTCGCCGCGAAGGGCGTGAGCATCGGCATCGCGTTCCAGCGGCGCTTCGGCGTCGGGCTCTTCGGCGGCGAGGGGTTCATCATGGAGCGGCTCCAGGGCGACGGGTGGCTCTTCGTGAACGCCGGCGGCACGCTCGAGGAGCGGACGCTCGCGCCGGGCGAGACGCTGCGCGTGGACACCGGATGCCTCGTCGCGCTCCAGCCGAGCGTCGACTACGACATCCAGTACATCGGGAAGCTCAAGACCGCGTTCTTCGGCGGCGAAGGGCTCTTCTTCGCGACGCTCAAGGGACCCGGGCGCGTCTGGCTCCAGTCGCTCCCGTTCAGCCGGCTCGCGAGCCGCATCTACGCGGCCGCCCCGCAGACGGGCGGACGCCGGCGTGAGGAGGGTTCGATCCTGGGAGGGCTCGGGAACCTGATCGACGGCGACGGCCGCTAGGCGCTAGCGGCGTCCGAGGAGGCGGAGGAGGAGCGTCAGGACGACGCTGATCACGAGGGACGTGCCGAGCGGCACGACGACGCGCCAGCTCGCGCCGCCGAAGGAGAAGTCGCCCGGGAGCCGTCCGATCCAGCCGAGCCAGGGGACGCGGGGCCCGAACGCGAGGAGCGCGCCCGCGGCCACGAGGACCAGGCCGAGGACGAGGAGCAGGCGGCCGAGCGTCGTGGAGTCGATCATCGCCCGTAAAGAATAGCAGGGCCCGCGCCGTCACGCGGGCCCCGCCTCGACGGCGCGCCGGCTCCCCCGCCGCGCGCGCCGCGCCATGCGCCGCTTCAGCCGCGGTCGCGCTGGATCGTGATGTGCCCCGACCCCGTCTCCACCTGGAACCGCCCGTTCCCGTCGCCGATCACCCCGTCGATCTCGTGGCGGCTGCGCGATCCGATCGTGATCGGGACGTCGGAGTCGATGTCCCCGCTCCCCGTCTCGAAGTGGACCGCCGCGCCGAACGCGTCCGGGACCGAGACCGTCACGTCGCCGCTCCCGGTCTCGAGCGAGAGGTCGTCGACGTCGGCGTCGAGCCGGACCTCGACCGACCCGGAACCGCTCTCGAGCGCCGCGTGCGGCGCGCGGACCGACGCGGCCCGCAGGTCGCCGGAGCCGGTCGAGAGCCGCAAGCGGTCCGCGTCCACGCCGGCCACCTCGATCCGACCGGACCCGGTCTCCACCTTGAGCCCCTCGCCGCGCGCATCGCGCACGGTCACGTCGCCGGAGCCGGTCTCGATCGACGCCTCGCCCGCCATCCCCGTCAACCGGACCGCGCCGGAGCCGACCTCGACCCGGAACGAGCCCCGCGCGTCGCGCGCCTCGACGTCCATCGAGGCGGCGTCGAGCGCGAGATCGCCGTCGACCCCGCGCACGTCGCCGTTCCCGCGCCCCCACGTGATCGAGACCTTCTTTCCCTTCGGAACGCGAACGACCAGGTCGGCGCTCGCCTCGAGCCCGCCGCCCGCGCCGCTCAGCGTCACGCGCCGCCCTTCCCTTCGCTCGCCGCCGATCGTCCCGTCGTCCCTGACGCGGAGCGTGGTGGACGAGAAGGGGGACATGCCGGGCACGTGGATCCGGTCGCCCGGATAGATCACGCGGAGCGTGGGGCGCCCGTCGATCGGACCGTCCTCGATCCGGAGCCGCCCCGCGTCCTTTCCGTTCGTCGCGATCTCGACGACGACCGACGGTCCCGATCCGGGCTCCACGGTGAGCCGGCCGGCGAGGTTGTGGATCGCGACCTCGTCCCCGGCCAGGGTGCGCCGCTCGGTCCCCCCCGCCGCGCGCGCGGACGCCGCGGGCCAGAGGAGCGGAAGCGCGCCGGCGAGCGCGAGCGCGGCGACGAGGGAGAACGACGGGCGGACCGTCGATCGGCGAGCGGGCATGGGCGACTCCTTTTCGGACGGCCGTGGCCGTGGGTCGAGGGGAGGGCCCCCCGAAGGGAGCCCCCCGTCTGGCACGAGCGCGACCAGGGGTAGGCCGCGGTACGGCAACCCCTGAGACAGCGCCCGGGGGGCGAAGGTTGGCGGGGCGGCCCCCGCGCCGTAGACTACTCGCGGGGGGAAGGCCCGGGTTTCAACCATCGCGCGTTCGCCCCGATCCAACCCGTTGCACGAAGCGACCGTGGGGAGAGGGGTGACCACACCGACGACGCTCGACCATACGGTGCCCGAGACCGGCGAACGGGTCGATGTGGCACGCGCCCAGAAGGGGGATACGCGCGCGTTCGAGCGCCTCTATCGGACGCACGTCGCGCGCGTGCACGGGCTCGTCCGCCGGATGATGGGCGGCGACCACGCCCCCGAGGTGACGCAGGACGTGTTCGTCCGGGTCTGGGAGAAGATCCACACGTTCCGCGGCGAGGCCGCGTTCGGCACCTGGGTCTACCGCGTGGCGGTGAGCGTGATCCTGCACCGGCGGAACGCGCTCCGGACCGAGCGGAACCGGATCAAGGACGACGAGGCCGCGCTCGAGCTGGTGCCGGCGCGGGCATCGACGGCGGACCTGGGCATGGACTTCGAGCGAGCGATCGAGAAGCTTCCCTTCGGCGCGCGGACGGTGTTCGTGCTGCACGACGTGGAAGGGTACAAACACGAGGACATCGCGACGATGCTGGGGATCACGTCCGGCACCACCAAGGCGCAGCTCCACCGCGCCCGGATGATCCTCCGCCAGCACCTGACGCGATGATCGGAGCGAAGCGATGAGCGACCGTTGGACCGACCTCCTGTCCGATTACGTGGACGACGAGCTCGACGCCGCGTCGCGGGGCGACCTGGAGACGCATCTCCGGGGGTGCCCCGACTGCGCCGCCGTCGTCGCCGATCTCCGCCACATCGTGGCGCGCGCGCGGGCGCTCCCCGGCGTCGAGCCCGACGCCGATCTCTGGGGCGGCATCGAGGCGCGACTCCGTCCGCCCTCGATCGCCGCGGCGCGGCCGCCGCGCGGCTGGGCGGCGCGCCACGTGACGTTCTCCCTCCCGCAGCTCGCCGCCGCCTGTCTCGCCGTCGCGGTCCTCTCGGGGGCCGCGGTCTGGTACGCGCGGACGAGCGGGCTTCGCCAGGGCGCCGCGATCGCGGAGTCGTCGCCGTCTCCCGCGCCGGCCGTGACCGACCTCGCGCCGGCGGGCGAGCCGCTCTCGAGCGCGCTCTCCGGCACGTCGTCCTCCGCCCTTCCCGCGGGCGCGACGTCGGGCCCGGCGGGCGAAGGCGTCGAGGAGCTGCGTCGCATCCTCGCGAGCGGCCGCGAGAACCTCGACCCGGGAACCGTCCGCACGCTCGAGGAGAGCCTCACCATCATCGACATCGCGATCCAGCAGGCGCGCCGCGCCCTGGACGCCGATCCCCATAACCCCTATGTGCGCGCGCACCTGGACGAGACGATGCGCCAGCGGACGGAGCTCCTGAACCGGGCGACGATGCTGGCCAGCGCGCCGCGGTAAAGGAAGAGCCCGATGATCCTCGCCCCGCTCGCATTCGCCGCCGGACTCGCCGCGTTCCAGCTCCCGTCGGGGACCGACACGACGCTCGTCGTGCCGAGGGACGTCCAGCTGAGCGTCGCCGACTATTCCGGAGAGGTCTTCATCCAGACGTGGAACCGGGACGCCGTCCGGATCCTCGCCGACACCGAGGACGAGGACCGCCTCGTCGTCGAGCCGTCCGAGAACGTGCTCCTCATCAAGGCGCGCCCGAAGTCCCCCGAGGAGCGGAGCGCGACGATCCGCCTGACCGTGCCGACCTGGATGGACCTCGACGTCTCCGGAATCCACACCGACGTGATCATCACGGGGACCGAGGGCGCGGTGAAGGTCGAGACCGTTCACGGCGACGTGGTCGTGCAGGGCGGACGGCGCCGGATCCGGCTCAACACCGTGGACGACGACATCGCCCTGAGCGGCGCGATCGGCACGATCGCCGCCCAGACGGTGAACGGCAGCGCGTACGTCTACCGGGTCCGCTCGGACAGCGTCGACGTCTCCACCGTGAACGGCGCGATCGCGTACGACGGGACGATCGCCGACAAGGGCGCGTACCGCTTCACGAGCCACAACGGGGACGTGGCCGTCGCGATCCCGCGCGAGACGAACGCGGGGATGGCGATCTCCACGTTCTCGGGCGACTTCGAATCGGCGTTCCCGGTCACGCTGACCGAGACGAAGGGCGGACGCTCCTTCAACTTCTGCCTCGGCACGTGCTCGGCGCGCGTCGACCTCGCGTCGTTCGACGGCACGATCCGCCTCTACCGGGCCGAGTCGGAGCTCTCCGAACAGCTCCAGCGCATCGACCGGATCGTGGACCGCATCGTCTCGACGCGGACGGTCGAGACGAACGGCCGGCAGTGGATGAAGGCGTTCCGCGAGAAGCGGAAGACCCGGACCGAGCGGACGTGGGTCGAGCAGGGCGGCGCGCCCGAGAAGCACGAGAAGCGGTCCGACCCGGGCGACGGCCGGTAGCGCGGCCGGACGAGCCGCCGATGGCGACCCTGCTCCCCGCCTCGGGCGACATCACGCGCGAGGCGGTGGACGCGATCGTGAACGCCGCGAACGAGTCGCTGCTCGGCGGCGGCGGCGTGGACGGCGCGATCCACCGCGCGGCGGGACCGGAGCTGCTCGAGGCGTGCCGCGCGCTGGGCGGCTGCCCCACCGGCGAAGCGCGGATCACGCCCGGCTTCCGCCTCCCGGCCCGCTGGGTGATCCACACCGTGGGCCCCGTCTGGCGGGGCGGGACGCGGGGCGAGCGGGAGCTCCTCCGGCGCTGCTACGTGTCGTCGCTCGACCTCGCCGCGCAAAACGGGGCGCGCACGATCGCCTTCCCCTGCATCGCGACCGGCGCGTACGGGTTCCCCGCCGATGACGCCGCGGCCATCGCGGTCGAGGCGGTGCGCGAGCGGCTCCGGCACGACCCGGCGATCGTGCTCGTACGGTTCGTCTGCTTCCGCCCCGACGACCGAGCCCGCTACGAGGCCCTGCTCACGGATTGAGGATGACGGGGAGGCCGTTCTTCCCGCCGACGACGATGATCTTCGAGTTGGACGACGTGGCCAGGTGCTCCGTCGCCTCGATCCCCTTCCAGGTCAGGAGCGCGGGCGAGATCCCCGCGGTCACGATCCGCTGGAAGTCGGCGATCCCCTGCGCCTCGATCCGCTTCCGCTCCGCCTCCTTCTGTTCCTTCCGGAGCACGAACTCCATCTGCTGCGCCTGCTGATCGGCCGCGAGCTTCGCCTCGACGGCGCGCGAGATCTGCTCGGGGAGCTCGATGTTCCGGAGGAGCATCGCCTCGACGGCGATGCCGCGGCCCTGCATCCGCGCCTGCATTTCGGCCAGCATCCTCTGGCCGACCTCCGCGCGCCGCCCGGAGTAGAGATCCACGGCGTTGAATCCCGCCGTGACGTCGCGCACGACCGAGCGGAATTCCGGGACCAGCACGGTCTGGACCACGCCCTCGAGTCCGCCGTAGCGCGAGAAGATGTCGCGTGCCGCCTCGGGCTCCGCGTGGTAGACGATGCTCACGTCGAGCCCGACCAGGAGCCCCTCGCCCGTCGGCGTCGAAGTCCGCTCCTCGATCTGCCGCGTGCGGCAGTTGATGCGGTGGACGCCGAACCACGGGGCCCAGGCGTGGAGCCCCGGGGCCCAGGTCGCGTCGTGGACCTTCCCGAACGTCTCGAGCACGCCGACGTGCTGCGGCGGGATGGACGCGCAGCCCGCGCCCAGGAGCCCCGCCGCCACGAGGACGGCCAGCGGTCGCATGGTCTTCATGGATTCCCCCCTTTGGAATGCGCGGCTAGGCCGCGGTGTATCCGCCGTCCACGGTCACCTCGGAACCGGTCACGTAGGACGACTCGTCGCTGCCGAGGAAGAGGATCGCGTTCGCCACTTCTTCGGGAGTCCCGGCGCGCCCGACGGGCGTCCGGCTCTCGATCCACCGGGCGAGGTCGCTGGGACGCCCCTCGGGCGTGACCAGGTAGGGCGCGATCATCGGAGTGTCGACGAAGCCCGGATGGAGCGAATTGACGCGGATCCCCTCCTTCGCGTAGCGGATCGCCGCGTTCTTGGTCATCGTCCTCAGGGCTCCCTTCGAGGCGTGGTACGCCGCCGCGGAGCCCGTACCGCCGACCAGACCGTAGATCGAGGAGACGTTGATGATCGAGCCGCCGCCGGATCGTCGCATCGCCGGTGCCGCCGCTCTCATGCCGAGCCAGGCGCCGGTCAGGTCGATCGCGAGGAGCCGGTTCCATCCCTCGAGCGTCTCCGTTTCGACGTCCTCGTCCCGGGCGATCGCCGCGTTGTTCACCAGCACGTGGAGCCCGCCGAACCGACGGGCGGCATCCTCCACCGCGGCGGCCCACGCCGCTTCGCTGGAGACGTCGAGCCGGACGTACGCGGCGGCCGCGCCGGTCGCGCGGATCGCGGACGCCGCGGCCTCGCCTTCCCCGTCGAGCACGTCGGTGATCAGCACGGACGCGCCCTCGCGGGCGAGGAGGCGCGCGGTCGCGGCCCCGATCCCCCGCGCGCCGCCGGTCACGATCGCGACCTTCCCCTCGACCCTTCCCCTTTCCATGGATTCCCCCCTCGTTGCGGCCGCGCCGCCGCGGCTCAATCCCGGCCGGTCTCCGTCCCGAGCGAGACCCTGCCCGCGAAGTGGCGGTAGACGAACGTGACGTAGACGGCGACCAGCGCCATCCCGACGATCCACCAGACGAGCCCGACGCGGAGCCCGTAGGCTCCGGCCGCGGCGCCCGTCACGGTGAGCCCGAGCGAGGGGTCGGTGATGGCCGGCAGCACGTACGGGTAGAGCCCGAACGCCGCGCTCGCCATCATGGCGATCAGGAAGGCCGACGACGCGAGGAAGGCGCGCCCGGGCGCTCCGCGCGCGGTGAAGAGCCGCGTGCCGAGGAGCCCGGCGACGGCGAGCGCGGGAAACGCCCAGCCGGCGGGCCACCGCGCGAGGTTCGTCGCGACCTGCGGCTGGAGCCGGAGCGTGACCCACGTGACGGCGGCCGTCAGCGCGAGCGTGGCCCCGAACGCGCGCGAGGCCGCGGCGCGGGCGCGCGAGGCCACCGGGTCGGGCGTCTTGAGCGCGAGCCAGAGCGCCCCGTGCTGCGCGAGCGCCGCGAGCGCCGCGAGGCCGACCAGGATCGTGTATCCGTCGAGGATCCCGGCGTCGGGACCGGGGCGGAAGTCGGTCCACAAGGGCTCGAAGAACCGCCCGTCGAGTCCGAGCGGCACCCCGCGCACGACGTTCCCGAGCGCCGCGCCGAAGAAGACGGCGAGGAGGAGGCTCGAGAGCGCGAAGACCCCGTCCCAGAACGGCTTCCAGATCGCCCCCTCCATGTGGCCGCGCAGCTCGATCGAGAGGCCGCGGAGGATCAGGAGCCAGAGCACCATCATGAGCGGGAGGTAG
This sequence comes from Hyphomicrobiales bacterium, assembly GCA_050257555.1. Classification (GTDB taxonomy): domain Bacteria; phylum Eisenbacteria; class RBG-16-71-46; order SZUA-252; family SZUA-252; genus DASQJL01. The sequence goes on along the minus strand of JBLMXB010000159.1, from coordinate 10,267 downwards.
AAGCCGCTGAACGCGACGGCGTAGAGCGCGGGGAACGCGAAATAGAGCGTGCCGCCCGCCGCGAGGAGCCAGACCTCGTTCCCGTCCCAGACCGGACCGATGGACGCCAGCACCGCCGCGCGCTCGCCCGGCGTCCTCGCGACGAAGAGGTGCACGATGCCGGCGCCGATGTCGAACCCGTCGAACACGACGTAGAGCGCGAGCATGATCGCGACGAGCCAGAACCAGAGCGTCTCCATCGCGGTCAGCCTCCCGTCCGGCGCGGTGCCGCGGGCGCGGCGGGCGCGGGGCCGTGCTCGATCTCGCGGCGCACGAGGAAGAGGTAGAGGATGCCGAGCACCGTGTAGAGGCCCATGAAGCCGATCAGCGTGAAGAGGCCGTTCCCCGCGGAGACGTTCCGCGAGTATCCGTCCGCGGTGCGGAGGATCCCGTACACGAGCCACGGCTGGCGGCCCACCTCGGCGGTGATCCAGCCGGCGGTGGTCGCGATGTACGGGAACGGCAGCGCGAGCATCAGGATCCAGAGCATCCAGCGCGCTCCGTAGAGGCGGCCCCGCGCGAGCAGGAAGAGCGCGAACCCGTACACCGCGATGAAGAAGGTCCCGAGCCCCACCATCACGTGGTACGCGTAGTAGAGGAGCGGGATGTTGTCGGGCCACTGGTCCTCGGGGAAGTGGTCGAGCCCCTTCACCTCGTGCTCCCAGCGCTGGTACGTGAGGAAGCTCAGCATCCGCGGGATGAGGATCGGATTGTCGAGGCGGCGGCGCTCCAGGTCCGGCTGGCCGATGATCGCGAGCGGCGCGCCCCGCTCCGTGTGGAAGAGCGCCTCCATGGCGGCGAGCGTGACCGGCTGGTGCCGGGCCAGCATCCGCCCCTGCCCGTCGCCCGTCGGGAAGAGCTGCGTGACGGACGCGATCGCGGCGACGATCACGCCGACGCGGAGGAAGAGGCGCCCCATCTCCTCGTGCTGCCGCGAGAGGAGATAGAACGCGCCGACGCTGGCCATGACGACGCTCCCGGTGACGACCGCGCCGTTCATGTTGTGCGCGTACTGCCAGATCCCCCAGGGATTGAAGAGGAGCGCGCCGAAGCTCCGGAGCGCGATGGCGCCGCCCGGAAGCACCTCGTGCCCCACCGGGTGCTGCATCCACGCGTCCGTCATGATGATGAAGTATCCCGAGAGCCAGGAGCCGAGGAAGACGAGGACGGCCGCGAGCCAATGGCCGACGCGCCCGAGGCGCCGCTCGCCGAAGAGGAAGAGCCCGAGGAACGTCGACTCGAGGAAGAACGAGAAGACGCCCTCCATCGCGAGCGTCTGACCGATCACGCCGCCGGCCGCCTTCGAGAACTCGGCCCAGTTCGTCCCGAACTGGAACTCCATCGGGATCCCGGTCACGACGCCCATCGCGAACGTGACCCCGAAGATCCGGCCCCAGAAGCGGGCGGCGGCGTCGTACCGCGGATCGTTCTTCCGGAGCGCCCACGTCTTCAGGATCACGAGGAGGAGCGCGAGCCCCATCGTGAGCTGCGGGAAGAGGTAGTGGAAGGTGACCGTGAACGCGAAGTGGAGGCGATGTACGGCGAGCGCTTCGTCCATGAACGGGCCCCGGTTCCGTGCGGGCGCGGGGGCTCCCGCGCCGGGGCCGCAGTATAGCGCGGGCGCGCGGGTCCGGCGATCGGTTCCGCGAAGGGCCCGCCGCCGCGCGCGCCACCGCGCGTCAGCGGATCGCGCCCTCCTTGCCGATCAGACGCCTCACGATGCCGGTCTGCCCCACGTGGTACGACTCGTGGAAGTGGAGGAACGCGAGCCACGCTCCGACGCTCTGATCGTCCTTCCACGTCCGGGCGAGGTCCTCGGGGGACGTCCGCGCGAGCGCCGCCACGATCCGCTCCTGCGTGGCGTCGAAGTCGGCCACGATCCGCTCGAACGGCAGGCCGTCGCCGGAGCCGAGGATCGGCGCGCTGCTCCGCGCGTACCGCTTCGCCGTCTCGGCGTCCCAGATCGGCTCCTCGCCGAGCACGCGGAGCGCGCCGTTCCGCGACGCGGTGATGTGGCCGACGATCCAGGTGAGGCAATTCCCCGCGGGCTCGGGCTGGAGGAGCGCCTCCTCCGGCGTGACGCCGGCGAGGTTCAGGTGCAGGGCGCCGTGGCTGGTCCGAAACAACTGCGCGAACAGGGCGGGGGTCATGGTCGGCTTCCTCACTCCGGCGGGTGTCCGGGGACCCGCGGTCGCGGCGGGGGCGTCGCGTGGCGACGTCGCGCGCCGCGTCGCGGACGGCGCGGCGCGACCCGGTCAGGATACGGGAACCCCGGCGATCGTTTCGCCCGAAATCCCGGACGGCGCGACGCCGGGCCGCGGAATCTGGTATCCTTCCCCGCTTCCATGATCGACGTCACCCGCCGCGCGGACCGCCGCGCCATCGCCATCGTGGCCCACGTGGACCACGGCAAGACCACGCTCGTCGACGCGCTGCTCAAGCAGGCGGGGACGTTCCGCGCCGGCCAGCAGGTCGCCGAGTGCGTGATGGACTCCGGCGACCTCGAGCGCGAGCGCGGGATCACGATCCTCGCGAAGAACACCGCGATCCGCTACGGCGAGACGGTGATCAACATCGTCGACACGCCGGGCCACCGCGATTTCGGCTCGGAGGTGGAGCGGATCCTCTCCATGGTCGAGGGGGTGCTCCTCCTCGTGGACGCGGCCGAGGGGCCGCTCCCGCAGACCCGGTTCGTCCTCAAGAAGGCGCTCGAGACCGGCAAGCGCCCGATCGTGCTGATCAACAAGACCGACCGCGCCGACGCGCGGCCGCTCGAGGTGGAGGCGGAGATCCACGACCTCTTCCTCTCGCTCGCGACGCACGACGACCACCTCGACTTCCCGGTGCTGTACGGCTCGGGGCGTCTCGGCTTCGCGTCCACCGATCCCGAGGCGACGGCGGGCGACCTCCGGCCGCTGCTCGACACGATCCTCGACCGCGTGCCCGCGCCGCCGATCGGCGACGCGCCGTTCAAGCTGATCGTCGCCAACATCGACTACTCCGACTACTTCGGCCGGCTCGCCGTCGGGCGGGTCCACTCCGGGCGGATCACCCGGGCGACGGAGCTCGCGGCGGTGCGGCCCGACGGCTCCTTCTCGCAGAAGGGGAAGGTCGGGAAGATCTATCTCTTCGAGGGGATCGAGCGCGTGGAGGTGACGGAGGCCGCGGCCGGCGACATCGTCGTCCTCTCGGGCTTCCCCGAGATCGAGATCGGCCAGACGATCCTCGACCCGCTCGACCCGAAGCCGCTCGACGGGATCCGCGTCGACGAGCCGACCCTCTCCATGGAGTTCCGGGTCAACGACGCCCCCTTCTCCGGGCTCTCGGGCCGGTACCTCACGAGCCGCCACCTGCTCGAGCGGCTGGAGCGGGAGCTGGAGCGAAACGTCGGCCTCCGCATGGAGCGGACCGGCGACGCCGATTCCTTCCTGGTTCTCGGCCGCGGCGAGCTCTCGCTCGCGATCCTGGCGGAGACGATGCGGCGCGAGGGCTTCGAGTTCGCGCTCGGACGCCCGCAGGTGATCTTCCAAGAGGCGCCCACCGGGGAGACGCTCGAGCCGTACGAGGAGCTGGTGATCGACTGCGCGGAGGAGTTCACGGGCGCCGTGATCGCCGCGCTCGGCGAGCGGCGCGGGGAGCTGCAGCACCTGGGCCGCCACGGCGACCGGACCCGGATGGAGTTCACGATCCCGTCGCGCGGCCTCCTCGGATTCCGCACCGAGTTCCTCACGCTCACGAAGGGCACGGGCCTCCTGAACCACCTGTTCGACCGGTACGGCCCGCACCGGGGACCGCTCCCGAATCGGAAGCGCGGCGCGATGGTCGCGAAGGAAGGCGGCGACGTGACCGCGTACGCCCTCGACCAGCTGAGCGACCGCGGCACGTTCTTCGTGAAGCCGACCGAGAAGGTCTACGCGGGCCAGGTGGTCGGCGAGCAGGGCAAGGAGGGCGATCTCGTCGTCCAGGTCTGCCGCCGGAAGCACCTCACGAACATGCGCGCCTCGACGGCCGACATCGGGATCAAGCTGACGCCGCCGCGGGAGCTGACCATCGAGCAGGCGATCGAGTGGATCAACGACGACGAGCTGGTGGAGGTGACGCCGTCGGCGATCCGGGTCCGGAAGCGCCTCCTCGACCACACGAAGCGGAAGAGCGCCGAGGTGTAGCCGCGCGCGGGGCGCGGCGGCTCCGTCGCGCGCCCGTCAGGCCGCGGGGCGCCGCCGGCGGCCGAACGCGAGGCGCGCCGCACCCCGGATCAGCCGCACCGTCACCACGATCACCACGACCGACGCGATCGTGACCACGACCGCGACCGCGAGCGCCACGATCGGATGCGCCGCGGCGAGCCACGCGAGCGTGATCGCGAGGCCGTCCTCCCCCACGCTGGCGGCCCAGTTGCTGAGCGGCTCCGGGCTCGCGTTCACCGCGACCCGGCCCGACGCCTTCCCCCCGTGCGACGCGAGCGCGACCGTCCCCGCGAGCAGGGCCGCGCCGATCCGCCAGATCTCCGGGACGTTCCCGAGCGCCGCGAACGCGAGCAGCGCGGCCGCCGGCGGACGGACGAACGTGTGGACCAGGTCCCAGACGTGGTCGACCGCGGGGATCTTGTCCGCGACGAACTCCACCACGTAGAGGGCCGCCGCGATCCCGATGATCCACGGGCTCGCGAGCACGTGGAGCCCCGCCGGGAGCGAGACGACCCCCGCCCGCTCCAGGATCCCGAGCGTGGCCACGGTCGCGTAGACGTTGAGCCCCGCCGCGACCGAGGTGCCGAGCACGAGCCCGGCCAGGGCGCCGTTCACGGCGCGCGATGCCCCCGGTGCGTTCCCATCCCTCCAGTCTACCCCGCGGCCGGGGGTCCCGCACGCCCCGCGGCGGGGCACGGGGACGGCGTTGCCGTCCGGGTCCTTCGAGAATATAATTCTCCGAAAGGAGGATTTTGGAGAATGATCGACGATATCGACAGCAAACTCGTGAAGCTTCTTCAGAAGGATGCCCGGGCGTCCCAGGCCGCCCTGGCCCGTCGCGTCGGCATCGCCCCGTCCGCGGTCCTGGCGCGTCTCCGGAAGCTGGAGCGCCGCGGCGTCATCCGCGGGTACGAGACCCGGCTCGATCCGGCGGCGTTCGGGGCCGCGCTCGTCGCGTTCGTCTTCGTCCACGCCGAGGAGCGGGTCGGCGGCCTCGAGACCGGCCGGCGGATCGCACGCTTCCCGGAGGTGCAGGAGGTGCACCAGATCGCGGGCGAGGACTGCTACCTGGTCAAGGTCCGCGTGCCCGACACCGAGGCGCTCGGCCGGCTCCTCCGCGAGTCGATCGGCGCCCTCCCGGCCGTACGCTCCACGCGTACCACGATCGTCCTCTCGTCCGTGAAGGAGACGGCGCTCCTCGCCCTGCCGGAGGGCGGCGCGGCTCGGACGCGGAAGCGCGCGCCCGCTCGGCGGACCCGCCGGCCGTGATCCCCGTCACCCGCCCCGCGCCCCTTCGCGTCGTGATCGCGTTCGCGTGCATCTACCTGATCTGGGGCTCGACGTATCTCGCGATCCGCTTCGCGATCGAGACGATCCCCCCCTTCCTGATGGTGGGGAGCCGGTACCTGATCGCGGGCGCCCTCCTCACGGGGTGGGCGGTCGCGCGGGGCGAGGCGAGGCGCCCGACGGCACGGCAGGCGGGCGCGGCCGCGCTCCTCGGCGCGCTCTTCTTCCTCGCCGGGAACGGGGGCGTCGTCTTCGCCGAGACGCGGATCACGTCCGGGCTCGCGGCGCTCCTCGTCGCGGCCATCCCGATCTGGGTGGCGCTGATCGACTGGCTCCGCCCGGGCGGCGTGCGGCCGACCGTCGCGACCGTGATCGGCGTGCTGATCGGCTTCTCGGGCGTCTGGCTGCTGATCGGCGCGCACGGCGCGTGGGCTTCGGAACGGGTCGACCCGGTCGCGGCCGGCGTCCTCCTGGTGACGACCTTCTGCTGGGCCACGGGGACGGTCCTGATCGGCCGCCTGCCGCTCGTGCGGTCGCACGTGCAGTCGGGCGGCCTCCAGATGCTCGCCGGCGGCGCGCTCCTCCTCGGCGTCGGGCTCGGGACGGGCGAGCTGTCGAGGTTCCGCGCGGCGGCGGTCACGCTCCGATCCCTCCTCGCCGAGGGCTACCTGATCGTCGCGGGCTCGCTCGTCGCGTTCACGGCGTACACCTGGCTCCTCCGCGTCACGACGCCGTCGCGCGCCAGCACGTACGCGTACGTGAATCCCGCGATCGCGGTCTTCCTCGGCTGGTCGCTCGGCGGCGAGCCGGTCGGCCCGCGCATTCTGGTCGCCGGCGCGGTCATCACGGCCGGCGTCGCGCTGATCATCACCGCCCGGACGCTCCGGCGGTCCTGAGCGAAGGGGCGGGCCCGTCTCCGGACCCGCCCCGAACTCCTCGGCACGCCGGCTCGGCCGGCGCCCCATTTGCCGCTAGCGGCCGCCCTTCCCCGCGCCGGCTCCGACGCCCATCTTCGCCGCGTCGTTCCGGACCGCGGACGACGCCGCACCGCTGGCCGCCGCGCCCGTGCCCGCGGCACCCGCCTTCGCGTGCGTGCCCGCGTGCGTCGCCGCCTTGGCCATGCCCGTCCCCGCCTTGGAACCGGCCCCATGGATGGTGGCCACGCGACCGTCCGCCTTGTCGAGGCCCTTCGCCACGCGCGATTCGGCGTTCGCGGCGCTCACGACGTCCCCGAGGCGGAGCCCCATGCCGTTCGCGATCTGGCCCCACCCCATCCCCTGCGTGCGAAGCGAGAAGATGTCCTGCGCCGTCACGTCGGTGGACGAGTTCGCCATCAGCGTGTGCGCGATCATGAGCTGCCCCCACGAGGTGTTCAGGCTGTTCTTCTCGGCGGTGAGCGCGTCGGCGGTCACGCCGAATTCCGTGGCGAGCCGGTCCGCGATCTTCGCGTCGTTCCCCGCCGCGGCGGCGTCGGTCGCCTTGACGGACGCGTCGATCCTCGCGTTCGCCTTCGCCGCCGCCTTCGCGTTCGTCTGCGCCGCGCGCGCCTGGATTCCGGCGAGCACGTCGCCCGCGTGGGCCTCGGCCTGATCGTTCGCCTTCGTCTGCAGCGTCGTCTGGGCCGTGGCCGTCGGATCCGCCGGGGGCGTTCCGGACGGGTCCTCCGCGTACGTGGGCCCCGACGCCAACGCGAGCACCGCCGCCACTCCCACCGACATTCCGATGATGCGATTCATACTGCCTCCTTGGTTGTGCCGCGCTTCGGGCGCGGCGGCCGGGGTTCGTTGCCGGGTCACGGAAACGGGACCCGAATTCCGAGCTGCAGCGTGGCCGCGACGTCCGCGCCCGCGCCCGACGTGACGTCGGGCCGGCCGGCGGACCCTCGGCCACCGGTTGACGTTCCGAGGTTCGTGACGCCGGGCATCCCGCGCGCGCCGCCGCCGGGCTGCGGGGCGGCGATCGTGCCGTTCCGCGCCACGCCCGCCTCCGCGCTCAGCGTGAGGTGCCGCGCCGCCGTCCACGCGACTCCGGCCGACGCGCTCACGCTCCGCTGGCCGAGGGCGATCGCCGCGGCGGAGCCGTCGATCGTCGCGCGCCATCGCGGGGCCACCGGCGTCTCGACCTCGACGATCGCGCCGGTCGCTTCGCCGCCGACGTCGTCCACGTAGCGCAGGAACGAGACGCCGAGCGACGAGCCGTTCCACTGGAAGAACGGGCCCGCCTTGAGCCTCCACGCGCGGTACGTCCCGTCGCCGACGTATCGCGTCCCCAGGACGCGGAAGAGCCGGTCCGAGCCTCCGAGCGGCGCGCCCACGCCGGCCGTGACGCCGAAGCCGGGACCGACGAGCGTGTCGTCGTAGCGCACGCCCGCGACGGAGGCGAACCCTCCGGCGACGCCGACGCTCGCGATGCCGAGCACGCCGCGCGTCACCTGACTCGACGGCCCGGAATAGTAGTCGGCGCCGACGGCGCCGGCGACGTCCGCGCGGGCGGTCGCGGCGCCGAGGGAGATCACGGCGACGACCGCCGCGATCGCCATGGCGGCCAGGGGCCCCGGGTCGCGGTGAGGCAGGGCAAGCCGTCGCGACGGGGCGATGTCGGTGCGATCTTCCAGGCGTCTCTCCCTGGCCATGGCGGTCGTTCGAGCCTCCGGGTTTCCTGATACCAACCGTCATGCCAGAACGCGGTTCCCGGGGGGCGGGCGCGCGCAATTCGTTGGGATCGCTGTGGATCGCGTGGCAGGGGCGGGGTTGGTCCGAAAAAGCCAGCGGGCGCCCCGGCGTCCCGTTCGGGACGGTCCGAGACGCCCGCGTTCACTCCGGGCCGCGACCCGGCGCGGCTATTTCGTCACGGCCAGGCGCCGCGTGAGGACGCCGTCGGGCCCCGCGAGGCGTAGGAAGTAGATCCCGCTCGCGAGGCCACTTCCGTGATCGCCGGTCGCGTCGAGAACGAGCTGGTGCGTGCCGGCCTGCATCGGCTCGCCGCGGAGCACGGTCCGCACCATCCGCCCGCGCACGTCGAAGAGGTTCGCGCGCACGGGACCGGGCCGCGTGAGGTGGAACCGGACCAGCGCCTGCGGATTGAACGGATTCGGCGTGATCGTCAGGAGCCCGGCGAGCCCCGGACGCACGTTCATCGCGAGATCCGCGAAGAAGACCCCGCCGCGGTAGAACCTCCCGGAGAGCGTGACCGTGGCGTGCGTCGGGTGCGTGATGCCGGCGAAGAGGTCCGCCAGGTCCGCCGCGGCGAACGTGACGGTCAGCTCTCGCACGCCGTTGCCGTCCGCGTCCTGATCGGTGAGCACGAGACCCTGCGCGGGGATCTCGGAGACCGATCCGGTCCCCTCGGATCGCATCGTGATCGAGTCGAGATCGACGTCGTCGACCGAGAAGGCCCCGTCGAGCGGCTCGAGGCTCAGCGTGAACGGCGCCTCGTCCGTCCCGACGTAGATCGTCGGAGGCCCGTGGCCGTCGGTGAACGCGCGCGCGGACACGCCCGACGCGATCGTCGCGGTCGTCGTGGCCGAGCCGGAATTCCAGCGGTCGGCCACCGTGAGCGTCACGTCGTAGACGCCGGCGACGTCGTACGTGTGGCCGGTCGAGGCGGAGTAGCCCTTCCCGCCGTCGCCGAAGGTCCACGTGTAGCCGAGCGGCTCCCCTTCCGGATCGTACGAACGGGTGCCGTCGAACAGGATGTTCCGGCCGGTGATGCCGGCGTAGGGACCGCCCGGATCCGCCACCGGCGGCCGCGTCACGGCCTCGAGGATCGTGACGGCGGCGGCGTCCGAATCGGTGAGCGACCCGTCGCTCACGGTGAGCGTGGCCGTGTACGTCCCCGCGACCGGGTACGCATGATCGGCCTCCGGCCCGGTCGACGCGTAGCCGTCGCCGAAGGTCCACGCGAAGGCGAGAGGGTCGTCGTCCGGATCGGACGATCCGCGCCCGTCGAAATGCACCGGTGTATCGGCCCGCCCCTCGTACGGCCCGCCCGACCGGGCGATCGGCTGGTGGAGATCGGTCACGACGACCTCCGCGGAACGCGCGGTGCTGCCGCTTTCGTTCGTCACCGTGAGCGTCGCGGTGTACCGCCCGGCCGCCGCGTAGACGTGCGACGCGGAGACGCCGTCCCCGGTCGCGCCGTCGCCGAAGTCCCAGTGATACGTCATCGACGCGTCTTCCGGATCGCGCGACGCGCCGCCCGAGAGCCCGATCGGCTCCTCGGTTCGGGCGTAGTACGGGCCGCCCGGATCGGCCTGCGGCGGGCCGAGCCCGGCCACGTCGGCGAAGTCGATGCCGAGCTTGTACGTATTGTCGAAGTCCATCGCGGGGCATTTCGTCCCGAACGCCGTGATCCGCGTTCGCAGGACCGGATGGTACGGCTCGATGAAGACCGACGGCGTCCCGGACGCCGGCGTCACGGTGAGCGTGGCGAGGTGATAGCGCCCCGGGGGAAGGATGTCCCGCCCCGCCCATCCATTGTGGTAATAGACGGCGTTCGTCGTGTCCTCGTCGGACGCGACGCAGACGGGCGCGGCCACGAACGGGAACCGGTTCTGCATGACGCCCCACTGCATCGTCCCGCCGACGGCGTGGAGCACGAAGGAGTACGAGTTCACGGTCAGGCTCGTCCCGGTCTCGTAGTCGCAGACGACGGGGGTGCCGTCGCGATCGTGGTCGCTGACCAGCCAGACGTCGAGGGTCGTCGGACCGTCGGGGGAGAGCCGGTCCTGGGCGTCGCGAACGCCGTCGCCGTTC
>JBLMXB010000158.1:0-10582 GCA_050257555.1 Hyphomicrobiales bacterium | reverse complement strand
GACGGGGATCAAGGTCGTGGATCTCCTCGCCCCCTATTCGAAGGGCGGCAAGATCGGCCTCTTCGGGGGTGCGGGACTCGGCAAGACGGTGATCCTCCAGGAGCTGATCCGGAACATCGCGACCGAGCACGGCGGCTTCTCGGTCTTCTCGGGCGTGGGGGAGCGCACGCGCGAGGGGAACGACCTCTGGCTGGAGATGCAGGAGTCCACGTTCAAGGACGCCTCCGGCCAGGAGGTCCCGGTGCTCTCCAAGACCGTGATGGTCTTCGGCCAGATGAACGAGCCGCCCGGTGCGCGCCTGCGGGTCGCGCTCACGGGCGTGACGATGGCGGAGTACTTCCGCGACTCCGAGAACCAGGACGTGCTCTTCTTCGTGGACAACATCTTCCGCTTCACGCAGGCGGGCTCGGAGGTGTCGGCGCTCCTCGGCCGCATGCCGAGCGCCGTGGGCTACCAGCCCACCCTCTCGACCGAGATGGGCGCGCTGCAGGAGCGGATCACCTCGACCAAGCGCGGCTCGATCACGTCGGTGCAGGCGATCTACGTGCCCGCCGACGACCTGACCGACCCGGCGCCGGCCACGACGTTCACGCACCTCGACGCGACGACGGTGCTCTCGCGCCGCATCGCCGAGCTGGGCATCTATCCGGCCGTCGACCCGCTCGACTCCACGTCGCGGATCCTCGACCCGAACATCGTCGGGGAGGACCACTACGACCTGGCCCGGGCGGTCCAGAAGATCCTCCAGCGCTACAAGGACCTCCAGGACATCATCGCGATCCTCGGCATCGACGAGCTCTCCGAAGAGGACAAGCTCACGGTGTCGCGCGCGCGGAAGATCCAGAAGTTCCTCTCGCAGCCCTTCTTCGTCGCGGAGCCGTTCACCGGCCTCCCGGGACGCTACGTGAAGCTCGAGGACAACATCCGCTCGTTCCACCAGATCGTGGACGGGAAGTGCGACGCGATCCCGGAGCAGGCCTTCTACATGGCCGGCACGATCGACGAGGTCTACGAGCGGGCGGAGCAGATGGGGGCGACCGCCGGCGCCTAGCCCGGCGGCCCCGACCCGACCATGGCCGAATTCACGTTCCGGCTCGTCACGCCGCAGCGGCTCCTCTTCGAGGGGCCGGTGTCGTACGTGCTGGCGCCGGGATCCGAGGGCTACCTCGGCATCCTGGCGAACCACGCGCCGCTCATCACGGCGCTCCGCCCCGGGAAGCTCGAGGTGAAGGACCCGCACGGGGCGCTCACGGTCTACGCCGTCAGCGGCGGCTTCCTCGAGGTGGCGGGAAACCGCGTCACGGCGCTGGCCGACGCGGCCGAGCGCGTGACGGACATCGACCGCGAGCGCGCGAACGCGGCGTTCGAGCGGGCGCAGGCGCGGCTGAACGGGAACGGCGAGCGGATCGAGGACTTCGACCGCGACCGCGCGATGCGCGCGCTCGAGCGGGCCAAGAACCGGCTCGCGCTCACGGCCGGGGCGAAGCGGGACTGATCCACTCGGACGTGAGGGACGGCGACGCGGCGTGAGGGGGAGGAGTCGACCGTGTCCGAGGGCGACTGGGGTTCGGAGCCCGAGGGCACGATCGAATCCTCCCCCGTGCATCGTGTAGCATCGACCCCATGATCGTTCTCGGCATCGAGACCAGTTGCGACGACACCGGGGCGGCGCTCCTCGAGGACGGCCGCCTCCTCGCCCACGTCGTCCGCGCGCAGGACGTCCACGCCACGTACGGCGGCGTGGTCCCCGAGTTCGCGAGCCGGGCGCACATCACCCTCCTCCCGCGCGTCATCGCGGAGCTCCTCGAGAAGACCGGCCGGACGATCGAGTCGGTGGACGGCGTCGCCGCCACCGTCGGTCCCGGCCTGGTCGGCTCGCTCCTGGTCGGACTCGAGTTCGCGAAGGGCCTCGCCATGGCGCGGGGCATCCCGTTCGCCGGCGTGAACCACGTCGAGGCTCACCTCCTCTCGCCGGCCCTCGAGCACGAGCTCCCCTGTCCCTACGTCGGCATGGTCGCGTCGGGGGGGCACACGGAGATCTACCACGTGGCGGAGCTGGGCCGCGCGGAGCGGCTCGGCTCGACCCGCGACGACGCGGCGGGGGAGGCGTTCGACAAGGTCGGGAAGCTGCTCGGACTTGCGTATCCGGGCGGCCCCGAGGTGGACCGCCTCGCGCGCGAGGGGAACGCCGGGGCGATCGCGTTCCCGGTGGCGCGCCTCGGCGGCGAGACGCTGGACGTCAGCATGAGCGGGCTCAAGACCGCGGTGAAGCTCCACGTCGAGAAGGAGCCGCGCCCGATCCCGCCCGCGCGTCTCCGCGACATCGCGGCCTCCGCGGAGCGCGCGATCGTCACCGCGCTGATCGAGCGGCTCGCGCTCGCGCTCGAGCGACGGCCGGCGCGCGCGCTCGCGATCGCGGGCGGCTGCGCCTGCAACACGCTCCTCCGTCGCGAAGCGGAGCGGCTCGCCGCCTCGCGCGGCATCCCCGCGCTCGTTCCGTCGCCGCCCCTCTGCCGCGACAACGGCGCGATGATCGCGCTCGCCGGATGGCTCGCGCTCTCGCGCGGGAAGACCACGCCGCTCGACGTCTCGGCGATCCCGAACCTGGACGCGTTTCCCGCCCTCTGACGCCGGTCCCCCCGGCCGCCACCCCCAAGTGCAAGTTGCACTATGAGTTGCGGGATCGTCCCGTAGGGCGCACGATTCGAGCGCTCCGGCGTTCCAGGCTCAAGATCGATCCCTCCCGCACCGATTAATTGCAGCAGTGAGGCCCGCTTCTGGCCGTTCGCCGTTCCGCCGAGAGCGCGTCGGCGGCACGGAGATTGCGCTCCCCGGATCCGGGGGCCGCTCGAAGCGGAGCCGCCGCGTACGCGCGGCGGCACGATCGCGCATCGCTCCATGGGGAACGCTCCGTGAACCAGCCCGCACCGCCGGAGGGAGGCCGCATCCTCGTCATCGAGGACGAGCCGCGCCTCCGCTTCATCCTCGAACGGCAGCTCAAGGACGCGAAGGACGCGACGTACGAGGTCCGCACCGCCGAGGACGGCATCAAGGGCCTCGAGGCGGTGATGCACGACCCGCCCGACCTGATCCTGCTCGACGTGATGATGCCCGGCCTCGACGGCTACGAGGTCTGCCGCCGCCTGAAGTCGAATCCGCTCACGAGCCGCATCCCGGTGATCTTCCTCACCGCGAAGTCGACGCTCGACGACCGGCTCCATGGGCTCGAGCTCTTCGCCGACGACTACCTGACGAAGCCGTGGGAGCAGCAGGAGCTCCTCTTCCGCGTGCGCAACCAGCTCAAGACGCGCCGGGCGCAGATCGCGTCGAACGCGCTCACCGGCCTCCCGGGAAACGTGATCATCGAGGGCGAGCTGAACCGCCGCATCGCCGCCGGCGAGAAGTTCGCGTTCCTCCATCTCGACCTCGACCACTTCAAGGCGTTCAACGACTACTACGGCTACGCGCGCGGCGACGCGCTGATCCGCTTCACCGCCTCGATCCTGCACGAGCAGGTCCAGCGCCTCGGCCAGGACGGCGACTTCATCGGGCACATCGGCGGCGACGACTTCGTGATCATCACGAGCCCCGAGCGGGCGCTCCCGATCGCGAACGCGGTGCGGGAGTCCTTCGACGCGCGGGTCCCGTTCCAGTACGACGCGGTCGACCGCGAGCGCGGCTCGATCACGGTCCTCTCGAGCCGCCAGGGAGGGGTGAAGTCGTTCTCTCTGCTCTCCATCACGATCCTCGTGGTCAGCAACGTCGGCCGGGACATCCAGCACAGCGCGCAGGTCAGCGACATCGCGAAGGAGCTGAAGAAGAAGGGCAAGGCGACGGAAGGGAGCATCGTCGTCCCGGATCGCCGCTCGGACGGCTCGCTCGTTCCGCCGGCGCGCGGCCCCGGCTCCGAGGGGACGTCGTGACGGCCGGCGCGGCGTCGCGGGGGAGCGGCGGGGCGTCCACGGGCGCGCTCGCGAGCCTCTCGAGCTTCGGATTCGCGGTCCAGTCCGCGTGGGACGCCGCCGGGCTCGTCACCGTCGTGGGCGAGCACGTGCTCGCGCTCTCGCGGGCCGACGCGGTCGCGCTCCTCCTCCTCGATCCCGAGCGGGGGACGCTCCGCGGCGACGTGTTCGCGACCGGGCGCCGCGGCGCGTTCGCGCACGCGTCCGTCGAGTCGCGGGGCGAGGGCCTGATCGCCCGGATCCTCCGTCGCGAGGCGCTGGTCGTGGAGGGGGAGACGGCCGGCGGCGCCGCGTCGTCCGGCGTGCCGTGGCCCGAGGGCGCCGATCGGATGCGCGTCGGGCTCCCGATCCTGGCCGGGCCGTCGCTCCAGGGCGTGCTCCTGCTCGGGTACGGGCGGGCGCGGCCCCTGACCGACCGCCGGCGACGGCTGCTCCGCTTCCTCGCCGACCAGATCGGGCTCGCGGTCGATCGGATCGGCGCGCACGCCGCGCTCGAGCGGACGACGCGCGAGCGCGACGATGCGCGCGCCTCGCTTCGCCGGATCGACGAGGCGAAGTCGGACCTCATCTCCGTCGTGAGCCACGAGCTCCGGACGCCCCTGACCGCGATCAAGGCGTACACCGAGACGCTCCTCGACAACGCCGGCGATCCGACGTTCACGCAGGAAAAGCGGTTCCTCCGGATCATCGACGAGGAGTGCGACCGCCTCTCCCGCATGGTGAACGACGTGCTCGACCTGAACCGCATGGACTCCGGGCGCCGCCGCCTCCACGTGGAGCCGGTCTCGATCCGGCGGCTGGTGGACGAGATGCTCCCGACCGTCGAGCCCGGGCTCCACCAGAAGCGGATCCGGCTCCGTCTCGACCTCCCGCCCGAGACGACGACCGTGGAGGCCGATCCCGACCTCCTGAAGCAGGTGCTCGTGAACCTCGTGTCGAACGCGGTGAAGTTCTCGCCGTCCGACGGCGAGATCCGCCTCGAGGCCGTCGCGAGCGGCGACCGGTTGCGCCTCGCCGTCCAGGACCAGGGACCGGGGATCCCGCTCGAGCAGCGCGAGCGGGTCTTCGACCGGTTCTACCGGATCGAGCCCGACGGCGCGGAGCGCGTGGCCGGCACCGGGCTCGGTCTCGCGATCGTGAAGGGCGTCGTCGACCTCCACGGCGGCGCCGTCACCCTCGAGAGCGAGGTGGGTCTGGGGAGCCGCTTCGTGATCGACCTGCCGCTCGAGCAGCGCGGCTTCCGCACGCTCATGCGATCGCTCGCCCCGTTCACCGAGCAGCCCGAGCTCCGCGCGCTCCTCCAGTCCTCCGCCGAGATGACGGCCGAGATCATGGACGCCGGCATCGTGTCGGTCATGTTCCTGAGCGAGGACGGCGCCGAGCTGGCGATCCACGCCGCGTACGGGCTCGATCCCGACACGGTGGCGCGGACGCGCGTGCGGGTCGGCGACTCGATCGCCGGCTGGGTGGCCCAGACGGGGGAGCCGCTCCTCGTGCGCGACGTCGAATCGGACCGGCGGTTCCGGAAGATGAACCACCCGCAGTACGAGACGACGTCGCTCCTCTGCGTGCCGCTCCGCCTGGCCGGCGAGACCGTCGGCGTGGTCAACGTGAACAACAAGCGGTCGGGAACGCCGTTCGACGAGGACGATCTCGCCCTCCTCCAGGCGGTCGCGGCGCGCGTGGCGGCGATCGTCGACCGCGCGCGCGCCGAGGACGAGCAGCCCGACGTGGCCGCGACGGCCGCCTCGATCCGCTCGGTCATCCTCGCGCGGCGCGCCCGCGGCACCTCGGCCGGCCGGCGCGCCGTGCGCCTCGCGACGGAGCTGGGGCGCCGCCTCGGCCTTCCGCCCGACGTCCTCGACGTGCTCGGGTACGTGGCGCGCGTGCACGACGTCGGCATGCTGGCCGTCGGCGAGGAGCTCCTCCACTCGACGCGTCGGTTCACGGCGGAGGAGCGGCGCGAGGTGGAGCGCCATCCGCAGGCCGGCGTCCGGATGCTCGATGGCATCGAGCGGGCGGCCCTCGTCGGAGAGATCATCCTCGGCCACCACGAGCACTGGGACGGGAGCGGCTATCCCCGGGGCGTCGCCGGCGAGCGGATTCCGCTGGCGTCCCGCGTCCTCGCCGTGGTCGACGCGTTCGAGGCGATGACGTCGGGCCGTCCGTACCGCGCGCCGATGCCGGAGGAGGAAGCGCTCGCCGAGCTCGCGCGGTGCGCCGGGACGCAGTTCGACCCGCGCGTCGTCGACGAATTCCTCCGCCTGGCCGCGGAGCCGGTCGCGCCGGCGACGGAGCCGTCCGTCGGCGCCGCCGGGTCCGAGCGTCCCGCGCCCTCCCCCTTCCCGGCCGCGTCGCCGCGGCCGGCCGCCGTCGTCTGGAATCGCGATGCCGTCCGTTGAGCTCGCCTGGGCCCTTGCGGCCTCCGCCGTCCTCCTCTGGGAGGTGACCCGGCATCGCCGGTCGCTCAAGCGCGAGATCCGCTCGCTCAAGGGCTCGCTCGAGTCCGCGTCGCAGCGGAACGAGGAGCTGACGCGCGCGGCCGAGGAAGTGGGCGCGCTCTACCGCGGCGAGCTGATCGCGAGCCGGCGCCGCGCCGCGCGGCTCCGGAAGATCCTCGACGTCGCCACGAGCCTCAACTCGAACCTGGCGCTCGACAAGGTGCTCCACGAGATCGTGCACGGCGTGCGCGACGCGGCGGGCTACCGGATCGTCCTCCTCCGCGTCCTCGACGAGCGGGAGGACCGGTTCGAGGCACGCGCGTTCGCCGGGCTCGATCGCGACGCCGTCGCCAAGCTCGAGCAGAACCCGGTGCCGCGCGCGGCGTTCGAGAGCTGGCTCAAGGACGAGTTCCGGATCGGGCGCTCCTACTTCATCGGCCACGAAGCGGCCTTCTGGCCCGCGGACGACGGCGGCGTGACGCCGGATCTCGGCCCGCGGAAGGAGGGGGAGTGGCAGGCCGAGGACGTGCTCTTCGTCCCGCTCGCGACGAAGGACGGCGCCGTGATCGGCTACCTCTCCGTCGACGACCCCGAGGACCGCCGCCGCCCGGAGCGGGAGACGATCGAGACGCTCGAGATCCTCGCGACGTACGCCGTCGTCGCGCTCCAGAACGCCGCCCTCTACGAGCGGCTGAGCGAGAGCCTCCGGAAGCTCGAGGAGGCGACGGAGCGCGCGGAGGAGCTGAACGACCTCAAGTCGTCGTTCGTCTCGATCGTGAGCCACGAGCTGAAGACGCCGCTCACGCACATCCGCGCGTACGTGGAGGCGCTCCTCGAGAACGTCGGGACGCCGAACGTCGACATGCAGCGCGAGTTCCTCTCCGTGATCGACGAGCAGAGCATGAAGCTGAAGCGGCTGATCGAGTCGATCCTCGAGCTGTCGCAGCTCGAGTCGGGCCGCTTCCGGATGAACCGGGAGCCGTTCCCGCTGGCGGAGGTCGTGGACGAGGCGGTCGGCGTGCTCCACACCATGGCGGCGGAGCGCGGCGTCGAGCTCGCGACGGAGTCCGGCGAGGATCCGATCGTGGTGGAGGCGGACCGGAACCTGCTCCGGAACGTCGTGCTGAACCTCGGCTCGAACGCGATCAAGTTCACGGAGCGGGGCGGCCGCGTCCGGTTCCGCGTCTCCGGCGAGGGACGCGCCGCGCGGATCGAGGTCGAGGACACCGGCATCGGCATCCCGCCGGGGGAGATCGAGCGGATCTTCGACAAGTTCTACCAGATCGACGGGCGGCTCGCGCGGGAGTACCCGGGCGTCGGCCTCGGGCTCTCCATCGCGAAGAGCATCGTCGAATGGCACGGCGGCGAGATCCACGCGGAGAGCGAATCGGGAAGCGGCTCCCGCTTCACGGTGACGCTGCCGGTCACGCCCAGCGACGCCAGCGTCATCACGCACGCCGCCTGGACGCCGACCCGCTCGGTCTCCGACCACCTGACCCGCCTCACGGTCGAGATGGTGGCCGAGGTCATGAACGCGCGCATCGCGTCGCTCATGCTCGTGGACCACGAGCACGAGGAGCTCTACATCAAGGCCGCGCGGGGCCTCCGCGAGGAGGTCGTCTGCGGCACGCGGCTCAAGGTCGGCGACTCGATCGCCGGATGGGTGGCGAAGCACGGCGCGCCGCTCCTCGTGACCGACATCGAAGAGGATCCGCGCTTCGGCCGGCGGAACGGTCACCAGTACGAGACGAAGTCGCTCCTCTCGGTTCCCGTCAAGGTGGGCGACCGCGTCGTCGGCGTGATCAACATCAACAACAAGATCTCCTGCACCCCCTTCACCGAGGACGACCAGGCCCTCCTGACGTCCCTCGCCGACCGCGTGGCGCTCGCGTGGGAGCGGGCCACGGAGGTCGACGAGTCGTCGGACCGCGCGGAGAAGGCCGCACACGCGCTCGCCGCGATCGTGGACAACGCCCGCCGCGCGCGGCTCCGGCTCACCGCGGGCTCGATGGCGACGCGCGCGGCGGCGGTCGGGCGCCGGCTCGGCGTCTCCGAGGAGGATCTCCGCCTCCTCGCGTACGCGGCCAGCATCCACGACGTCGGCATGTCGCAGATCGGCGCGCCGGTGATCCACGAGCCGGGCCGCCTCGACCCCGACGGATGGGCGCGCGTCACGCAGCACCCGGTCCGCTCGGTCGAGATCGTGAAACCGATCGAGTTCCAGGAGCAGGTGGCCGAAATCATCCTCGCGCACCACGAGCGGATGGACGGCCGCGGCTACCCGCGCGGGCTCAAGGGGGAGCAGATCCCGCTCGGCGCGCGGATCATCGCCGTGCTCGACGCCTACGAGTCGATGACGCTCGGGCGGCCGTACCGTCACGCGATGAGCCACCCGGAGGCGGTCGCGGAGCTCCAGCGCTGCTCCGGCGCGCAGTTCGATCCGAAGGTCGTGGCTGCATTCGTGCAAGTCGTTGAGCGGGAACAGGATGCAAAATCCGTTCGTGCTGAAGAAGCCGCGTAGGGGAGCCGATAGTCAGGCTGTCGGCGGAACGCCGGCCCGGAGGAGGTGACGCGGATGTCGAAGGGCAAGATCCTGGTGGTCGACGACGAGATCTACATCGTCCACATCCTCGACTTCAGTCTGGGGATGGAGGGCTACGAGGTCGTCACCGCGCTCGACGGGGAGCAGGCGCTCGAGAAGCTGAAGACCGAGAAGCCGGACCTCATCGTGCTCGACATCATGATGCCGAAGGTGGACGGGTACGAGGTCTGCAAGGCCGTGAAGGGGAATCCCGAGACCGCGCAGATCCCGGTGATCCTCCTCTCCGCGAAGGGCCGGACCGTGGACCAGAAGGTCGGGTTCGACGTCGGCGCCGACGACTACATCACGAAGCCGTTCAGTCCGCGGAAGCTGGTCGAGCGGATCAACCAGCTCCTCGGCCAGGCCGTCACCGACCGCCCCGCCTCCTCCTAGCGCCCCGCGCGCCGCGCGCAGCCGCCCGCCGTCCGCGCGTCCCGCGAGTGCTACCATGCGCTCGCGATGCGCCTGGTCCGAGTGGCCGTTCCCATCCCCAAGAGCGAACCGTACGTCTACGCGCTCCCCGAGGGCGAAGCGCCCGAGCCGGGGCTCCGGGTGCTCGTGCCGCTCGGCCGCCGCCGCGTCTGGGGCACCGTGCTCGAGGAGGCCGCCGAGGCGCCGCGCGGCGTCTCCGTGCGACCGATCGCGGGCATCCCCGAGCCGCGCCTCGTCCTCACGCCGGAGCTGATCGGGCTCTGCCGCTGGGTCGCCGACTACTACGCCGCCAGCTTCGGCGAGGTGCTCGCGGCCGCGGCGCCGTCGCCGACCGCGCTCCGGAGCCGCGCGCCGCGCGCGACGGACCTCGAGGACCCCGCGTGGCACGCCGCCGATCCGCCGCCGCGCGGGGCGCTGAACGAGGACCAGACGGGGGCGCTCGGGGTGATCGAGGCGGCGCTCGCCGCGGGCGCCTTCCACGCCTTCCTCCTCTACGGCGTCACCGGGAGCGGGAAGACGGCCGTCTACCTCCACGCCGCGCTCGAGGCGCACCGCCGCGGGGGGCAGGCGCTGGTGCTCGTCCCCGAGATCGCGCTCGCGCCGCAGGCGATCGACGCCTTCCGCCGCCGGGGCGTCGCGCGCGCCGCCGTCTACCACTCCGATCTCCGTCCCCGCGAGCGCGCCGACGTCTGGCGCCGCGCCGCGGCGGGGGAGCTCGACGTCGTCGTCGGCACGCGGTCGGCGGTCTTCCTGCCGTTCCCCGATCTCCGGCTCCTGGTCGTGGACGAGGAGCAGGACGGCGCGTACAAGCAGGACGACGCCCCCCGGTACCACGCGCGCGACGTGGCGCTCGTGCGGGGCCAGCGCCGGGACGCGGTCGTGGTCCTCTCCTCGGCGACGCCGAGCCTCGAGACGTACACGCGGGCCGAGCGCGGGAAGGTGACCCGGCTCCTCCTTCCGCGCCGCGTCGACGGCCGGCCGCTCGCGACGGTGCGCCTCGCCGACCTCCGCGTCCGCGCGCGGCCGGAGCCCGGCGCTCCGTCGTCGGCGCATCTCTCCGCCGCGCTCCTCGCGGCGATGGCGCGGACGCTCGAGCGGGGCGAGCAGGGGATCCTCTTCCTGAACCGCCGCGGCCACTCCACGTACCTCCAGTGCAAGGGGTGCGG
>JBLMXB010000157.1:0-25326 GCA_050257555.1 Hyphomicrobiales bacterium | reverse complement strand
ATTGAATTCGCGACCGGCCGCGGTCCCGATCCCTCCCGCCGGGGGTGACGGAGCTCGCGACCACGCCCATGCCGTACTGGAATTTCCCGCCGTGCTCGGCGCGATCGCGGGCGGGTGCCGCTCCGCGCCCGGGCGCGACCGCGTGCTGGCGATCGCGCCGGCCGCGCGCGTCGATTCCGCGCGCGCCGCGCAGGAGCCGGTCGCCGATCTCCTCGCCGTCCACGCCGCGGGCGATCCGCCGCCGACCGCGGCCCCGCCCGACCTCCGGCCGCTCTTCGTCCGGCTGCGTACCGAGGGCGCGACGCTTCGCGGCGAGGAGCTCTGGCAGATCGCGGTGCTCCTCGAGCAGACGGGCGCCGTTGCCGGATGGCTCCGGAGGAGCCGGTCCGAGACGCCGGGGCTCGATCGCATGCTCGGCGGGCTCGACCCGCTCGAGCCGCTCAGGAAGGACCTCGTCCGCGCCCTCGACCCGTCGGGCGCGGTCAAGGACGACGCGAGCCCCGCGCTCGCGAAGATCCGCCGGGCGATTCGCTCGCTCCGCGACCGCCTGGCGTCGCGGCTCGAGTCGATCCTCCGCGCGGCCGGGAGCCCGGACAGCTTCGTGACGCTCCGCGAGGAGCGCTACGTGATCGCGCTGCCGTCGTCGAACCGCCGCGCGGTGCCGGGCGCGATCCTCGGGCACTCCGGCTCCGGAGCGAGCGTCTTCGTCGAGCCGCGCGAGGCGGCGGAGGGGAACAGCGAGCTGGCCGAGCGCTCGGTCGAGGAGGCGCGCGAGGTCGAGCGCATCCTGCGCGAGCTCTCGGCCCGCGCGCACGCGCACCACGACGCGATCGAGGGGGACCTCGAGGCGCTCGCCCGGCTCGACGCCGCCGAGGCGGTCGCCGCCTGGGCGCGCGACGCGGACGCGACGATGCCGGTCCTCACGGAGGAGCGGACGCTCCTCCTGCGCGGGGCGCGCCATCCGATCCTGGTCGGTCGCGCGCGGCGCGGGGAGCTGCCCGCCCCGCCGACGCCGCTCGACCTGGAGCTCGACGCCGCGCATCCGATGCTCCTCGTGACGGGCCCGAACATGGGCGGGAAGACGGTCGCCATGAAGACGATCGGCCTCCTCTCGCTCCTCGCGATGTCGGGTCTTCCGGTGCCCGCCGCGAGCGGCACGACGGTCCCGTGGTTCGACCGGATCGTCTGCGACATCGGCGACGAGCAGTCGATCGAGAACGACGTGAGCACGTTCCTCTCGCACGTGCGGCGGGTCGCCGAGGCGATCCGCGCCTCGGGTCCGCGGAGCCTCGTGCTCCTCGACGAGCTCGGTTCGGGGACCGATCCGACGGAGGGGGCCGCGCTCGGGCAGGCGGTGCTCGAGGCGCTCCTCGCGCGCGGCGCGACGACGGTCGCGACCACGCACCACGGCGCGCTGAAGACGTTCGCGCACGAGACCGACGGGGTGCGGAACGCCTCGATGGCGTTCGACGAGACGACGCTCCTCCCGCTCTTCCGGCTCGTCGTCGGCGTGCCGGGCGGAAGCCGCGCCATCCAGGTGGCCGAGCGGTTCGGCATGGACGGCGGCGTGCTCGCGCGCGCCCGGGCGCTCCTGCCCGAGGGGGAGCGGGACCTGAACCGGCTCCTGATCGAGCTGGGCACGCTGCGCGAGGAGGCCGTCGCCGAACGGAAGCGGCTCCTCGAGACGCAGGCGAAGCTCGCGGAGCGCGAGGCGGAGCTTCGCGCGGCGAAGGAGCGGCTCGAGGGGGAGCGGAAGGAGCGGAAGCAGGCCGAGCTGTCGGCGCGCCGAGACCTCCTGCGCCAGCTCGAGACGCAGATCGACGAGTACCGGAAGCGGCTCCGGACCGAGAAGAAGGCCTCCGCCGAGACGCTCCAGAAGGCTCGCGATCTCGCCCGGGAGATGTCGCAGACGATCGACGCGGAGACGGAGATCGTCGCGCCGGTCGAGAAGGGGATCCGCGTGACGACCGTCCGGGAGGGGGACAAGGTCTACGTCCCCACGCTCCTCGCGGAGGGGCTCGTGGTGGGGACGCCCGACAAGGACGGACGTGTCCGTATCAAGATCGGTGCGGCAACCGCGGTTCTTCCGCTCGCGCAGCTGCGGCGCCTGGATGAGGGAGGGCCGGATCGCTCCCGCAGCGACGGAGCGGGCCCCGTGGGCCGGGCCCCCGGAGCGAGGGAACGATCCGGTCCTCCCGCGCCCGTGACGCCGGACCTCAGCGAGTCGAAGACCGAAGTCGACGTGCGGGGGTACGAGAGCGACGACGCCGTGCGTGCCGTGGAGCGCGCCCTGGAGGACGCCGCCGTCGGGGGGCTCCAGACGATTCGTATCATCCATGGGAAGGGCAAAGGCATCCTACGGGAGCAGATGAAGCGCTATCTCGCCCACAACCAGCTCGTGAAGGAGTTCCGGCTCGGGGAGATCGGAGAAGGGGGGACCGGCGTGACGATCGTCACGCTGGACGCCTCGTGACCGTGCGCACGCCCGACGAAGCGAAGGAGCAGGTCCGCGACGCGACCGACATCGTCGCGCTGGTCGGCGAGAAGGTCCGGCTCCGTCGCGCGGGGCGATCGTGGAAGGGGCTCTGCCCGTTCCACTCGGAGCGGACGCCGTCCTTCACCGTGAACCCCGAGCGGCAGGTATGGCACTGCTTCGGCTGCGGGAAGGGGGGCGACGCCTTCGCGTGGGTGATGGAGGCCGAGAAGGTCACGTTCCCCGAGGCGCTCGAGGCGCTGGCGGAGCGGGCCGGCATCGAGCTGCCGAAGCCCGAGCGGGGAGCCGGCGACCAGGCGCGGGACCGGCTCTACCAGGCGAACGCGCTCGCGAACGACTTCTTCATGGCGAACCTCCGCTCGCCGGCGGGCACGACGGCCCGCGCGTACCTCGCGGGGCGCGGGTTCGACGAGGCGATCCTCGACGCCTTCAAGATCGGCTGGGCGCCCGAGGGGTGGGACGCGCTCGCGACGACGCTCGGGAAGCTGGTGCCCGCGCGGACGCTCGAGGACGCGGGGCTCACGCTCCGCCGGGGCGACGGCACGCACTACGACCGGTTCCGGAACCGGGTGACGTTCCCGGTGCTCGCGGCGGCCGGGAAGGTGGCGGGATTCGGCGCGCGGGCGATCGTCCCGGAGGATCAGCCGAAGTACCTGAACACGCCCGAGACGCCGGTCTACCGGAAGGGGAGCCTCCTCTTCGGACTCCCGCAGGCGCGGGCGGCGATCCGCGAAACGAAGGAGGCGCTGGTCGCGGAGGGGTATCTCGACGTGATGCGGCTCCACGCGGCCGGGTTCCGGCACGCCGTCTCGACGAGCGGGACCGCGCTCACGTTCGACCAGGCGCGGATCCTGGGACGCATGGAGGCCGACGTCGTGCTCGTCTACGACGGGGACGACGCCGGCGTGCGCGCGGCCGACCGCGCGCTCGACCCGCTGACCCAGGCCGGGCGGCCCACGCGGGTGCTCCTGATCCCGGGCGGGGACGACCCCGACTCGTTCATCGCGGGGAAGGGCGCGGAGGCCTTCCGCGCGCTCCTCGAGACCGCGCGCGACGTGCCCGCGTTCCTGGCGGAGGCCCGTCTGGCCGGAAGCGACCAGAACCCGGGCGCCGAGCCCAGGGTACGAAGATTCGTAGAGGTGCTCTCGAAGATCGACGATCCGATCCGCCGCCGTCTCCTCCTCCGCCGCGGCGCCGAAGTCTTCGCCCTGGAGGAGAGCGTGTTCCTCGAGGCCCTGGGAAAGCGTCGTCCCGCCCGCGGTTCCGGGGGATCTCGTGTGGCGGCGTCCGATGCTTCCCGCAGCGACGAGGCGGGCCCCGCGGGCCGGGCCCCCGGAGCGAGGGAAGCGACGGACGCCGCACCCGGTTCGCAGGAGCCGCGGAACGACGCGCCCCCGGACCCCGTGGAGTCCGAGCTCGCCGCCCGGGTGTTGACCGAGGACGGCGCCCTGGCGGAAGCGGCGGAGCTGGGGGGCGTCGAGTGCTTCCATCACGAGGGGCTCCGGGCGCTGCTCCGGCCCTGGCTCGACGAGAGCCGGGTGCCGCTCCCGGACGAGCTGACGCGGCTCCTGGCCGGGGACCCCCTGGCCCGGGCCATCCTCGCCGATCATCCGGTGGAGGAGGAGCAGAGCTTCGAGGCGTCCCGCCGCGGGGCGCGCGCGTTGGTCGAGCGTCTGGAGGAGCGGCGCATCCGCGCCAGCATCCAGACCCTCGACCAGGCGATTCGGCAGGCGGAGCGGTCCCGGGACGAGGGATCGCTGGGGCGCCTGGTGGCCGAACGCCGGGATCTCGCATCCAAACTACACGGCCGCAATCACCCGGCGGTTCCATGAGGAGAGCGCACGCCACGATGAAAAAGAAACCGGCAGCAACCAAGCGGGAGAAGACCGATCGGCTCCAGGACTTGAAGTCGCTGGCGGGGAAGCAGCACTACCTCCTCCACGACCAGATCGAGACCTTCCTGGACGAGACCGCCTCGGTCGAGGACATGGACGAGGTCTACATCGCCCTGAACGACCTGAAGGTCGACGTCTTCGACACGCACGAGGAGGCGCAGCAGAAGCTCCGCCTGAAGCGGCGCGAGGAGAAGCGCCCCGCCGACAAGCAGGCGCTCCCGCATCCCGTTCGCTACGACGACCCGGTGCGCATGTACCTGCGCGAGATGGGCCGCGTGCCGCTGCTCGACCGCGAGGGTGAGGTCGAGATCGCGAAGCGGATCAAGGCGGGCGAGCGCCAGATCTGCACCGCGCTCTTCCGCTCCTCGCCGATCCTGAAGGAGATCATCTCCTACGGCACCCGCGTGAAGCAGGGGAAGCTCCGCGTCGAGGACCTGATCCAGATCGACTTCGGGAACTGGAACCCCGAGTTCTCGCCGAAGCGCGAGCGCGTGCGCGTGCTCAAGTCGATCGACCGGATCCGTGTCCTCCACACGCGGTGGGGCAAGCTCGCCGTCAAGGCGACGGGCCGGCTCACCGAGGAGAAGCGCCAGCAGCACCAGGAGAAGGTCCGCGCCGCCGACGAGGAGCTGATGAACGAGCTCTTCCTGCTCAACCTGAGCGGCCGTCTGATCGAGCGTCTCGCCGAGCGGGTGAAGGAGACGTCGTACCTAATCGACGAGACCGAGTCCGAGTTCACCGACATGGAGCGTCTCTGGGGCCGCGGGTCCGAGGAGCTGACCGCGCTCCTCAAGCGCCTGAAGAAGAGCCGGCGCGAGGCGAAGCTCATCGAGAAGGAGACGGGCCTCAAACCGGACGACTTCGACGCGTACGACAAGGCGGTGAAGAACGCCCGCCGCAAGGTCCGGAAGCTCGAGGAAGAGGCGAAGATGACGCGCGACGAGGTGAAGGAGGTCGCGCGCGAGATCCGGTCCGGCGAGATCGCCCGGGACAAGGCGAAGCGGGAGATGATCGAGGCCAACGTCCGGCTCGTCATCTCGATCGCGAAGCGCTACACGAACCGCGGGCTCGAGTTCCTCGACCTGATCCAGGAGGGGAACAGCGGCCTCATGCGCGCGGTCGACAAGTTCGACTATCGCAAGGGCTACAAGTTCTCGACGTACGCCACCTGGTGGATCCGGCAGGCCATCACGCGCGCGATCGCGGACCAGGCGCGGACCATCCGCGTGCCGGTCCACATGATCGAAGCGATCAACAAGGTCGTCCGCACGTCGCGGCGCCTGGTGCAGGAGCTGGGCCGCGAGCCGACCCCCGAGGAGGTGGCGGCGAAGCTCGCGCTCCCGGTGGACAAGATCAAGAGCGTCCTCAAGGCGGCGCAGGAGCCGATCTCCCTCGACCGGCCGATCGGCGAGGACGACGACTCGAGCCTCGGCGACTTCATCGAGGACACGAGCGTCGTGTCGCCGGCCCAGGCCGCGGCGTTCTCGATGCTGAAGGACGAGGTGAACGAGGTGCTGGAGACGCTCTCGAAGCGCGAGGCGAAGGTGATCCGGCTCCGGTTCGGCCTCACCGAGGACGGCTGTCCGCGCACGCTCGAGGAGGTCGGCGCCACGTTCAACGTCACGCGCGAGCGCATCCGCCAGATCGAGGCGAAGGCGCTCCGCAAGCTCCGCCATCCGACGCGGAGCCGGCGGCTCAAGGGCTACGTGGAGGCGGTGTGACCGGGGGCGCGGCTTGACCCTCCCGCGCGCCCTCTGGTACGCTCCGGCGCTCGGTTCCGAATCCGAATCCGGTTCCGGGTTCCGGGCCCATAGCTCAGATGGTGAGAGCACCCGGCTCATAACCGGACGGACCTTGGTTCGAGTCCAAGTGGGCCCACTTGCCCGTTCCACTCCGGCCAGGAGTCTCGTGACCCCGATTCACGCCAGTCCTCGATTCGCCGTGCGGGCGGTTAGCTCAGTTGGGAGAGCGCTGGTATCACAAGCCAGAGGTCGCAGGTTCAATCCCTGCACCGCCCACCATGCCGCGGGAGACGGCCTCACCGTGCCCGACATTCCGGGGCGCGGCCACCGTCGGCCCGCCTCGCCCTCGAGCGGGGAGCGCGATCGTTCGCGCTCCCCGCTTTTTCTTTTCCCCCCGGAGGCCCGCCGTGTTGCCTGAGCTGAACGCCCTCTTGGAGCTGCAGCGCCGCGATTCCACCGTCTCGGACGCCACACGAAGGCTGGAGGCGATCCCGAAACGGCGCGAGGAGCTGCGGAGCGCCGTGGCGGGGACGCGGCTCGAGCTGGACGCGGCGAAGAAGGACCTGGAGGCCGCGCGCCTCGGACGCCGGGGCTTCGAGAAGGAAGCGGAGGGATTCCAGTCCGAGGCGGCCAAGCTGGAGCGGCAGCTCCTCGACGTGAAGACGAACCAGGAGTACACGGCGATGCGTCACCAGATCGCGGCCGTGAACGAGCGCCGGAGCGACGTCGAGACGAGGATCCTCGAGTCGTTCGAGAAGGAGGAGGCGCTCCAGGCCGCCGTGAAGCGCGCCGAGCAGCGCCTCGCCCAGGAGGAAGCGCGCCTCAAGCAGGGGGAGGCCGACCTCGACCGCGAGGCCGACGCGCTGGGGGGAGAGCTGGCCGAGGCGGAGCGGCTCCGCGACGAGGCCCGGCCGCACGTGCCGGCCACCATCCTCTCGAGGTACGACCGCCTGGTCGGCGCCCGCGACGGCGTGGCCGTGGCGGAGGTGCGGAAGGGGGCCTGCGGCGCCTGCTTCAAGGCGCTCACGCCCCACGCCCTCCAGATCGCGCGGACCGGCGAACAGATCCAGAACTGCGAGTCGTGCGGGCGCATCTTAATCTACACTGAGGGGAACGCCGCCTAGGGCCCGAACGGGGGAAGCCGCCATCCGATCGCTCCGCCACCTGATTCCGTACCTGCGCCGCCACCGCACCGCACTGGTCGTGGGCGGCGTTTCGGTACTCCTGACCACCCTGTTCCAGGTCTGGGCGCCCTGGCTCGTCCGCCAGGCGGTCGACCACCTGCAGGCGGGGATCACCCGCGCGCGCCTCCTGGGCGACGTCGGGCGGATCCTCCTCGTCGTGGTGCTCCAGGGGATCTTCCTCTACACGATGCGGATGTCGCTGATCCGCGCGTCGCGGCACATGGAGTACCAGCTCCGGAACGACATGTTCGACCACTTCGCGCGCCTCCCCGCGTCCCTCTACCGGACCCGGAAGGTCGGCGACCTCATGTCGCGCGCGACGAACGACCTCGACGCGGTGCGGAACTTCCTCGGACCGGGCATCATGTACTTCGCGAACACGCTCGTGACGTTCGTGATGGCCGTCACGCTCATGTGCCGGATCGATCTCCGGCTCACCGTCCTCGCCCTGATCCCGCTCCCGATCCTCTCGGTGGCCGTCTACCGGCTCGGCGCGCAGCTCCACCACCACTACGAGGCGATCCAGGCCGCGTTCGCGGCCCTGACCGCGAAGGCGCAGGAGACGCTGACGGGGATCCGCGTCGTGAAGGCGCACGTCGAGGAGGAGGGCGAGTACGAGGCGTTCCGCGTGATCCACGAGGATTATCTGGAGAAGAACCGCGCGATGATCCGCCTCTGGGCGATGATGTGGCCGATGCTGTCGCTCCTGGGCGGGATCGCGGCCGCGCTCGTCCTCTGGATCGGCGGCCGCGACGTCGTCTCGGGCCGCATCACGCTCGGCGAGTTCGTCGCGTTCCAGATCTACCTGGCGATGCTGATCTGGCCGATGATCTCGCTCGGCTGGGTCTCGAACCTCTTCCAGCGCGGCGCCGCCTCGATGGGGCGGATCCGGGAGATCATGGACCTGCCGTCCGAGGAGGACGTCCGCCGGAGCGGCGCGCGCATCCCCGGCGTCGCGGCGGCGTCCGGCAACGGGGACGGGAACGGCCACGGGGCCCTGCCCGAGGTGGTCCCGACGGACGACACGACCGTGGAGCTGCACGGCGTCTCGTTCGCGTACCCCGAGACCGATCGCGCGGTGCTCCGGAATCTCGATCTCACGGTCCGCCCCGGCGAGACCGTGGCCATCGTCGGACGGACCGGGGCGGGGAAGACGACGCTCCTGAACCTCGTCGCGCGCCTCTACGAGCCGACCGAGGGGCACGTGATCGTCGGCGGCGTGCCGGCGTCGCGGTGGCCGCGCGGTCTCCTCCGCCGCCGGTTCGGCATCGTGCCGCAGGAGACGTTCCTCTTCTCCGACACGATCCGCGCGAACATCGGCTTCGGATACGACGACGGCGAGGCGGCTCCGGCCGCGGAGGGGATCGCGGAGCGGGCCGGGCTCGGTCCCGACGTGTCCCAGTTTCCGAAGGGGCTCGACACGGTCATCGGGGAGCGGGGCATCACCCTCTCGGGGGGCCAGAAGCAGCGGGTGGCCCTCGCGCGGGCGCTGGCGCTCGACCGCCCGGTGCTCCTCCTCGACGACGCGTTCGCGAGCGTCGACCCGGGCACCGAGGAGCGGATCCTCGAGACCCTCTTCGACCTGCCGCACCGGCCGACGATCCTCCTCGCGACGCACCGCCGCTCGGCGCTCCTTCGGGCGCGCCGGATCGTGGTGCTCGACGAGGGACGGATCGTCGCGACCGGCACCCACGGCGAGCTGATCGCGCAAGGCGGGCTCTACGCCGACCTCTATCATCGGGAAGAGGTCGAGGAAGAGCTGGAGGCGCTCTGATGGCCGGACCGTTCGGTTCCGCATCCGACGAGATCGACGCCACCGGCGCGATCTACGACCGGCGCCTCGCGGGGCGGCTTCTTTCGTTCCTCAAGCCGTACAAGCGGGAGGTCGCGCTCTCGGTCACCCTCCTCGCGGTGCTCTCGCTGCTCGAGGTCGCGGGGCCGTACCTGACGAAGGTGGCGATCGACACGTACGTGAAGCCGTCCTCGGCCAAGGGGTTCCTCCCGGCCGACGCGGCGCACGGGCTCCTCCTCCTCGCGGGCGTCTACGTCGCGGTGCTCGTCCTCGCGTTCGGGCTCCGGTACGTCCAGACGTACACGATGGCGATGGTCGGGCAGCGGGCCATGCAGGACCTGAGGCTCCGGATCTTCCGGCACCTGGAGACGCTCTCGCTCCCGTACTTCGACAAGCATCCGGTCGGCCGGATCCTGACCCGCGTCACGCAGGACGTGGCCGTCCTGAACGAGCTCTTCGCGCAGGGGGTCGTGGCGGTGATCGGCGACCTCTTCATGCTGTTCGGCATCGTCGGCGCGATGCTCTGGCTCGACTGGAAGCTCGCGCTCGTGACGCTGACCACCGTGCCGCTCCTCGCGATCGCGACCGCGATCTTCCGGGCGAAGGTGCGGGTCTCCTACCGCCGCGTGCGGACGCGCCTCGCGCGGATCAACGCGTTCCTCCAGGAGCACCTCCAGGGCCTCGACGTGCTGAAGTTCTTCAACGCGGAGGACAAGGAGGCGCGGCGCTTCGACGTCGCGAACGAGGACCACTACCGCGCGCACGTGCAGAACATCTTCTACTACGCCGTCTTCTTCCCCGCCGTCGAGGTGATCGGCGCGCTCGCGGTCGCCCTCATCCTCTGGTGGGGCGGCGGCGGCATCCTGGCCGGCACGGTCACGTTCGGCGTCGTGGTCGCGTTCATCCAGTACGCCGACCGCTTCTACCAGCCGGTCCGGGACCTGAGCGAGAAGTACAACGTCTTCCAGTCGGCGATGGTCGCCTCCGAGCGGATCTTCGAGCTCTTGGACACGGAGCCCGTCGTGCCCGAGCCCGCGTCGCCGCGCCGGCTCGGCCGCCTCGAGGGGGCCGTCGAGTTCGACCGCGTCTGGTTCGCGTACCAGGGGGAGGACTGGGTGCTGCGCGACGTCTCGTTCCGCGTGCAGCCGGGCGAGAAGGTGGCGATCGTCGGCGCGACCGGCGCGGGGAAGACGACGATCTCGAGCCTTCTCACCCGCTTCTACGAGTTCCAGAAGGGGGCGATCCGGGTGGACGGGATCGACCTCCGGGAGCTGGACGGACGCGCCGTGCGGCGGCAGATCGGGCTCGTGCTCCAGGACGTCTTCCTCTTCGCGGGGAGCGTCCGGGAGAACATCGCGTACGGCGACCGCGCGAGGGCGGACGGCGCCGTCGAGCGGGCGTTGAACGAGGTGGGCGGCGGCCGCCTCCACGCGCGGCTTCCGCAGGGGCTGGACGAGGAGGTCGGCGAGCGCGGCGCGTACTTCTCGATGGGCGAGCGGCAGATCCTCGCCTTCGCCCGCGCGCTCCACTACGACCCGAGCATCCTGATCCTGGACGAGGCGACGTCGAGCGTGGACGTCGAGACCGAGCGGGAGATCCAGGCGGCGCTCCGGCGCCTCCTCGAGGGCCGGACGTCGCTCGTGATCGCGCACCGGCTGAGCACGATCCTCGACGCCGACCGGATCCTCGTCATGCACAAGGGCGAGCTGCGGGAGCAGGGAACGCACGCGGAGCTCCTCGCGAAGGGGGGCATCTACGCGCGCCTCTACGAGCTCCAGCTGAGCCGGCAGGCCGGTGCGGGGCGCGAGGCGGACGGATCGGGCCGCGGGGCCGTCGCCGACGCGGCGCGGGGAGGGGCTCCGGTCCGGCCGTGACGATCCGCCCGATGGCCGCCGGGGACCTCGACCGCGTGCACGCGCTGAACGTCGAGCTCGGCTATCCCGGAGACAAGGACGTCACCCGAGAGCGGATCGAGGCGGTGCTCGCCTCGCCGATCGCCGACGCGTTCGTCGCCGAGGACGAGGCGGGGCGCGTGGTCGGATGGGCGCACGTCTTCGCGGCGCCGTTCATCGAATCGGGTCCGGTCGCGGAGCTCGGCGGGCTGGTCGTCGAAGAGTCACGCCGCGGCCAGGGGATCGGCGCGGCGCTGGTCGCACGCGCCGAGGCGTGGGCCCGCGAGCGCGGCCTGACCCAGCTCTCCCTACGCTGCAACGTGGTCCGCGAGGAGACGCACCGCTTCTATCACCGGCTCGGTTTCACGATCCAGAAGACCCAGCACAAGTTCCGAAAGGCGGTCCCATGAGCGAGCGGAAGCACCCCGGCGTTCCCTCCGAGGAGGGGAATCCGCCGCCGGCGTGGGCGATGCGCACGTACGTCCTCGTGTTGATCTACCGAGGCCCGTACGCGCCGGCGACCGACGAGGAGCGGGACCGGCTCTTCCACCAGCACCTGGCGAGCAACGCGCGGCTCCACGAGGAAGGGAAGCTGATCCTCGCGGGTCCGATGCGCGACTCGGGCGATCTGCGCGGCATCTTCGTCTTCGACTCGGAATCGCCGGAGGAGGTCGAGGGATGGTGCGCCGGCGATCCGGCGATCGCGGCCGGCGTCTTCCGGATCGAGATCCACCCCTGGTACTCGGCGAAGGGAATCACGATCGTGCCGCCCTCGATGTCCGCCCCGGCGGAAGACTGAGCCGTGGGATCCGGGGACCGGTACGAGAGGGAGCTGGCCGCGGCGAGCGCGATCGCGCGCGAGGCGGGCGCGCTCTTGAAAGAGCGCTTCGGCCGCGTCCAGGAGATCGACTTCAAGGGACGGATCAACCTGGTGACGGAGATGGACCGCCGGTCCGAGGCGCTGATCGTGAAGCGGCTCGCCGAGTCCTTTCCCGGCGACGACGTCTGGGCGGAGGAGGGGAGCGGCGAGCGCCGCGGCCGCGAGCGGGTCTGGATCGTCGACCCCCTCGACGGCACCACGAACTACGCGCACGAATACCCGGTCTGGTCGGTCTCGATCGCGTTCCAGGAGGCGGGCGACCTGGCGGCAGGCGTCGTCTACAACCCGCTGCTCGACGACCTCTACGCGGCCCGGAAGGGGTGTGGCGCGACGCTGAACGGTCGCCCGCGGCACGTCACCGACGTCGATCGCCTCGACCGCGCGATGCTCGCGACCGGGTTCGCCTACGACTTGAGCGGAACGCCGGAAGAGACGAACATCGCGCCGTTTGCACGGTTCGTGCTTTCGGCGCAGGCCGTGCGACGCGCGGGATCCGCCGCGCTCGCGATCGCGAAGGTCGGGGTCGGCCGGACCGACGGATTCTGGGAGCGGGGGCTTCATCCGTGGGACATGGCCGCGGCGATCCTCGTGGTCACCGAAGGGGGCGGGAAGATCACCGACTACGACGGCCGGCCGCCGGCGCTCGACGGCCGGAAGCTCGTCGCGAGCAACGGCCGCCTCCACGACGAGATCCTCCGCGTGATTCGGGAGACTCGGCCGCCGGACGAGCGGGCGTCGACGTGACCCGGCGCCGCCCCGTCCGCACGCGGACGATGGCGTCGCTCGGAATCACCGCGGTCACGCTGATCCGATCGGCCCTTCCGGCTCCGTCCGCGCTCGCCGCCGACCTTCCGCTCGCCGTCTCGGAGCGCTACCGCCCCATTCGGGACCAGGCCGTGTCCGGGACGCCGTACGTGCGGTACCGGACCGTCGACCGGTTCGGACGGACGATCACGTTCTATCTCGGCTCGGCACCGGACACCACGAAGGCGCTGCCGCTCGCCGTCTTCGTCCAGGGCAGCGGCGGCTTCTCCCTCTTCTCGATGAAGGGCGGGCGGATCGCCGGGGCGTACGGCCAGCCCTCGGTCGTCGACGCGTTCTACGGGCGCGCGCGCCTCCTCGTCGTCGAGAAACCGGGCGTCGCGTTCCTCACGCCCGAGCCGCCGTCCGGCGCCTCGCCGGGCTCCGCGGAGTTCCGGAGGGAGCACACCCTGCCGCGCTGGTCGGAGGCGGTGGAGGCGGCCGTCCAGGCGGCCCGAACGCTCCCGGAGATCCGACGGGGTCGCCTGCTCGTGATGGGTCACTCGGAAGGGGCCTTGGTCGCGTGCCGCGTGGCGCGCGACCTGGGCGGGATCGTCACGCACGTCGCTTCGATCTCGGGCGGCGGGCCGACACAGCTCTTCGATCTCCTCGAGCTGACGCGCCAGGGCCGGTTCCTGCGCGAGGTGTCGGACGATCCGGATGCGCGCGTGCGGTACGTGCTCGGCCTCTGGGATCGCGTGCTGGCCGATCCCGAGAATCCGGATCGGCTCTTCCTGGGGCAGACGTACCGCCGCTGGAGCTCGTTCGCCTCCACGTCCCCGATCGAGGAGCTCCGCCCCGTGACGGCCCGGATCTACATCGCGCAGGGACTCCGCGACGACGTGGCGCTTCCGGAGTCCGCGGACGCGCTCGACGCCGATCTCCTGGCCCACGGGAAGGACGTGACGTACGACCGGGTCCCCGACGCGGGTCACTCCTTCGAGACGCCCACCGACGCGAGCGCGGCCGGCTGGCGCTCGATGCTCGACCGCGTCGCCGCGTGGTTCGATCGGCCCTGAGCGGGGCCGCGGCCCCGCGGGGGGCGGCCGCTAGAAGAGCCGGTACGTCAGCCCCAGCGCCAGCGTCTCCTTGAACTGGCCCGCCCGGCGCGTGTTCCGCTGCACTTCCGCCTGGATCGACTGGAACGTCTGCGTCGGATCGAGGTTCGCCGCGGCGTCGAACTTGTCGTACGCCCACTGCGCGAACAGGTTCACCGAGAGGATCTTCGTGATCTGCGCGGTGAACGTGTTCTGGAAGGAGACGTCGACGGCCTTCCAGTAGTCGGCCACGGCCGCGTGCGTCGTCCCGTTCGCCGCGGCTGCGGAGTCGGCCCGCACGTCGAACGCCTTCAACTGGTCGCTCTTCGAGTAGAAGAGCGCCTTGTAGACGCCGAGCGCGCCCTTGTAGAGCACCCGCCCTCCCAGGATCGGCTGCGTCACCTCGGTCTGCCAGTCGATGCCGCCGTCGGTGGCCGTGAACGACTGCTTCTCCTTCGTCACCGCGTCCACGAACGACTTCGCGATCGTCTCGCGGAAGGCGAAGCCGATCCGGGAGATCGCCTGCGTCGAATCGGTCTTCTCGAAGACGCGCGCGATACCCGCCGTCTCCTTGAGCGTCACCGGATTGAACCGGATCGTTCCGATCGGGCTCGACTGGTCCGCGAACTGCGTCTCGCCGCGGAAGGAGACGAAGGGATCGACGTAGCCGCCGAGCGAGAAGCGCCCGACCGACTCGAGCGCGAGGAGATCGGTCGACTTCTCGGGGCTGTCCCAGGCGCGCTGGCGGGGGTTCGCTGGATCGACGACCTGCTGCGCCGTCTGCCCGTACGCGGCCTGCAGGTGGTTCGAGAGGTGGAACTTCGTGGTGAACTGGCGCTCGAGCGTGAGGTCGCCGTTCGCGACCCAGACGACCGAGCCGCGGTCGCCTCCCTTCCAGTTGTCGCTGAACGCGCTCTGCGTCAGGTTCACGCCGAGCAGGGTGCCGAACTTCCAGGGACCGGGTTCGACCGGTTTGGGATCCGCGGCGCGGGCGGCGGACGCGGCGAGCAGGGACGCGGCGGTGAGACAGAGAAGGAGCGGGCGGCACATGGGACGATCCTCGCGATGGCGGTGGTTCGGACACGGACGACGGCAACCCGGGGGGACGCTACCACGGACGGTCGCGAGGGACGAGGGGAACCCGCCGCCGGAGAGGTGGGGATGCGGACGGCTCACGAGCGCTCGCCAACGAAAACGGCGGCGCCCTGTTGGAGCGCCGCCGCGGATGCTGCGGAATCCGACCCGTGCCTAGCGGCGAGCCACCTGCCGCTCGATCGCCTCCAGGTCCATCGCGTCCGCGAGGTGCTGCGCGCGGAGGTCGTCCATCGCGGTCTCGCCGACCGCGGGGGAGAGGTGTCGCGTCGTCCGCACCCACGCGAGGAGCGTCTTCGCCTCCTGCTTCGTGAGGCCGGAGAGCGTCGCCGGCGGCGTGTTCGCCCGCGCCTCCCAGGCGATCGCGGCGGCGCAGCGGAGGAGCCAGTCGGCGGCTTCCGGGTCGTTCGGCCGGACGCTCTGGGCGAGCGAACGGAGCGACTTCGACAGCCAGCCCATCGCGTCGTCGGCGGAGGGGTCGAGCCCGACCGCCTCCTGGAATCTCGCGACGGCCTCGAGCAGCTTGGCGTTCCGGGGATCGGCGGCCTTCTGCTTCGCCGCCTCGTCGAGCGCCGCCCGTCCGCGGGCGATCGTCGCCTCCCGCTCGCTCAGGGCGCCCTTCGCTTCGGGTGCGGTGTTCTTCTCGATGGTTTCGACGCGGTCCATGGATCGGTCCCCCAGGCCTCGAGCGCGCTCTGACCCCAGACTCGATGAATCGGCATCCGCGGGGCCGCGCTTGAGCGGCACGTCGCAACGGGCCGTGCAGAATGCGAGGGGGAGGGGGCGGTTGGATGCGGCACGGGGCGCGACGTCGCGCGCCGGGGCTAGCGCGAGAGCTTCGCCACGGCGCGTACGGCGTTCGCCCAGGCGTCGAGCGAATCGGGGGGCAGGAACGACCAGGTCTCGGCGTTCCGGCCGTCGCCGACGCGGATGCGGAGCCGGCCCCGGTCGCGGCGGACCTGGATGGCGCGGCGCGTCCGCGGGGACAGCTCGAGGAGCTTCCGGCCGCTGTCGTGGATCAGGACCGTCTGCGTCGTGACCACGATCGAGGCCCGGCGGTCCTCCCACCGCGAATCGTACGATCCGGCGCCCCGGCTGTGGCGGAACACGAGGTTCGGGCCGCGAAGGACGACCCCCTCGGTCTCGAGGCGCGAGTCCTCCTCGACCGTGAGCCGGCTCGTGTCGCGGGCGCAGGAGCCGACGGCGAGGAGCGCCAGGGCGCCGATCGTCGCGGCGAGGACCGCACGCCGCGCCGTCCGCGCGGTCACGAGCCGCCCCCCCGGATCGCGTCGAGGCGCGCCATGCCGCGCTCGTACTCCGCGACCATCCGCCGGACGATCTCCGCGGCGGGGAGGATCTCGCGCACGAGCCCGCTCGACTGGCCCGCCTCGAGCTCGCCCTCGTCCACGTCCCCGTCCAGGATGCCGCGCCGCGAGTGCGACCGGCCGTAGACCTCCGCGAGCGCCTCCCGCGCGGCGCCGCCCCGCTCGGCCTCGCGGACGCGCTCGACGAACGGGTTCTTGATCGCGCGGACCGGCGCGATCGCCTTCGCGAAGAGGACCGTCGCGTTGTCGGGCGCCGCGACGACGGCCTCCTTGTACGCCGCGTGCGCCGACGACTCGGGCGTGGCGGCGAAGCGCGTTCCGACCGAGACGCCCTCCGCGCCGAGCGCGAGCGCGGCGAGGAGCCCGCGGCCGTCCGCGATCCCGCCCGCGGCGACGACCGGGACCTGGAGCGCGTCCACCAGCTGCGGCACGAGCGCGATCGTCGTGATCTCGTCCATGCCGTTGTGGCCGCCCGCCTCGAACCCTTCGCCGATCACGACGTCGGCGCCGGCCGCCTCCGCCTTCCTCCCGTGCTTCACGCTCGGCACGACGTGGATCCAGGTCGCGCCCGCTTCCTTGATCCGCGGCCCGAGGATCGCGGGATTGCCGGCACTCGAGACGATCACGTGGATCCCGGCGCCGATCGCGATGTCGAGCAGCTCGGCCGCGTCGCCCCGGAGGAGCGGCACGTTCACGGCGAGCCGCTTCTTCGTCAGCGCCCGCGCCTTCGCGATCTGCTCGCGGAGCTGGTCGGGCGTCATGGAGCCCGACCCGATCGTGCCGAGGACGTCCGCCTCCGCGCACGCCGCCGCGAGCCGGTAGCCCGCCGCGTAGATCATCCCCGCCTGGAGGATCGGGTAGCGGATCCCGAGGAGGTCGGTGACCCGCGTGCGGACGTGGTCGATCACGCGTGCCTCACGCGCCGTCCGCGGGGCGCCACCGCTCGATGGCGCGCTGGCGGAGGAGCGCGTCGGCGAGGACGAGGCACGTCATCGCCTCCGCCACGGGCACGACCCGCGGACAGATGCAGGGGTCGTGGCGGCCGCGGATGGCGAACTCCCGCGTAGCACCCGACCGGTCGATCGTGGTTTGAGGGATGGCGATCGACGACGGCGGCTTGACGGCGATCCGCGTCACGATCGGCTGGCCGGTCGAGATGCCGCCGAGCACGCCCCCCGCGTGGTTCGTCGCGAAGCCGTCGGGGGTCATCCGGTCGTTCATCTCGCTCCCGCGCATCGCGGCCGACGCGAAGCCGGCGCCGATCTCGAAGCCCTTCACCGCGGGGATCGAGAGGAGCGCCGCCGCGAGCGACGCCTCGAGCTTCTCCATGACCGGATCGCCGAGGCCGGCCGGCACGCCGGTCGCGAGCGTCTCGACGACGCCGCCCAGCGAGTCGCCCGCCGCGCGCGCCGCGTCGATGGCGGCCTCCATCGCGGCGGCGGCCGCGCGGTCGGGCGCGCGCACCGCGTTCTCCTCGACGATCGCGAGGTCGCGCGCGGTCGCCACCACGTCGCCGACGCGCACGGTGTACGCCCGCACGCGGATCCCCTCGCCTTCGAGGAGGCGGCGCGCCACCGCGCCCGCCGCGACCCGGCCGACCGTCTCGCGCCCGCTCGAGCGGCCACTGCCGCGGTAGTCGCGGATGCCGTACTTGGCCCAGTACGTGACGTCGGCGTGTCCGGGTCGATAGAGGTCCTTGAGGGCGGCGTAGTCGCCCGGACGCGCGTCCACGCTCCGGACGAGGAGCGCGATCGACGCGCCGGTCGTCCGGCCCTCGAAGACGCCCGAGAGGATCTCGACCCGATCGGGCTCCTGGCGGGACGACGTGACGGCGCTCTGTCCGGGGCGCCGGCGATCGAGGTCGCGCTGGATCAGGTCGGCGTCGACCGCGAGGCCGGGCGGGCAGCCGTCGAGGATCACGCCGACCGCGGGGCCGTGGCTCTCGCCGAACGTGGTGATCGTGAGGAGGGTGCCGAAGCGGCTGCTCACGGGGCGATCACCGGCCGCGCTTCTTCCCGGCCTTCTCCGCCTTCTTCGACTTCGACTTGCCGCCGAGCCGCGAGCCGGCCTCGATCACGCGGTCGACGTCGGCGTAGCTCCGCTCGCGCCACGCCTGCTGGCGCCTCGCCAGGCGCTCGAGGTTCCAGAGGTACGTGGGACGGATCTGCGC
This sequence comes from Hyphomicrobiales bacterium, assembly GCA_050257555.1. Lineage (GTDB taxonomy): Bacteria > Eisenbacteria > RBG-16-71-46 > SZUA-252 > SZUA-252 > DASQJL01. The sequence continues at coordinate 7,022 of JBLMXB010000157.1, read as the reverse complement.
GCGCGCCCCTTCGATCACCGGCTTGATCTTGTTCCAGATGAAGAGCGGCTCGCCCTGCGAATCGAAGAAGAGATCCTCGTCGAGGAGCCCGCGGTTCACGAAGGAGGCGACCATCTCCCAGTAGGACGTTCCCATCCGGAAGTGCCGGTCGACCTCGTCCCCGGTCATGTAGTGGGCGCGCATCTCGTCCCACGAGGAGAAGTTGAACTCGGTGAGGAGGAACATCCGGGCGCGCCGCATCTCGGGCTCGCGCCGGAGCTCGTAGAGCTTGAGCATGATCTCGACATCGCGCTGCGTCGGCTTGGCCATCGGACACCTCCAGCGGTCTCGGTTCGGGGTCGGGCGATTGTCGCTTCGGGCAACGCCGTTGTCAAACGGCCCGCCGCCGCGTACCCTGCCGCGAATGCGCTACCAGGTGCACACCGACGGCGCCGCGCGCGGGAATCCCGGCCCCGCGGCCATCGGCGTCGTGATCCAGGACGAGACCGGCCGCGTCGTCTACGAGTCGAGCCGGTCGCTCGGCGTCCGCACGAACAACGAGGCCGAATACCTGGCCCTGATCGCCGCGCTCGAGTACCTGAAGCAGGCGCGGGCGCGCGAGGCCGACTTCCATCTCGATAGCGAGCTGGTGGTCCGGCAGCTGAACGGGCAGTACCGGGTGAAGGAGCCGCGGCTCCAGGCGCTCCACGGGCAGGCGACGATGCTCCTGAACGCGGTGCCGTCGCACACGATCCGCCACGTCCCGCGGAGGGAGAACGCGCGCGCCGACGCGCTGGCGAACGAGGCGCTCGACGCCGAGCCGGGCCCGGCGGGCGATCCGTAGCCGCGCGAGGGCGCCCCGCCGAGCTTGCACCGCCAACCCCGCACCGCCGCTTGTCTTCCCACCCCGCCAGCGGTACCATCGCCCTGTAACAGGCAGGCACGGCGCCGTCTTCGGGAGCACCACAGGCGGCCGCGGGTCGCTTCGGCGGCCCGAGGAAAGTCCGAGCTCCACAGGGCAGGGTGCTGGGTAACGCCCAGCGGGAGCGATCCCAGGGAAAGTGCAACAGAAAGCAAACCGCCTCGCGCCTTCGGGCGCGCGGTAAGGGTGAAACGGTGCGGTAAGAGCGCACCAGCGGAGGGGGCGACCCCTTCGGCTCGGTAAACCCCACCCGGAGAAAGACCAAATAGGGGACGATGAGGTGGCCCGCCTCGACGAGTCCCGGGTAGGTCGCTCGAGGCGCGCGGTAACGCGCGTCCCAGAGAAATGGTCGCCACGGAGCGATCCGACAGAACTCGGCTTATGGGGTGCTCCCGGAACGCCGCCGCCTTCTCGAACACGAGACTCGACCCCATGACCGGTAACCCAGCTCCATCCACCGTCGCTCCCCGGACCCGGATCGGTCCCTACACCGTCCACTTCGTCTCGGGCGGCCGCTTCCGTCTCGACGGAGGCGCCATGTTCGGCGTGGTGCCGAAGACGCTCTGGAACCGCGTCGCCCCCGCGGACGACCGGAACCGGATCCGCATGGCGATGAACTGCCTGCTGATCGAGGGGGACGGGAAGCGCGTGCTGGTCGACGCGGGCTCGGGCACGAAGCTCGATCCCAAGCTCCGCGACATCTACGCGATCGAGCGGCCGGAGGCGCTGGTCGAGGAGATCCGTGCCGCCGGCTTCGCGCCCGAGGCGATCGACACGGTGGCGCTGACGCACCTCCACTTCGACCACTGCGGAGGCGGGACGATGCGCGGCGAGGACGGCGCGGTCCGTCCGACGTTTCCGAAGGCGCACTACCTGGTCCGGCGCCAGGAGTGGCGTGACGCGCATCGCGCGAACGAGCGGAACCGCGCCTCCTACCTGAGCGAGAACTACGACCCGCTCGAGGAGACGGGCCAGCTCCTCCTCCACGACGACGACATCGAGGTGCTCCCGGGCGTCTGGATGAAGGGGCTCCCGGGGCACACGGCGGGGCACCAGGGCGTCTTCTTCGACGTGCCGGGGGAGCGGGCGCTCTACGCCGTCGACCTGATCCCGACCGTGGCGCACCTGCCGCTTCCGTACATCATGGGGTACGACCTCTACCCGCTCACGACGCTCGAGACGAAGCGCGCGGTGCTCGCGCAGGCGACGAAGGAGGGATGGCTCCTCCTCTTCGAGCACGATCCCGACGTCCACGCGATCCGCGTGGCGGGGGACGAGCAGCGGGTCACGTTCGAGAAAGTGGCTTGACAGGGACGGCTCCAAGTCACTACCCTGCCGCCGTTAGCACCTTTTTTCACAAGCCGATACCGTCGCCCCTCGGGCGAGATGACAGGAGAGCGGATTGAGTCCGGTGGACCCCAACAGCCCAGCCGCGTTCATTCCCATCCTGATCATGGTGGTGATCGCGATCGGGTTCGCCGCCTTCACGCTCGCGGCCTCCTACTTCCTCGGCCGCCGCGTCAACGATCCCGCGAAGCTCCTGCCGTACGAGTGCGGCATCACGCCGGTCGGCTCGGCGCGGGAGCGGTTCCACACGCGGTTCTACCTCGTCGCCATGCTCTTCATCGTGTTCGACCTCGAAACGGTCTTCCTCTACCCGTGGGCCGTCGTGCAGCGGCAGCTCCAGGTCTTCGGGCTGATCGAGATGTCGATCTTCATGGTGATCCTGCTCCTCGGGCTGGTGTACGTCTGGGGGAAGGGGGCGCTCGAATGGGATTGAGGCCCGACCCCGAGTTCCTCGAGCCGCTCGACGCCGACCAGGAGGCCGTGGTCGCCCGGCTCCGGGAACGTTTCGGCGACGCGGTGCTCGAGACGCAGTCGTTCCGGAAGCAGCTCTCGGTCTGGATGCGGAGCGACGTGATCCTCGACGCGCTCCGGTTCGTCCGGTCGGACGATGCGCTCCGGTACGAGATGCTCACGGACCTCACGGCCGTCGACTACTGGAAGCAGCGCGGGCCGAAGGAGCCCCGCTTCGAGATCGTCTACAACCTCTACTCGCTCACGTTCAACCGGCGGTTCTTCCTCAAGATCGGCGTGGAGGACGGCGCGTCCGTCCCGTCCGCGACCGCGGTCTGGCAGGGGGCGAACTTCCTGGAGCGTGAGGTCTGGGACCTGATGGGCATTCGGTTCGAGGGGCATCCGAACCTCGAGCGGATCCTGACGGCGGACGGCTGGATCGGCCATCCGCTCCGCAAGGACTTCCCGACGATGTCCGACCAGTTCCCGAACGTGGAAGCCTGACCCCGTGCTCTCGCCCGAAGCGCGCCAGAAGATCGAAGGGCTGAAATCGCAGTACGAGACCCATCAGTCGGCGCTGATCCCCGCGCTGCACGTGGCGCAGGACGACCAGGGCTATGTCGGCCTGGAGACCCAGAGGGAGATCGCCGAGGTCCTCGGCCTGACCGAACAGACGGTCCGGGCCGTCGTCTCCTTCTACACGATGTTCTACCAGCGGCCCGTGGGGAAGTACGTCCTCCAGGTTTGCCGCAACCTCTCGTGCAGTCTCCTCGGTGGCGTGAAACTCCAGAAGCAGATCGAGGAGCGGCTCGGGATCTCCGAAGGGGAGACGACCAAGGACGGACGGTTCACCCTGCTCAGCGTGGAGTGCCTCGGCTCGTGCGGCACGGCGCCCGTGATCATGGTGAACGACCGGTATCACGAAACGGTGACGCCGCAGGACCTGGACCGTCTCCTCACGGAGCTCACGTAACCGGTGGACGCCGCCTATTTCATCGAGATCCTCGCCAAGATCCTCGTCGTCTTCGGCTTCGTGCTCGGCGCCGTGATCCTGATCGTCTGGATGGAGCGGAAGGTGCTGGGCCACATGCAGGACCGGATCGGGCCGAAGCGCGTGGGGCCGTACGGACTCCTCCAGACCGTCGCGGACGGCATCAAGCTGTTCATGAAGGAAGACATCGTGCCGTCCAAGGCGGACAAGGTCGTCTACTTCATCGCCCCGGGCATCTCGATCATCACCGCGCTGGCCGCGGCGGCCGTGATCCCGTTCGGCGACTCGATCACGCTCTTCGGCCGGACGATCCCGCTCCACGTCACCGACGTGAGCGTCGCGATCCTCTTCCTCCTCGGCGCGACGTCGATGGGCGTCTACGGCGTCGTGCTCGGCGGCTGGGCATCGAACTCGAAATACCCGCTCCTCGGCGGGCTCCGCTCCTCCGCGCAGATGATCTCGTACGAGCTGGCGCAGGGGATCTCGCTGGTCCCCGTGATCCTGATGACCGGCTCGCTGAGCTTGGCGACCATCGCGCGGGCGCAGGAGCACCTCTGGTTCGTCGTGCCGCAGTTCTTCGCGTTCCTGATCTACGTGATCTGCGCCGTGGCGGAGACGAACCGCGCGCCGTTCGACCTGGCCGAGGCCGAGACCGAGCTGGTGGCGGGCTTCCACACGGAGTTCAGCTCGATGAAGTTCGCGCTCTACTTCCTCTCCGAATACGCGAACATGATGGTCGTGGCGGGCGTCGCGATCACGGTCTTCCTCGGCGCCTGGCACGGGCCGGTGCTCCCGGGTCCGGTCTGGTTCCTGATCAAGCTGACGGCGTTCCTCTTCTTCTACATCTGGCTGCGGGCGACCTTCCCGCGGCTTCGCTACGATCAGCTCATGGCATTCGGGTGGAAGGTGCTTCTGCCGGCCTCGCTGGTGAACCTGGCGGTCACGGCGGTCGTCGTCACCCTGTACGGATAGGAGAACCGGCACGATGCTCGAAGCGCTCCTCTTCGCGATGTTCGCCGGGACGGCGGTCGGCTGCGCGCTGGGGGTGATCTTCCACCGGAACCCGGTCCACTGCGCCCTGCTGCTCGTCGGCGTGCTCCTCTCCCTGGCCGGGATCTTCATCCTGCTCCACGCGCAGTTCGTGGCCGCGCTCCAGGTCATCGTCTACGCGGGCGCGATCATGGTGCTCTTCCTCTTCGTGGTCATGCTGCTCAACGTGAAGGGGGAGACCCCGCTCCTCTCGGTCGGCGCGGCGAAGGGATTCGGGTTCCTCTTCGCCCTGATCGTCTTCGTCGAGCTGCTCTGGACGGTGCTCCAGCCGGGCGGCGACACGGGGGCGCCCCCGCGCCAGGCGACGCTCCCGCCCGATTTCGGCTCGCCGGCCGCCGTGGGCCGGATCCTCTACACGTACTGGCTCTATCCGTTCGAGATCACGTCGATCCTGCTCCTGGTCGCGGTGATCGGCGCCGTGGTCCTGGCCAAGAGGAAGTTCGTCTGATGGGCGGCGCACCGGGAATCCCGCTCTTCTGGTACCAGATGCTGGCCGCGATCCTCTTCACGATCGGGGTCGTGGGCGTCCTCGTGCGCCGGAGCGCGCTGATCATCTTCATGTCGATCGAGCTGATGCTGAACGCCGTGAACCTGTCGTTCGTGGCGTTCTCGCGGCAGTACGGCTCCATGAGCGGTCAGATCTTCGTCTTCTTCGTCATGGCCGTGGCCGCCGCCGAGGTGGCGATCGGTCTCGCGATCATCGTGGCCATCTTCCGGAACCGGGAGACGGCGAGCGTGGACGACGTCCACCTCCTGAAGGGCTGAGCGCATGGGCCTCTCGCTGCTCTGGCTGATCCCGACCCTCCCGCTCCTGGGGGCGATCGTGAACGGGCTCGGCGCCGGCCGGCTGCCGCGGAAGGTCGTGAGCGCGATCGGCACCGGCACGGTCGGCGCGGCGCTCGTGATCGCCATCCTCTGCGTCCGGCAGCTCCTCGCGATGCCGGCCGAGGATCGGATCTTCTCCCAGCAGCTCTTCTCGTGGATCGACTCGGGCGACCTCGCGGTGCCGGTCCGGTTCATGCTCGATCCACTGTCCGCGGTCATGATCCTGGTCGTCACCGGGGTCGGCTTCCTGATCCACGTCTACTCGACCGGCTACATGGGGCACGAGAAGGCGTACGGGCGCTACTTCTCGTACCTGAACCTCTTCACGTTCGCGATGCTCGTGCTCGTGATGGCCGACAACTTCCTCGTGATGTTCTTCGGCTGGGAGGGCGTGGGACTCTGCTCGTACCTCCTGATCGGCTTCTGGTACCAGAAGCCGTCGGCGGCCGAGGCGGGGAAGAAGGCGTTCGTCGTGAACCGGATCGGCGACTGGGGCTTCCTGATCGGGATGCTCCTCGTCTTCGTGACGTTCGGGACGCTCGACTTCGCCCGCGTGTTCCCCGAGGCGCCGACGCGGCTCGCTCTCGGCGGGGGACTCGCGACCGCGATCGCCCTCTTCCTCTTCGTCGGCGCGACGGGGAAGAGCGCGCAGATCCCGCTCTACGTCTGGCTCCCCGACGCGATGGAGGGCCCGACGCCGGTCTCCGCCTTGATCCACGCCGCCACGATGGTGACGGCGGGCGTCTACATGGTGGCCCGCTGCCACATCCTCTACACGCTGGCGCCGACGGCGCTCCTGGTCGTCGCCATCGTCGGGGCCGCGACCGCGGTCTTCGCCGCCACGATCGGCCTCGTGCAGAAGGACATCAAGCGGGTGCTCGCGTATTCGACCGTGAGCCAGCTCGGCTACATGTTCCTCGGCCTCGGCGTCGGCGCGTTCTCGGCCGGCATCTTCCACCTGATGACGCACGCCTTCTTCAAGGCGCTCCTCTTCCTCGGGGCCGGGAGCGTGATCCACGGCCTCTCCGGCGAGCAGGACATGGATCGGATGGGCGGGCTCAAGTCGGCGCTCCCGAAGACGCACTTCACGATGCTGATGGCGACCCTCGCCATCTGCGGCATCTTCCCGTTCGCCGGCTTCTTCTCGAAGGACGAGATCCTCTGGAACGCCTGGAGCCACGGCCACCCGATCCTCTGGGCCGCCGGCGTGTTCGGCGCGTTCCTGACGGCGTTCTACATGTTCCGGCTCTACTTCATGACGTTCCACGGACCGTCCCGCGTGACCGAGGAGGCGAAGCACCATCTCCACGAGTCGCCGAACAGCATGATCCTCCCGCTGATGGTCCTGGCGGCGCTCAGCGTGGTCGGCGGCTTCGTCCAGGTGCCGCTCCTGCAGGGAGGGCAGCGCCTCGAGGGCTTCCTCGAGCCGGTGTTCGCCGACGTCGCGCGCGTCACGGG
>JBLMXB010000156.1:0-4108 GCA_050257555.1 Hyphomicrobiales bacterium | reverse complement strand
AGTACTACGTGCTGGCCCGGAAGAACCTCTACCCGATGGCGTTCGTCGATTGGGGCGCGGCCTGGTTCGGACGGGACAACCTCTCCCGGCAGAAGCCGGGACTCGACGCCGGCGTCGGGCTCAGGCTCGGCGAGGGGCCGCTCCTCTTCACCCTCGGACGCGACGTCCGGCGCTCCGGCGCCCCGCTCCGCTTCGGCGTCCGCCTCGGCGGGTCGTTCTAGGCCACCCCGTGACGGCTCCGCTCCCACGCGCCTCCGCCCGGCTCGCGCTCGCGTCGCTCCTCGCGGCGGCGTCGCTCCTCCCGGCGGCGGTCGCGCGGGCCGACGATCTCGGCGTCTCGGTCGGTCCCGTGGAGTCGATCGGCGGCGCCGTCTGCGTCTCCTACCACGTCGATCGCCCGTTCACGCCCCGGCTGACCGAGACCCTCCTCCAGGGCATGCCCGCCACGGTGACGTTCGAGATCGGCCTCTGGAAGGATCGCTCGCTCTGGTTCGACAAGCTGGTCGTCGCGCTCCAGAGCGAGCACAAGATCGTCTACGACCCGTTCGAGAAGGTGTTCCGGATCGGCTCCGGTCAGTCGCTGGTCCGCACCCGGAGCGCCCCGACCCTCGACTCGCTGACGACGCTCCTCTTCACCGAGCGCCGCCTCCCGGTGGCGCTCGCCTCCGCGCTCGATTCGACGGGCCGCTACTACGCGACGGTGAAGGTGACGATCCGGCCGGTCTCCCCGGAGGACATGGGCGAGATCGAGGACTGGCTCCAGGGCACGGTCCACCGGAACGACGAGGAGCCGCACGGGCTGCCGCGCTATCTGTTCGGGATGGCGGTGAGCCTGTCCGGCCTGGGCGACCGGACCGAGATCGAGAAGAGCGAGCGGTTCACGCCGGCGCGGCTCGGGGAGGCCGCGCCGGCGTCGAATCCGTAGCGTCGGACGCTAGGGCGCGTCCGACGTGCCGTCGTCCTTCGGCGGCGCTTCGGCCGTGGGAGGCGGAGGAGGAGGCGTCGCGGCGCCCGTCGCGCCGGTCCCGCCGCCCATCGAGGCGCCGCCCGCGGCGGCGGGCGACGTCGCGGGGCCCCAGTTCGACGTGCGCGAGCCCCACGGCGAATCGTTCGGACGGAACCGGCTCACCCACATCGCGCCGAGCCCCGCGGTCGTCAGGATGAACGACAGCGCCCCGGCGGCGATCGCGAACGCGATGCCGAGCGGATGGAAGACGAACACGCCGATGAATCCGATCAGCTTCCCGGCCACCGCGATCAGGGCCACGACGAGGAGCCCCACCAGGATCGCGACGAGCGGCTTCGGCTCGGTCTTCGTCCGCCCCGCCAGCACCCGCTGGCCGAGGTACATCGCGCCGTTCACGTAGCCGAGGAAGATCGTGAACGCCACGCCGACGATCAGGGCGATGATCGCGAGCACGAGCGCGACCACGAGCAGGATCGCGAGCGGGATCCCGATGATCGTGATGCAGAGGATCACGACCGCGATCACGTCCACCAGGACGAGCGCGACGATCCCGACCGGGAGGATCAGCACCAGCCCCGCCCACATGAGGAGGCCCCAGAGGAACGACGCGCCGAGCTGCTCCCCGAGCTTCCGGGTCGCGTGGAGCATCCGGTCCCGGACCAGGAGGAGCGCGATCCACGCGAAGAAGAGCGTGATCCCGATTCGGACGAGCGTGGTGATGAGCCATGCGCCGAAGCTGAGCGCGCCGATGAACCCGAGGGCCGGCACGAGGCGCGCCCCGTGCCCGAAGTTCCAGGTCCCGACGGAGACGTTGCTCCCGCCGACCGAGGCGCTGTCCTCGGTGCTGACGCCGCCGCCGAGGCTGACCGCGTCCCCTTCCACGACGCCGTTCCCCTTCACCTGGACGGCGCCGCCGACCGAGACCGCGTCGCCGCGCACCCGGCCGTAGACGGTGATGTCGCCGCCGATCGCGACGACGTCCCCCTCGACGATCTTGTCGGCCGGGATCGTGATGTCCTCGCCGAAACGGACGAGATCGTTCGAGTTCGTCCGGTCGAAGTCGGGCGGCACGGGCGGCACAGGGGGCTCGGGCGTGTCGGGCGTGTCAGGCTTGTCGGGCTTGTCGAGACCCGTCTTCCCCGCCGCGGCCTTCTCCGCCGCTTCCCGCGCCTTGATCTCGGCCACCTTCGCCTTCACCTTGGCGACGGTCTTCTGCTCGACCACGCGCACGTTGAAGCCGCCGTTCGTCGATCCCGACGTCGAGTCGGTCGAGCCGGCCGCGCGCACGGCGGCCGGTGCCGCGCCGAACGCGGCCAGGATCAGGAGCGTGAGGAGCGCGAACCAGCGAACGGGGCGTGAACCAGCGAGGATCGGAGCGGTTCGCGCCTTGGAATCACAACGCGAGGCACGCATGACCGATACCTCCTTCGTGAGTGCGGGAAGGCCGCAGGAACAGCCAGTAGAGCGCGACCCCCAGGGTGAGCAGAACGGCGCCGGTCCACTGCGCCTCGGGCGTGCCGAGCGCGAGGAGGACGACGCGGGGAATGTCGGAGAGCGCCCGCACCGCGACCCAGACCTGGCGCGCGATCGGCTCGTAGAACGCGAGGTCCATCGCGATCCGCTTCGGGGCGAGCGTGGCGAAGTCGATCCCCGACTCCATGGCGCGCACGAGCCACGTCGCCGGATCGGGGATCCCGAGCGCCGCGGCGAGCCGCGGCCAGAACGCGATCCCGCCCACCGTGATCGCGAAGGAGATGGAGGCGGCGATGGCGGCGCCGCGCGTCCAGAGCGTCCGGAGGCGCGCGGGGCGGGTCACGGTCCGGAGCACCCGGTGCTCGAGCCACGCGGGCGCTTCGATCGACGGGAGACGGCGCGCGTGCGCGGCGATCGCCCGATGGAGCGCGAGCGAGGAAGCGCACCGGGCGCAGGACGCCGCGTGATCCTCGATCACGCGCGCCACCGCCCGGTGGAGCTCGCCGTCGACGTAGGCGGTCAGCTCCCGTTCGCAGTCGTCGCAGGTCAGGTTGGTCTTCACGACGTGGTTCCTCTCGTTCCCAATTTCCGTTTCAACGCTTCGTGCGCCCGATGGATCCGAACCTTCACCGTGCCCAGCGGCACCGAGAGGGTCTCGGCGATCTCCTCGTACGAGAGCTCCTCGCGGTACCGGAGATGGAGCACCACCCGGTAGTGCTCGGGCAGCTCGTCCACCATCGCCGCGAACCGCTCCGCGGACCACTCGAGGCGCATCCCCTCGTCGGGGAGCGGCCCCGGATCGACCGCCTCGATCGTCGGTCCGTCCTCGTCCGACAGGTCCTCCAGCGCGAGCGGGCGCCGCTTGCGCCGCCGGATCAGGTCGAGCGACAGGTTCGAGGCGATCTTGAAGAGCCACGAACGGAGCGGCCGTTCCGGATCGTATGTGTGGAGCGACCGGAGGACGCGGATGAACGTCTCCTGCGCCACCTCCGCCGCATCCTCGGCGTTGCCGGTGATCCGCCAGGCCAGGTTCACCACCGGACCCTGGTAGATCCGGACCAGCTCCCGATAGGCCCGCTCGTCCCGTGCCAGGCACCGCCGGACCAGCTCCCGCTCGTCGTTCGTCACGCCGCTCGACTCATCGCGGGACCGTCACCAACCGTTACGTCCCGTCGGGCCGCCAAGTTTCATCGGAGCACCGGAATCGAGGCTCCCGGGGGGCGGTTCCCCGGAGCCGTGTTCCGGGCGCGGACCGTAGGGGGGCGGTCCGGGCCCCGTCAAGGCTTTTCCCTTGACGCAGCGAGGGATACGGTCCTAGCGTCCGGGGCGCATGACCGAGATCGAATCCATTTTCGCGCGCGAAATCCTCGATTCCCGGGGCCAGCCGACCGTGGAGGTGGAGGTCGCCCTGATCGGGGGCTCGATCGGCCGGGCGGCGGTTCCCTCCGGGGCCTCGACCGGCTCCCGGGAGGCCCTCGAGCTCCGGGACGGCGACCCCAAGCGGTTCCTCGGCAAGGGGGTCCTGAAGGCCGTCGCCAACGTGAACGGGCCGATCGCGGAGCGCCTGGTCGGCGAGGACGCCGCGCTCCAGACCGCGATCGATCGCGCGCTGATCGACCTCGACGGCACGCCGAACAAGAAGAGCCTCGGGGCGAACGCCATGCTCGG
>JBLMXB010000155.1:0-3860 GCA_050257555.1 Hyphomicrobiales bacterium | reverse complement strand
CCTACCTCGGCGGCAGCGGCGATGAGCTCTCGACGGCGCTCGTCGTGGACGATCGCGGCAACGCCTACGTGAGCGGCTACACGTACTCCAACGACTTCCCGACGGTGAACACGAGCGTCGGCCTCGGGGGTCCCGCGGACGGGTTCCTGGTCAAACTGGACCGGAACGGCGCCCGAGTTGCGTCCACGTACATCGGCGGGAGTTACTACGACGGAGTCCAGAGCATCGCCCTCGACCCGCTGGGCGAGGTGATCCTCGCCGGCATCACCAACTCCCTCGACTTCCCCTCGGCCGTGCCCTCGTACTCGGGCTTCTCGGCCGGCTTCATCGCGCGCGTTGCCTCGTCCTGTGAGATCACGGGGACGGTCACCGCCGACTGTCCGGCCGCCGACACGCCGCTCGCCGGGGTCACCGTCGACGCGTTCGCGAGCGGCACCAACACGCTGGCGGGCACGGCCGTCACGGCTTCGGATGGCAGCTACGCGATCTCCGACCTGGGAGCCGGAGAGTACTCGGTCTCGGTCGTGGCGCCGCTCGGCTACTCGACCGGGATGTCCGATGTGCTGGTCGATGTCCTCGACGGCGGAAGTTCGTCCGCCGACTTCACCATGACGTGCGTCGCCTCCGCAGGCGCCGTGAGAGGCTCCGGATTCTGGAAGCACCAGATCGGCGTCGCGCTCGGCGGAAATGGAAACGCATCGATCGACGCCGCGACCATTTGCGGCTATTTGGACCTGGTCGAGGCCCACTTCAACGACAACGCCGTGAACCAGGTCGTGGTCTACGATCCGCCGACGTCGGCGACGTGCGATGACAAACTGACGACCGCCGCGGCGCTGCTCAATCTGCCCGGCAAGACGGCCATGATCGACCGGGCGCGGTCCCAGCTCTTCGCCATGCTCCTGAACGCGGCGGCCGGATACCTCCCGCTGCAGAGCGTGGTGAGCGACGACGGAGCGACCGCGTCGCAGGCGATCACGTTCTGCGACAACGTCATCGACAATTCGTACGGCAATTACACGCTGGCGAAGGACGTCGCGGAGATCATCAACAGCGGGGCCAGCGTGCCGGCCGGAATGATCCCGCTCGAGACGGCGAACATCGCGTATCGGGGACCGACCTTGATCCAGTTCGCGGCCGGTCCGAGCCCTGCCTTCGGGAACCGGGTCTTCCGGTTCGCTTTGGGACGAAGCGCCAGGGTCGCGCTCCGCGTCTACGACGTGCACGGACGGCTCGTGTCGCGCGTCTTCGAGGGTGCTCTGGACGCCGGCCAGCACGCGCTGGGCTGGAACGGCCGTGCGCAGGACGGCTCGTCGCTGAGCGCCGGCGTCTACTTCGCCCGGCTCTCCGTGGGGAAGGAGAAGCTCCAGACCAAGCTGGTGCAGACGACGCGGTAGCCTCGCGCTACGACCGGCTCGATTCCGGGCGGCCCCGGCGGCTTTCACAGCGTCGGGGCCGTCCGCGTTCGGGGGGCGGGCGCGCCGCCCTGGGCCGTCCGGCGGGCTCCTCGGCCGCCACGGCCGAATCGATTCGTGCTACCGTCTTCGGCATTCGTGCCGGCCCGACCGATTGCCTTCGGAGGAGCGATCCCCATGATCCCCGTCGAGAGTCTCCCGATCGCGTTCCGCCCGCCCCTCGCCGTGCTGTTCGTCACCGGCCTCCTCCTCGGCGCCTCCGGCTGCGGGGGCGGCGCGAAGGACGAGGGCCCGAAGCGGCCTCCGGGTATGAGCGTGGCCGAGGCCGACACGCTGCTCGCGCACTACGCGCGAGACCGATCCGATACGGAGAACTGGCTCAAGACGTCGCCGACCTCGTACTTCGCCACCGTGGAGCGGCGCGATTTCGGGAGCGCGACGACGCTCACGGTGGGGAGCGCCGCCGGGAACGACGTCCGGATCGACGATCCCGCGATCAAGGCGCACCACCTGCGCGTCACGGTGGCCGGCGATTCGTTCCACGTCGCGGCCGTGGATCGGGGCGCGACGTTCCAGGTCAAGGACTCCACGGTGACGTCGGCCACGCTCCCGCCGAGCGGACTCCAGATCGGGCGCTTCCGGCTCCGGCTCTCCCACCAGCGCTTCCCGGCGATCATCGTGTTCGATCCCGAGAGTCCGCGGTACAAGGAATACAAGGGGATCCCGTACTTCCCGCCGGATCTCTCGTATCACATCGTCGCGGCGCTGACGCCGAACCCGAGCCCGGACACGACGATCATCATGTCGACGCGCGGGAATCCGCGCCGCGCTATTCGGGTCGGCTGGTTCGACTTCAAGATCGACGGGAAGCCGTGCCGCCTCGAGGCGACACGCCTCCTCGAGCCGGGGGTGGGGGAGAAGGACTTCGGGCTCTTCTTCACCGACGCCACGACCGGCAAGGAGAGCTATCACGTCGGCCGGTACCTGGAAGCCGAGCCGCTCCCCGATGGCCGGTACGTGCTCGACTTCAACATGTGCTACAACCCGGCCTGCGCCTATTCCCTCCACTACAACTGCCCGATCCCGCCGAAGGAGAACCACCTGGCGGTCGCGATCCGCGCGGGTGAAATGGACCCGCATTACCTGCATTGAACGAAGGAGGAGGACCCATGGTCGTGATTCGCGAGGTGTTCCACTGCAAGCCGGGGAAGGTGCGTCCCCTGGTGGAGAAGTTCCTGGCCATGTCGAAGATGAGCGAGAAGGCGGGGATGGGGAAGTTCCGCGTCATGACCGACGTCAGCGGCGCGCGGTACTGGACGGTCGTGGCGGAGATGGAGGCGGAGAGCCTCGCCGCGTTCGAGCGGATGTTCGCGGGGGAGGGGCAGAACGAAGCGCAGATGAAGGAGATGGAACGGCTCATGGAGGGTTACCACGACCTCGTGGATCAGGGATACCGGGAGATCTACAAGATCGAGGGGTGAGCCCGGGTCCCCGCTCGGCGCCCCTCGAAAACGCGCCTCGTGAAGGCGCCCCCGTTCGTGTACCCTCCCCGGCACCTTTTCGGGGCCCGGTCGCCCGGCGGCCACGCCGGGGTCGAATCGGAATGCGATGCGAAGTTCGGCAGAACGGGGGAAACATGGCTCGTCGATCGATTCGGTTCTCGACCGCCGCGATCCGTAGGCACTCGTGGCGATCCGCGTTCCTCATTGCCACGCTGGTTCTCTTGGCCGGAGTCCTATCGGCTCCTCACGCGGAAGCGGGAATCGGCAATCCCATCAAGAAGGCGAAGGAGAAGCTCGGGAAGGCGGCCGAGAAGGCGACCGGGCAGTCGTCCGATCAGGACGACGCGGCAAACGCCGAGGTCGTGTTCGACGACGCGACCGTCGAGCTGACCGAGGCGCGCATCACGAAGATCCTGGCCGGGTTCGACGCGGTCCGCAAGGAAGGGGCCGGCCGGCCGGCCCTGGTCGAGAAGCGGAACAAGCTGGCCGACGAGCGCGGGAAGCTCGAGGAGAAGGAAGGGGAGAAGGTCCGGGAGCTGCAGCGGAAGCGCGGGGACATCGAGGTCTGCTACAACGACGGCTATCACGAAGCCCGGGACCGGAAGGAGCAGGAATACGCGCAGCGTGCGCTGACCGATCCGGCCCTGCGCGAGAAATTCACGAAGATCGCCCAGGAGAACAACGCGGCGGCGGCCCGCGGGGACAGCGCCGCGATCGCGCGGGCGAACGCCGCCATGTTCGCCGAAATCCTCCCGAGCGCCGAGGACTCGGCGGCGGTGCGGAAGGCGTGCGGCCCGCTGCCGCCTCCTTCGCCCGCGGAGGTCAAGCTCGACGCCCTCGGCAAGCAGGTCGACGACGTGGACGGGCAGATCCGCGACATCGACGACCGAATCGCCAAGGCGCAGGCCGACAACGGCGGCCTGACCCCGGAGCAATGGGGGAT
>JBLMXB010000154.1:0-18902 GCA_050257555.1 Hyphomicrobiales bacterium | reverse complement strand
GGCGCGCGGCATCGGTCTCTCCAGTTCGTCACGTCCGTACACTGTGTTGGACGTTCGAGGGCCGGAATGGACGGACTAGTCCCCAAGGACCGACCGGGCCGAGGCAGCCAGATCAGCACCTCGGGCGTGGTGCGCCCGGCGCCGCGGTCGGCGACGACCGAGGAGCAGCGGGCGCACGAGCTCGGGGATCTGTACTTCGCGGCGGACAACTACGCCGTCGCCCTCGACTACTATCGTCGCGCGCTTGACGCCGAGGCACGGCTCGGGGAGAAGGCGAACCGGGACACGCTCTTCCGTCTCGGGGCGCGCATCGTCGACTGCCTCCGCTACCGGGGCGATCTCGACGAGGCCGTCGACGCGCTCCACGACCTCCACCGGCGCCTCCGCTCCCACGTCACGCCCGAGCAGATCGGCCGTCTCGCGGGGAGCCTCGGCATCCTCCTCTTCGACCGCGGCCGCTACCGGGCGGCGCAGCGCGCGTCGATCCTCGCGTACCGGTCGCTGCGCGAGACCACGCTCAATTTCGACATCGGCCGCGCGGAGATGACGCTCGGCTGGATCGCGCTCCGCACGGGGGCGTGGACCGCGGCGCGCGAGTACTTCGAGAGCGCGATCGCGACGTACCGGCGCGCCGACTACCAGGCGGGGATGGCGTCCGCGTACAACAGCCTCGCGCTCGTCCACAAGAACCAGTGCCGGTTCAAGGAAGCGGCGCGCTTCCTCGAGCAGGCGCTCCGGATCGCCGAGCGCGCGGGGCTCTACCAGGATTCGGCGACGTACCTCCACAACCTCGGCATCGTCCACGAGAAGACCGGGGAGTGGGACCTCGCCGAGGAGCACTACCGCCGCGCGCTCCAGATCTACACCGAGACCGGCTTCGCGCCGGGCAAGGCGCGCTCGCTCGTCTGTCTCGGCATCCTGCGCCGCAAGCGCCGCGACTACGGCGCCGCGGAGGCGCTCATCAAGGAGGCGCTCGCGCTCGCGACCGAGCGGAGCTGCCATCGCGAGGTCGTGCTCGCGCACGAGGCGCTGGGCGACTGGCTCGCCGACCTCGGCCGCATCGACGAGGCGCTGGCGGAGTACGAGACCGGGCTCGCGCTGGCCGATCGTCTGGCCGCCGACTCCGATCTCCAGGTCGAGCTCTGGCGCCGGATCGGCGACGCGCAGCTCCGCAAGGGCGAGGGGAACGTCGCCATGCGAAGCGGCGAGCGCGCGCTGGCCATCGCGCGGCGCCTCGGCGACCGCATCGAGGAGGCCTGCTCGATCCGGCTCCTCGGACTGGCGAGCGCGGAAGCGGGCGAGTGGACCACCGCGCGCGACCGGCTCGACGAGGCGGCGCGCATCCTGGGCGGCATCGGCAAGCGCTACGAGCTGGGCAAGCTGAACCTCGCGGCGGGCGTCATCTGGCGCCGCCGGGCGCGGAAGGGAAAGTCGCGGGGCGTGCTCGACGAGTCGGTCGCGTACCTCAGGCGCGCGGTCGCCGGCTTCGAGAGCCTCGCGCTCCCGAGCCTCACGTCGCGCTCGCTCCTCGAGCTCGCACGGAGCGAGCTCCTCCGCGGCCTCGTCGACGAAGCCGTGATCCACCTCGATCACGCGACCGGTCTCCTCGACGCGGAGGCCGAGCCGACGCTGGCGCGCGAGATCGAGGAGTTCCGGGCCGAGATCGAGCAGGGCCTCATCGAGGGGACGGCCGCGCAGAGCAACGAGTTCGCCGCGTTCGACGAGATCCGCGCCGCGCTCCGCGGCGCCGATGCCGAGGCCGCGATCCAGGAAGTGCTCGCCGTGGTCCTGCGGCGCACCGGGGCCTCGAGGGCCTTCGTCGCCGCGCCGGCCATCCCGGGCGGCATCGAAGTGGTGGCCGCGATCGGGCTGTCGAGCCGCATCGCGCTCGATCTGATCCGCGAGGTGGAGCGCCGGATCGGCGCGCCGCGTCTCGGATCGGCTCCCGTCGTGACGAGCCGCGCGGGTGCGGACGAGCGGTTCCGCGACCTGCCCGCCCCGTTCCACGTCGGGTCGCGGACGACGATCGCCATCGTCCCGCTCTCGCTCCCGTCGGGGCAGTCGGGGTACCTCTACCTCGACCGGCCCGAGGACGGAGCGATGGGCGCGTTCAAGCAGCGCGAGATCAACCTGATCGCCGTGCTCGCGAACCATGTCGCCGTCGCGATCCTCGAGCTCCAGCGCCAGCGGCTCGCGACCGAGAACACCGCGCTCCGCGGCCGGCTCCTCGGGAACGCGAGCGATCACGGGATCGTGACCCGGAGCCCCGAGCTGCTCGAGATCCTCTCCTTGCTCGAGCGGGTCGGCCCGACCGACGCGACGATCCTGATCGAGGGCGAGACCGGGAGCGGCAAGGGCCTCCTGGCGCGCGCGATCCACGGGTCGAGCGCCCGCGCCGACAAGCCGCTGATCCAGGTCAACTGCGCCGCGCTCCCCGAGCAGCTCCTCGAGAGCGAGCTCTTCGGCCACGTCCAGGGCGCCTTCACCGGCGCCGTGCGCGACAAGGCCGGCCTCTTCGTCGAAGCGAACGGGGGGACGCTGTTCCTCGACGAGGTCGACAAGACGACGATCACGATCCAGGGGAAGCTCCTCCAAGTGCTGGACAACCGCGAAGTCCGGCCGGTCGGCGGCAACCGCCCGACCAAGGTGGACGTCCGCGTCCTCTGCGCGACGAACGTGAATCTCAAGACCCGGATCGCCCGCGGCGAGTTCCTCGAGGATCTCTACTACCGGCTGAACGACATCTGCTTCCGGGTGCCGCCGCTCCGCGAGCGCCCCGAGGACGTCCCGATCCTCCTCGACCACTACGTTCGGCGGTTCGCCGGCGAGATGGGGAAGGCGGTCGGCGGCGTCGACCCCGACCTGGTCCGCACGCTCTCTTCGCTCGCGTGGCGCGGAAACGTCCGCGAATTGGAGAAGGTGGTGAAGCGGATGGTCGTGATGGCCAACGAGGGGGAGATCCTCTCGACCCGGCTCCTTCCGAGGGAAATCCTGAAGGCCGAGGAAGAGGTCAGCGACGGACCGGCGACGCTCCGGTCGGAGGTCGCGAAGGTCGAGCGGCGCATGATCGCGCAGGCGCTCGAGCGCCACAATTGGAACAAGCTGCAGGCCGCGAAGGAGCTCTCGCTCTCCTACCCGACCCTCCTCCAGAAGATCAAGGTCTTCCACCTCGATCGCCGGTCCTCGATTCGGCAAAGGGCTTAAAACTTCGATATAAAGAAGTTTTATAGCCTCAAGTATCACCTCACCAATCGCTTACAGCGTGTCCGCCGCTCGACTATAAGATCATCATCAAATCTCTTGAGAATCGCATTGCGATAGAGCCCCTGAACGGCTCGAGATTGGTCGGCGTAAACATTTCGATATCAATTAGTTGCAGCTTATTTCGAAGACTTCTTCAGATG
Source organism: Hyphomicrobiales bacterium (assembly GCA_050257555.1). Taxonomy (GTDB): domain Bacteria; phylum Eisenbacteria; class RBG-16-71-46; order SZUA-252; family SZUA-252; genus DASQJL01. The sequence continues at coordinate 15,498 of JBLMXB010000154.1, read as the reverse complement.
GGACGAAAATGGCACGCGGGGTGCTCATGGTACCTGGCTGGAGGGGGGGACCTCCAAAGAGCCCGCAGGTCTAGCCAGCGTTCGACCATGGGTTAGTTGCCAGACTGAGCACCGGCCTCAGTGGACGTGACGTAACCCGAAATGAGCTGGGTAGACCGGGGCTCAATTTTTTTGCCGTCGAATTGCCGGCCCCGCTCCCGGCACCTCCTGCCGCCCCGGACTACTCCCACCTGTGGCGTCACAGTCACACTGTCCCACCGCCCGCGTCGCGGGTCCCTGCACCCACCTCGAGCATCCTGCCCGCAACAATATGAAAAATAGCTCCTTACGAGATTGCATCTCGGCGCCGACGCGTGGCATGTCACTTGCCCTGCGCCTTGGGCGTGAGGCGGCGTCCGCATGGGCGGGCGTCCCGACGAAACGAAGCGCGAGGAGGAGGAGGGAGCGATGGTTCGCCCTTGGATGCTTGCGATCGGCCTGACGCTCGTGGCGTTCACCACGGGCTGCAACGACCATCACGATCGGATCGTGACCCCGGACAATCCCCCCTACCGCGTGGAGGGGGTCTACAGCGTGACCGGCGACGGGCAGGTGACCATCTACTGGACCGAGAACCAGGAGAGCGACATCGCCTACTACAAGATCTACCGGAACTTCTCCTCGACCGGCACGTTCACGCTGATCGGGACCGCGACCGCGCCTCCGTACGTCGACCACGACGTGACGAACGGCACCACGTACTACTACGCCCTCTCCGCCGTGGACGATCGCGGCCAGGAGAGCGCGGAGCTGAGCTACGAGAACGTCTTCGACACGCCGCGTCCCGAGGGATCGGGCGTCGTGCTGACCGACGCGAACACGACCGACGCCACGAGTGGCTGGGACTTCTCGGCATATACGCGGCGCGCCTCCGCGAACGCGCTCACCGACATGTACTATGCGGCGTCCGGCGGCCACTACCTGATCTACGCGGTCGGCGGCACCGAGATCCAGGACGCCGGATACGTGGCGCTCGTCGACGTCGACTACGCCCCGCCGGCCGGCTCCGGCTGGTCCGCCGACGGCGTGGTGGAGGCGATCCCCGGGCACAGCTACATCGTGCTCACGGCCGACGACCACTTCGCCAAGTTCGAGGTCGTCTCCCGGGACGATACGAGCATGGTGATGAACTGGGCGTACCAGATCGACCCGAACAATCGGGAGCTCGTGAGGAAACTGCCATGAAGCCGCATCGAGTCGTCACGCGCGGGTTCGGACGCCTGGCGTTCGCGGCCCTCCTCGGCGCGTCGCTCGCCGTCCCGGCCCGCGCCGCCGAGCAGGTGCCGCGACAGCCGGCCGGTCCGCCGCAGACCATCGACGTCTGGACGAACAAGGAGGAAGGGGGCGTCTACAGCCCGGGCGAGGGGATGCGGATCTTCTTCCGCTCGAGCGCCGACGCCTTCGTGCTCCTCTACAACATCGACACCGACGGGTACATCCACCTGATCTACCCGTACGTCCCGAGCGATCCCGAGCGCGTCGAGGGCGGGCGCACGTATCAGATCCCCTCCCGCCGCGACCCGTACGATCTCGTCGCCGACGGCCCTCCGGGCATGGAGTTCGTGGTCGCCGTGGCGTCGCCGGTCCCGTTCGCTGACCTGCCGTGGTACCTGATGAAAGGCGTCGGGGACGGCGGGCCGGCTCCAGGCGAGGAAGAGGACGAGACCGACACCGGCGTGATCTCCGGCGATCCGTACGTCGCGATGGGTCGGATCCTCGACCGGATCGCGCCGACGGGCCACGAAGACGACGTCGCGACGTCCGACACGTACTTCTACATCGACCGCCGCGTGGACTACCCGCGGTACGTCTGCGCCGACTGCCACGGCGGCGGCGTCTTCTTCGATCCGTACCGCGACGCCTGCCCGGTCGTGGTGATCCGGATCGACGCGACCTGGGCGCACTACGCGCGGATCCGTCCGCGGCTCCTCCGCCCGCGTTACTACTACACCGTGCGAGGCAACGCGCCCGACCGCTATCGCCGGCTCAAGGACCGGTGGTCGACGCTCGACGGCCGGACGACGCTGCGCGAGCGGTTCCACGTCGAGGCGACGCCGAAGGACCTGACCCGCCGCGACCGCGTCCAGCAGCGGACGCCGCCCGAGTTCCAGGACCTGAGGCGGTATCGCCCGGGCCGGTTCTGGCAGGGGCGGGACCAGGTGCTGAAGCTCCGCGAGCAGCGCCAGCGCGAGCGCGCCGACCAGCGCCGCCAGCAGGTCGAGCGGGAGCGCCAGCGGGCGCAGGATCTCCGCGATCGCGCGCGGGAGCGTGGCGACAACGGCGGGGACCGGGCGCAGCAGCCGCAGCAACAGCAACAGCAACAGCAGGAGCGCCGGCGCGACAACGTCGAGCGGCAGCGCGACAGCGGCAACCGCGGCAATTCGGGCGACCGCCAGGATCAGGCGCGCCAGCGCAACGAGCGCCCGCGCGACGACCGCGGGAACGGAAGGCAGGGAGAGCGGCGCGACGACCGGCGGAACGACAACCGCCGCGACGACAACGGGCGCGACCGGAACCGGGGTCGTTGACCCCCGTTCGGGCGCCCGATACACTCGTCGGGTGCATTTCCGCGCGCCCGTCGTCGCCAGCCGGCTGATCGTCCTCTTCGCCCTCCTCGGGGCCGGCGACGCGTTCGCGGCGCGCCCCGTGCCGCCGGTCCCCGGCAAGCTGGGGCCGGCCGGACCGCACGAGGGGATGTCGACGAGCCGCCTCCAGCTCTTCGCCCCCGGGACCCCCGGAGGCGCGGCGCGCGCTCCGGTCGGCTCGCGGCTCGCGATGAACGTGATCGCGATCCGCGTCGCGTTCAGCGACACGCCGCTCGATTCCTCCACGGCGTACTACGACCGGCTCCTCCTCTTCCTGAAGCAGTACTGGGGCGCCCAGACCGAGGGCGCCGTCGACCTGAACCCCGTGCTCGCCGATTCGGTCTTCACGCTGTCGAGGCCGATGGCCTACTACGGGGACGACGACCACTTCCAGGCGCGGCTCGTCGAGCTGGTCCGGGACGTCGTGCAGGCGGCCGACTCCACGATCGACTTCAGCGCGTACCAGAGCATCGTGATCTTCCACGCCGGCCAGGGGCAGGAAGCCGACGTCCTCGACAACAGCCGCGACCAGATCTGGTCGGCCTTCGTGACGCCGCAGGACTTCGAGACCGTGATGCCCGACACCACCGGCGCGGGGAAGATCGGAATCCGGACCAACGACCAGATCTCGCCGGGGAACTACTTCTACGTGAAGGAGGCGGTGGAGCTGCCCGAGTCGGAGAGCCAGGACGGCTACGTCTTCGGGATGACCGGCGTCACGTGCCACGAGTTCGGGCACCAGCTCGGCCTTCCCGACCTCTACGACACGAACGGGGACGTGGGCGGCGTGACGCAGGGAATCGGGCCGTGGGACATCATGGCCAACGGGGTCTGGAACTTCAACGGGTTCTGCCCCGCCGGGCTCTGCGCGTGGTCGCGGATGTTCCTGGGACTCCTGACGCCGCTCCGCGCCATCACGGGCGGCGACTCGATCCCGATCTCGATGCTCGAGCGCCAGGTCGGCGCCGACGCGCGCGCCGTGCAGATCCCGCTGACCCAGACCGAGTACCTCCTGCTCGAGAACCGGAAGCAGGACCTGAACGACGACGGCAAGTTCGACTTCGACGACCAGAACGGGAACGGGTTCTTCGACTTCTACACGGACACGTACGCCGGCGCGGAATGGGACTACTACCTTCCGGGCGACGGGACCGGCTCGGGGATGCTGATCTATCACGTGGACGAGTCGAAGATCCTGGCCGGGCTCCAGGACAACGTCGTCAACAGCGACGCCGCGCGGAAGGGGGTCGCGCTCCTCGAGGCCGACGGGATCGACGACCTCGACGGCCCGCCGACGGTCGAGAGCAACGGGAGCCCGAACGACGTCTTCCGCGGCGGCTACAAGGACGCGCTGACGCCGACGACCACGCCGTCGAGCGCCGCGTACGGCAACGTGCGGACCGGCGTGTCGATCACGAGCATCTCCGCGGCCGACAGCACCATGTCGTTCGACCTCGCGTTCGAGCGCTCGAAGCCGGGCTGGCCGAAGCTCCTCTCGGGCCGCGTCCGGAGCGCGGCGTCGCTCCTGGCCGACGTGGACGGCGACGGGAAGCCGGAGCTCCTCGTCCCGATCCAGCGGCTCAACAACACGAGCGCGCTCTACGTCTTCGAGGCGGACGGCACGAACTTCCTGGGCGGAGGCACGACGCCGGTCCCGTTCGCCACCACGACGAGCGCGATCGCGTCGAGCCCCTGCGTCGGCGACATCGACGGCGTCCCGGGGAACGAGATCGTCTTCAACACCGTGAACGGCTCCGTCTACGCGTTCCACGCGAACGGCACGGAGGTCCTGGACGGAGACTCGAATCCGTCGACCCTCGGCGTCCTCGTCGCGGCGATCCTCTCGGGGGATCACGCGCAGCCGGTGCTCGGCGAGCTCGACGGACAGCCGGGGCTCGAGATCGTCGTCGGCGCGCCCGCGAACCTCTTCGGCGCGTCCGACCTGACCGCGATCTCGCTGGCCGGCGGCACGGTCCACCGGTACACGATTCCGCTCGGCGGCTCCTCGGAGGCGCCGCCCGTGATCGCCGACCTGACCGGCGACGGGACGAACAGCGTGGCCGCTTCGGCCGTGAAGACGACGTCCGGCGACGACGTCTTCCCCGGCCTCTACTTCGCGACCTGGGACATGTTCACCGACTCCCTCCTCGTACGCGAATCGGGCAACGCGATCGACTTCGCGGCCGTGCCGCAGCAGACGTTCTCGGGCCCGACCGCGGTCGACCTGGCCGGCGACGGCTCGGTCGCGGCGGTGGTGGCGGACGACCAGGGCGAGTTCCACGCGTTCCGGTTCGCGGTCGCCCCGCACGACGTCGGGGACAACCCGCGCACGTACGTGACCGTGACGGAGCGCACGGGATGGCCCGCGCCGTTCCCGGGGGCCGCGCGCGGGCGCCTCGGCGAGATCTCCGCCGCCGACCTCGAGCGGGACGGCCACCCCGAGATCCTCCAGACGGGGGACGGCGCGCGCGTCGCCGCGCTCCACTGGAGCGGCGCGACGCGATCGGGATACCCGCTCGACCCGGCCGATCCGCTCGCGCCGGCCGATTCGGCCGGCAGGTGGGGGCCGCTGGTCGCCGACGTGGACGGGGACGGGATCGGCGACGTGATCCCGGTCCTCCCGGACGGGAGGCGCCTCGCGTTCCGCGGCGACGGCCACCCGATCGCCGGATTCGGCGAGCTGGGGAGCACCGGCGTCACGGCGCCCCCGATCCTCGGCGACTTCGACGGGGACGGCGCGGCCGAGTGGATCGAGACGTTCGATTCCGGCACCCAGACCCAGATCGACGTGAAGAGCCCGTCCTTGCCGATCCCGGCGTCGAAGGTGCTCTGGGGGCAGTACCGGAACGCCGCGACGCGGAACGCGGTCGTGGGTCCGGCCCCGGGGCCGACGTCGCCCGGGACCCGGATCGTGAGCGAGGTGTACGGTTATCCGAACCCCTCGCGCTCGGGCCGGAGCCAGGTCCACTATCGGCTCGGTCCGGACGCGCGACGGGTCTCCATCCGAATCTATGACGCTTCCGGGGCCCAGGTGGCCGACCTGCCGATCGGCCCGGCCGACCTCCTCGGGAGCTCCGAGCACTCCGTGGTCTGGGACCACGCATCCGTAGCGAGCGGCGTCTACGTCTGCCGCGTCGAGGTACAATCAGCGGGCGGCAGCGACGTCCGTTTCACGACCCTGGCCGTGGTCCGATGAGCCGTCCCAAGGAGACCCGCATGCGAACCGTCCGTCCCTTCGTCGCCCTCTGCGCCGTTCTCGCCCTCGCCGCCGGCGCCCGCCAGGCCGCCGCCGCCGCCGGAGAGACCGGCTTCGCCTCCCTCAAGCTCGGCGTCGGCGCCCGCGCGATGGGGATGGCGAGCGCGTACGTCGCCCTGGCCGACGACCCGACCGCGACGTACTGGAATCCCGCGGGCCTCGCGAGCATGCAGGGCGCGCAGGTGACCGTGATGCACAACGAGTGGATCCAGGACTTCCGCCAGGAGTACGCGGCGGTCGGCGCCCCGTTCGGTCCCGGCGCCGTCGGATTCGCGTTCTCCGGGTTCTACACGAGCGAGCTCGAGGCCCGGGACGCGACCGGCGTCCTGACCGGCCACTTCGGATTCAACGACGTCTCGATGACCGGCGCGTACGCCGGACGCGTCGCGCCGGGGCTCGACGTCGGCGCGGCGGCGCGCTATCTCCGCGAAATGATCGACCAGGAGGACGCGAAGACGTTCATCTTCGACCTCGGCGCGAAGTACCGCGTGCGGGACACGGGCGTCACGTTCGGCGGCGCGCTCCAGAACCTGGGCGGCGACCCGACGCTCGTCACCGAGAAGATCCCGCTCCCGCGGATGGCCCGCCTCGGGGCCGCGTACCAGCGCGCGATCCCGCGCCTCCACGGCACGGCCACCCTCTCCACGGAGTACCGGAAGGCGCGCGCGGAGGGCGGGCGGTTCCACGTCGGCGGCGAGTTCGACTACAAGGAGCAGGTCGCGCTCCGGCTGGGCGCGAAGTTCGGCTACGACGCCCAGGATGTCGCGTTCGGCATCGGCCTCACGCGGAGCCGGATCCGCTTCGACTACGCGCTGGTCCCGCTCTCCTCGAACCTCGGCACCACGCACTTCTTCTCGCTGACGGCCCGCCTCTAGGCGCCCGGCGCGCCGAACTCGAAGAGGTCGAAGCTCCCGTCGCGCAGGCGCGCGACCGTGCGGCGCTCGATCCAGTCGCCCAGGACCAGGAACTCCCCGCCCGAGCCGTTCCGGTGCACCACGCGATGGAAGTGCGCGAGGACGACCGCGTCGTACCCCTCCGCGAACCACGGCGCGGCCAGCGCGCGCTCCAGGTCCTCGTCGCTCCGCTTGGGGCGCGGCGCGTGGCGCCGGCTCGTGTGCGACGTGGCCGCCGCGATCGGGATCCCGACGTCAGGATGGATCCAGCGGAAGAGGAACCGCGCGACGCGGTTTCGGAGCACGCGCTTGAGGAGCTTGTAGCCATGGTCGCCCGGGCCGAGGCCGTCCCCGTGCGCGAGGAGGATCTTCCGACCCTGGATGGAGATCGGGAGCGGCCGGTCGGTGAACGTCACGTCCAGCTCGCGCGCGAGGTAGTCGCCGATCCAGAAGTCGTGGTTCCCCCCGACGTACGTGACCGGGAGCCCCGCGCGGCGGAGCGAGCCCAGGTGGGAGAGCACCCGCACGAACCGCTTCGGGATCGCCTGTCCGTATTCGAACCAGAAGTCGAAGAGGTCGCCGTCCACGTAGAGCGCGGCGCGCTCCTCGCCGACTTGATCGAGGAACGCGAGGAGATCGCGCTCGCGGACGCGATTCGATTCGGGGGAGCCCTGCCCGAGGTGGGCGTCGGCGATGAAGTAGGCGCAACCTGGCTCGGGCATGGAGCGTCAGTATAGGCAGGATCGTCCGAGCGGCAAGGCCGCGCGGTCGGCACGGGAACTGCAAGGGCCGAAAACGGGTACTACCCGCTTGACAGGCCTCCCGATCGGGGCCCACGCTCCGAGGTGAGAAGACGTTGCCACGTGGAGGCTTATGGCCGCGACAGGCGGTTTCTGGGAACGGATGCAGGAGGAGGTCCGGTCGGTCTCCGAGCGGACCCGGCGCGGAACGCGCCGGGCGGTTCGCATCGGGGTCCTCAAGGTCGACCTCGTGTCGCTCCGCCGGAACCGGACGCGCGCCCTCGCCCATCTGGGTGAGCGCGCGCTTCTGATGTGGGGCGATGCGAGTCCGGGAGCGCTCGATCGGGACGCGGAAGCGACCCGACTCCGGGCCCTGATCGGGGAGATCGATCGGGACATCCTCGCGAAGGAAGCGGAGCTGGCGAACCTCAGCGCCGGCGCCGATCCGGAACCCGCCCCGCCCGGGCCGACCCCGAGCGAGGACGATCCGACCCAGCCGGTGTTGGAGCGGTCGCACCCCATGAGCGACGACGGCCGAGGGCCGTCGTGACGGAGGAATCGAATGGAATCGCGTGAAACGGTACGCGCCGCGAAGGTCTTGCTCGTCGCGGGCGCACTCCTGGTCGTCGGCATCGTCGTCGGCTTCATCCTCGCCGGGGAGTGGAACCTCTCGCCCGCGGTGCAGGCGAACGAGGCCGACGCCCCTGCGAGCTCGCTCCAGAGCCCCTTCACGGCCATCGCGGAGCGCACGCTTCCGGCGGTCGTGAGCATCGAGAGCAAGCGGACGGTGGAGGCGTCGAGCGGGCCGTCCATGCAGTTCGAGGGGCCGTACGGGGACTTCTTCCGCCGGCTCTTCCCCGAAACGCCGCAGTCGCCGCATCGCAACATGCGGATCCCGAGCAGCGGATCGGGCTTCATCATCGACAAGGAAGGGCACATCCTCACGAACAACCACGTCGTGCGGGACGCCTCGGACATCACGGTGACGCTGAACGACCACCGGAAGTTCAAGGCGAAGGTCGTCGGCACCGATCCCGCGACCGACGTCGCGGTGATCAAGATCGACGGCGCGGGCGACCTGCCCGTCGTGCCGCTCGGCAACTCCGACGAGATCCGGATCGGCGACTGGGCGATCGCGATCGGGAACGCGCTCGGCGAGCTGGACGGGACGCTCACCGTCGGCGTGATCAGCGCGAAGGGCCGCACGAACCTCGCGATCCAGGGCGGCGCGCCCTCCTACCAGAACTTCATCCAGACCGACGCGTCGATCAACTTCGGCAACAGCGGCGGCCCGCTCCTCAACATCCGCGGCGAGGCGATCGGCATCAACACGGCCATCAACCCGTCGGGCGAGGGGATCGGGTTCGCGATTCCGATCAACCTCGCACACAACATCTCGCGTCAGCTCATCGCATCGGGTAAGGTGACGCGCGGGTACCTGGGCATCCTGCCGCAGGAGCTGACGCCCGAGCTGGCCGACTCGTGGAACCTCAAGGGGACCCACGGGATCGTCGTCGCGAGCGTGAGCAACGGCACGCCGGCCGCGGCGGCCGGATTCCAGGTGAAGGACGTCATCACGGAGTTCGACGGGAAGCCCGTCGACGACGTGCAAAAGTTCCGCCTCCTGGTGGCCGATACTCCGGTCAACAAGCGGGTCGACGTCCACGTGCTGCGCGGCGGGCGCGGGCAGGACCTCTCGGTGAAGCTGGCCGAGCGCCCGCCCGAGGATCAGCTCGCCAAGGCGGTCGAGCTGCCGTCCGACTGGCTCGGCGTCCAGGTGGAGTCGCTGACCGGCGACTTCGCGCAGGAGAACAACATCACCGAGAAGGAAGGCGTCGTCGTGACGAGCGTCACGCAGGGAAGCGGCGCCGACGACGCGGGGCTCCAGCCCGGCGACATCATCAAGGAAGTGAACGACGTGACGGTCAAGGACATCGGCGACTACAACAAGGCCGTGGACGGCGCGAAGCGCAAGAATCCGACCAAACCGGTCGTCTTCCTGATCAAGCGAGGCGATGCCACGCAATTCATCGCGGTCGAGCCTTCATCGTAAGCGCGACGCGCGTCCCGCGCGTCCGCACCGGTGCGAGACACGGCCCGGCCCGCGCGCCCCACGTGGGGGCGCGCGGACGGGCCTTCTCGTCTTGCTCGCCGCGCTCGCGCCGCTCCTCGCGGCCGCGCCGCCGCGGGAGGCCGCGGCCGCGGCGCCCCCGGAGCTCCAGCGGATCCGCTTCTGGTCGTCGCCCGAGCACACCCGCATCGTCTTCGACCTGAGCGGGCCGCCGCCCGCCGACCCGCGGTACCGCCTCGCCGACTCGACCACGTTCGAGATCTATCTGCCGGGCGTGCGGAAATCCCCCGCGATCACGACCGAGTTCGTCGGCGACACGCTGGTCGCCGACATCTTCACGGCCGTCTCCGACTCCGGATGCGCGATCCGGATCGGGCTCAAGCAGAAGGTCACCCCGCTCGGCTTCGTGCTGGCGGCGGGGGACGGCGTCCCCGACCGCGTCGTGGTGGACGTCCCGATGCCGGCCAACCCCGCCGCGGAGCAGGCGGCCGAGCGCCAGGCGACCGAGCTCCGGAAGCGGAAGAACTTCATCGTCGCCATCGATCCCGGGCACGGCGGCGAGGACCCGGGCGCGATCGGGTACCACCGGGCCCAGGAGGCGGACGTCGTCCTGTCGATCGCGAAGAAGCTGAAGGCGCAGCTCGACGACGTGCCGGGGATGAGCGCGATCCTGACGCGCGACGGCGACTACTTCGTGCCGCTCCGGAAGCGGATCGACATCGCCCGCCGGTACAAGGCCGACCTCCTGATCAGCATCCACTGCAACGCGAGCCGGGATCGCGGGGCGACCGGCACCGAGATCTACTTCCTCTCCCTGACGGGGGCGACCGACGAGTCGGCCCGCTCGCTGGCCGAGAAGGAGAACGCGGCCGACCTGGTGGGCGGGATCCCGCCGGAGACGGGGGACGACCTCCTGTCGATCCTCTTCGACCTCCGCCAGAACGACACCATCCGGCGTTCGAGCGAGCTCGCGGAGATGCTGATCGACGACGTCGCGGGCGACACGCGGCTCGTGACGCGGGGCGTGAAGCAGGCCGGCTTCGTGGTGCTCAAGGCGCCCGAGATCCCGTCGGTCCTGGTCGAGACGGCCTTCATCACGAACCCGCGGGAGGCCTCGATCCTCAAGGACGCCCAATTCCAGACCAAGTTCGCCGAGAACCTCGCGAAGGGGATCCTGGAATTCAAGACCGCGAGGGACCATGCCGCGGGCGGAGGAACGGCCGTAAATTGAGTGGACAGGCGGTGTCCGAAGAGGTGTAGGCTTGAAGGAAGCGGTCGAAGCACCCGAACCCGACCATCCCGGCGAGACCGCCGGACCCTAGGAGGAATCCCATCATGCAAGGCACCTGGAAGAAGACCCTTCCGATCGCGCTGGCCGTGCTCCTGATCGCGGGCGCCGCGATCGCGGGCGGCGCCGCGATCAAGGCGAAGCACGCGACGGCCTCGAAGTCCGCGGCGGCCGGCCACTGCGACGGCCACGACGCCGCGATGGCGGCGGGCACGGCCTGCGAGGGCCACGACGCCGCGATGGCCTCGGGCGGCACCTGCGCCGACCACGAGGCGAACGTGGCCGCCGGCACGGCGTGCACCGATCACGACGCGGCCATGGCCTCCGGGACCTGCCCGGTGAGCGGCGCGACGGCGAAGATGGCCGCGAACGGCACGACCTGCCCCTACATGGACGAGAACTGCGATCCGTCGAAGGGCTGCAGCGTCAAGGCGAACCAGGCCATGTACTCGTTCGCGGTGCCGGGCGCGAGCTGTGACGCGTGCGTCGGCGAGATCCAGCGGACCACGATGGCCATGAAGGGCGTCTCCTGCGTGCACGTCGACCTCGACCACCACATCGCCTACATCATCGCCGACAAGTCGGTGACCGAGCAGGCGATCGCGAAGGCCATCTCCGAGGCCGGATACCACAATTCGTACAAGGGGGCCGGCAAGACGGTGGAGGCGGAGTTCGCGAAGGCGATGCACGGCGCCGGGCCGGACGCCAGCATCACCCACTGCGCCCACAAGACGAAGGACAAGGTCTGATCCGACGCGCCGGTTCCCGGCGCGCCGTGCGGTTTCGGGGCGCTCCCGCTCGCGGGGGCGCCCCGATCGCGTTCTAGGGGTGCCCGGTGTGCCCCTTCGTCTTGGGCGGAGGCGGCGAGAGCCGGTTCGCGAGCGCGCGGCGGCTCGCGGGCGTGTTGTCGAACGTGGCGACGAGCGTCCGCACCTCGGGCCAGCCGTCCGCGACGTGCGGATTGAGCGAGGCGACCGTCACCGTCTCGGGGAAGCGCTTGAGCCACGCGCGCCCCGTGGCCTCGTCGTCCGCCGAGGCCGCGCCGCGCGCCGCGACCGTGAGGAGCGCGCTCCCCTCGATCCGCGGGGGCCAGCCCGCCGGGTCACGGTCGTGCTCGACCGCCGTCGCGCCGTGCGCTCGGAGCAGGTCGGCCATCGGTGCCCGCGAGGCGGGGCGATTCAGCTCGAGCACGTGGACCGGCGAGCGGAGGGGGATCCCGCCCGCCCCCTGGCGGAGGAGCCGTGTCGCGCCCTCGGCGATCCGCTCGAGCTCCGCGGGAGGGATGAGGTCACGCGCCGCGCGCTCGACCGCCGGGGTGAACTCGGGCGGGCGCGCCGCGCTCCCGCGCCGTAGCGCGCGGATCCGCTCGATCGAGGCGGCGACCCGCTCCGGCGCGAGGCGCCGCGAGGCGAGCGCGGCGCGAAGCGCCGCGAGCGCCTCGGGGGGGCCCGGCTCGAGTTTCGAGTAGAGGAGGAGGTCGGCGCCCGCCTCGACGGCCCGCACCGCCACCTCGCCGAACCCGCCCCGGCCCGTCACGCCCTCCATCTCGAGCGCGTCGGTCACGATCACCCCCTCGAACTTCATCTTCCCGCGCAGGAGCCCGGTCAGGATCGCGGGCGAGAGCGTGGCCGGGTTCGCCGGGTCGGGATCGAGCGCCGGCACGAGCACGTGCGACGTCATCACGACCGGCACGCCCCACGCCACCGCCGCTTCGAACGGGCGGAGTTCCCGGAACGCGAGGAGCGCCGCGTCGGCCTCGACGCGGGGCAGAGCGACGTGCGAGTCGAGGGTCGTGTCGCCGTGTCCCGGGAAGTGCTTCACGACCGGGATGAGCCCGACCTCCTGCGTCCCCTCGATCGCCGCGCGCCCGCAAGCGGTCACCTGCGAGGCCGTGCTCCCGAAGGCGCGGATGCCGATCACCGGGTTGGCCGGGTTCGAGTGGATGTCGAGCACCGGCGCGAAGTTCAGGTTCACGCCGAGCGTGAGCAGACGGCGCGCGGTGCGCGCGGCGAGGTCCTTGACGAGCGGCGGTCCTCCCGAGGATCCCACCGCGCGCGCCGACGGCGGCACCTCCCAGAAGCCGGCGAGCTGCGAGACCATGCCGCCTTCCTCGTCCGCGCCGACCAGCGCCGGCAGCTCGGGGGTGCCGAGGAGCGCGTGGACGGCGCGCGCGTACCGCGCCGCGCCGAGCGCGTCCGCGAAGTTCGCGGCGAAGAAGATGACGCCGGAGGGCCCGAGCGTCCGGAGCGTCGCCTCGACGGCGGGCGTCATCTCCGTTCCGGGGACGCCGACCAGCAGGAGCTCGCCGAGCGCCGATTCGACGTCGAGCGGACTCATCGCGCGGGGCGGATCGGAGGAGGGGACGCGGTCACCGCGTCTCCGCCTCTTCGAGGAGCTTCCGGTAGCGCTGGTAGACCGCGGCCCCGAGCGTCCCGCGCTCCAGCGCGGCGAGCACCGAGCAGCCGGGCTCCGTCCGGTGCGTGCACGGGCGGAAGCGGCAGGCGGGCGCGTCGGCGATCTCGGGGAAGACGGCGGCGACCTCGGCCACGTGCGTCGGGCCGAGCACGACGCTCCGCACGCCGGGCGTGTCGACCAGGTGCCCGCCGTCGGGGAGCGGATAGAGGCGCGCGCTGGTCGTGGTGTGCCGCCCCTTCCGGTTCCGCCCGCTCAGCTCCCCGGTCGCCGCGTCGGCGTCGGGAACGAGGCGGTGGAGGAGCGACGACTTGCCGACGCCGGAGTGCCCGACCATCACGGTCGCGCGGCCCGTGAGCCGCGCGAGGAGCGCGGGGAAGCCGGCGCCGTTCGCGGCGCTCACGGCGTGGAGCGGGAGCGGGATCCTCGCCTCCCGCGCGAGTCCCTCCGCCTCCGCCTCGCTCCCGAGGTCGGTCTTGTTCACGCAGAGAATCGGTTCCATCCCCCCCCGGAGCGCGAGCAGCGTCCAGCGATCGATCAGACCCGGCCGAAACGGCGGGTCGGTGAGCGAGGCGACGATCATCGCCTGGTCCGCGTTCGCCGCGATCACCTGCATCCGTCCGCGCCCCGCGGAGCCGGTCGCGGCCCGCTCGAGGTGCGTCCGCCGCGGCGACACGCCGATCAGGCGCGGCGGCGCGGCGTCTCCCTCCTCGAGCGCGACCTCGTCCCCCACGGCGAGCGCGTTCGAGCGCGTCCGGTCGGTTTCGGCCTTGAGCCGCCCGGCGAGCACGGCCTCGCGCGTCGTTCGGCCGTCCCAGACGAGCGCGGTGGAGCCGAACACTTGGGCGACGATCCAGGGGGTGGAGTGCGGCGTCGTCGTGACGATGACGCGAGGATAGCGGCGGGGTCCGGCGAACGGCAAGGAGGATCGGTTGCGTCCGCGGCCGCGGACGGGTAGACTCCTCCGCGATGTCTTCCCACGAAGGATTCATCGTCTGTCCCCGCTGCGGGGAGCGGCTCCCCGAGGGATTCACGCGCTGCGACGCCTGCGGCGCCTATCTCGCCGCCGTACCGGCGGCGGGCTCGGGCGCCTCGCCGAATCCCGGCGGTCGCGTGCCCTCGAACCCGGGCGCCGTCCGATCCGGCGGGAAATCGGGCGGCGGCGCGCGTCCGCCCGCGCACGGCCAGGCGCCGAAGGGGAAGCGCCCCGCGCCCAAGCCGAAGCTCCTCGGCCTCTCCTCCTCCACGTGGATCATGATCGCCGTGGGCCTCCTGATCGGCGGCGCCATCGGCTTCTCGCTCAAGAAGAGCATCGGCGCCAAGCAGGAGGGCGGGATGCCCAAGGGACCCGCGGACGTGATGGCCGGCGGCGGGGGGATGCCCCCGGGCGGCGGCGGCATGCCCGCCGGGATCATGGAGGAGGTGCAGAAGGACAAGGCGATCCTCGAGAAGAACCCCGACGACGTCGCGGCCAACATCGACCTCGGCAACCTCCTCTTCGACTCGAACCAGTGGGAGAAGGCGACCGAGCACTACGGCCGGGCGCTCGCGAAGGAGCCCGGGAACGCCGACGTGCGCGTCGACATGGCGATCGCGTATCACAATCTCGGACAGGATCAGAAGGCGCGCGAGGAGCTCGAGCGCGTCACGAAGTCGCACCCCGACCACAAGAACGCCTGGCTCAACCTCGGCGTCATCGCGCAGTCCACGGGCGACACGAAGGCGGCCGTCGCCGCCTGGGAGCAGTACCTGAAGCTCGACCCGAGCGGGCAGCACGCCGCCGCGATCCGCGACGAGGTCGATCGGATGAAGAAGGGCCTCTAGCCGCTCCCGCGTCACCCCCGAAGATCGCTCCCCTCGGGTCCCCGAGCTTCACCCCCCGTCCGTCCCGCGCGCTTCGACCCCGTCAGTCCCCGTTCCCCAGCCCCATCCGCGCGCCGATGGCCGCGATCGCCGCCGCGAGGGCCGGACATCGCTCCGGCGTGGCGTCGCGCGCGGCCCGGCGAAGCGACGCCGCGTCGTCGAGGTCGTACCAGGGCGCGAGGACGCGGAGCGTGAGCCCGCGCGCCCGCGCCCGCTCGCGGGTGACCGCGGCGACCCGGTCGGTGCTCCACGGCACGTCGCGGAAGAGCGCCCCCTCCTCGCGCCGTGCGCCGATCAGGTAGTAGCCGCCGTCCTCGGCCGGGCCGTGCACCGCGTCCTCCGACCGGAGCG
>JBLMXB010000153.1:0-11968 GCA_050257555.1 Hyphomicrobiales bacterium | reverse complement strand
GAGGACGGCATTCCGTTCGCGGTCCGCGAATACAAGCGCGCGAAGCTCAAGCCGGCGCTCCGGTAGCCCCGTGCGGCGGGTCGGCCTCGCCCTTCCGCTCTCCCTCGCGTTCCTCTCGGCGCTGACGGCCCTCTCCTGCGGGCCCCGCCCCGCCGCGCGCTGGTGGCGCGACATCCGCTGGCTGGCCGACGACGCGCGCCGCGGCCGCGGCACCGGGACCCCCGGCTACCTCGACGCGGCCCGCTACGTCGCGCGGGAGCTGGCGAGCGCGCACGTGAAGCCGGCCGGCGCCGACGGGTACTTCCAGCCGGTCCGCTTCGTCCGCCGCACGCTCCGTCCGGGCTCCTGCTCCCTCGAGCTGGTCCGCGACGACGGCCGCGTCGATTCGCTCACCGCGGACGACGCCGTCTTCGTCGGCAACGTGGACGCCCCCGAGTCGCTGGAGGCGGCCGCCGTCTTCGTCGGATACGGTCTCGTCGTGCCCGAATACGGCGTCGACGACCTCGCGGGGCTCGACCTCCGCGGGAAGATCGCCGTTTGCGTGCGCGGCGGCCCGAAGGACCTTCCCGACGACGTTCGCGCCGACGCCATGGCCCCGCCCGTACGCTGGGACCGGCTCCGGCGCGCGGGCGCGATCGGGATCGCCATGATCTCGTCCGCGCGGCGTCCCGATTTCCGGTGGGAGGACCTGCGCGTCGCCCTCTCGGGGCCGCGGTTCGCCCTGGCCGACACGGCCCTCGACGAGGATCGCGGGGAGCGCTTCTCGATCCGGATCAATCCGGCGCGCGGGGATCGGTTCCTCGCCGGCACCGGGCACGCGATGGCCGAGATCCTCGACGCGGCCGAGCGTGGCGATCCGCTCCCGCGCTTCCCGCTCCCGGCGCGGATCCGCGCGCACGTCGCGGCCGACCGCGCCATCGTCGAGAGCCCGAACGTCGTCGGCGTGATCGAGGGGAGCGATCCCGCGCTCCGCCGCGAGGCGGTCGTCGTCTCGGCGCATCTCGATCACCTGGGCGTCGGCACGCCGGTCCGCGGCGACTCGATCTACAACGGCGCGATGGACAACGCGAGCGGCGTCGCGACGCTCCTCGAGATCGCCCGCGCGCTGGGCGCGCCGGGCGCCGCGCCGCGCCGCTCGGTCGTCTTCCTCGCCGTCACGGGGGAGGAGGCCGGGCTCCTCGGGTCGCTCGCGTTCGTCGAGCGGCCGACGCTCCGGGACCTCGACGTCGTCGCCGACGTGAACCTCGACATGTTCCTGCCGATCGTTCCGCTCCGGTCGCTCGTCGACTACGGCGGCGAGGAGTCGGAGCTGGGCGACTGGTTCCGCGCGGTCGCCGAGTCGTCGGGCTACGCGGTCGCGCCCGACCCGCACCCCCGCGAGACGTATTTCATCCGGAGCGATCAGTACCGGTTCGTGCGCGCGGGCGTCCCCTCGGTCTTCGTCGAGTTCGGCCCGGCGGGCGATTCGACCCTCGATGCGAAGACGACCCGATGGGAGCGGGAGCGCTACCACCAGCCGTCCGACGACACGCGGCAGCCGATCGTGTGGGCGGCCGCGGATTCGTTCAACCGCCTCTTCCTCGGCTTCGTGCGGGACGTCGCGGACCGGCCGGAGCGTCCGCGGTGGAAGGGCGATTCGTACTTCCGCCGGTACGCGCGGGATCCGCGCGCGGTGGCGCCGCCGGGCGGCGGCGCGTCCGGGACCGCGTCCCGGCCTCCCGGCTAGAAACCGTTCTCGTCCGCGATCACGAGGGTGGCGCGCTTCGGCGCCATGCGGACGGTGCGCGTGTTCGCGAGAAGCCGCTGGGTCGTCGTCACGAGCAGCGTGTCCTGCGAGACGATCGAGACGCCCACCATGATGCCCGTGCTCGGGTACTTGGACTGGCTCTTCCCGGTCCCGCTCCCGGCGCCGGTCCCGCTCCCGCCCCCGGATCCGCCGGAGGTGCTCGGCACGATCCAGTTCTCGTAGTCGAGGTTGTAGTAGCGCCGGAAGAAGATCATCCCTTTGGGGAGATACGTGTCGAGGCCCGTGGGAATGGCGCCGGCCTGCGCCTCGGGGGGCCAGGAGCCGTGGTCGCCGTAGTAGAGATAGACGGCGGCGCGGAGCGCCTGGATATCGGCGATCGCCTGGCCCGCGCGCACCTCGCGCACCAGGTTGACGTAGCTCGGAATCGCGATGGCCGCGATGATCCCGAGGGCCACCAGGACGATGGCCAGCTCGACCGCCGTGAAGCCGCCCGACCGTTCCCTCCGCACCCATCCTCCTGTCGACGCGTCAACGAGTTCCGGGTCCGGGCGCGGGGGGCCCGGGCTCCCGGATTATCGGCAGGCCGGCGGCATTGTTGAGCACAGGGTAAGCCACTGTCGTACAGCGAGGTGGGAGGGTTCGAGTCACCCTGGGGAGGGTGGTCTCCCCGGGGAGGGTGGCGGCCCCGGCTCCCTCGCTGGCACGGGAAGTCGGGGTACCGCCACGGGTGGAGGGGGTGGGGCCCTCCGACCGGCGCGGGGAGCGCCGGCCCGGTTGGGGGGACCGATCCTAGAGAGGAATCCAGTACGTGATCTTCGCCAGGATCGTGTTCTCCGGCTCGTTCCGGAAGAGCGGGCCCGGACGGAGGTCGTTCCGGAACGCGCTCGGATTCGCGGCGAACTGGCCGCGGTCGTCGTAGCGGCTCCGGCTCTGCGTCCAGACCAGGTAGAACGTGCTGCCCGGCCGGTACTCCCACCGGTAGACCATGTTCAGGTTCACGGAGGAGTACGAGAAGTCGTTGTTCCGGACGTCGTACCCCGGCTCCAGGTACGGCACGAGGTCGTAGCTGTCGGGGCGCGCCAGCTCGCGGACGCGGCTGTAGTCGCCGACCGTCAGGAACGGCTGCGCGTAGATCTCGAGCGACTGGTTCCGGCTGAAGAGGAGGCTCGAGCGGAGGGTGACGTCCACGGTCTTCTGGTGGATGTCGCCGAAGACGTACGAGAGCCCCCCGATCCCGATCCCGCCCGGGCGCTGCGTGAGATCGACGGTCTCGAGGTACTGCGTGTCGTCCCACCGGTCGTGGAACGCGAGCGAGACCTGGTGCGTCACCGCGGTCGACTGCTTCCACGTCCCGTTCAGGGTCGCGTCGAACGAGACGTTCTGCGCGGTGTCGCGGTAGTAGTCCGTCTCGAGCGAGGCCGTGAGATCCTTCCGCGTGTCGCTCGATGCGCCGACCCACCCGCCGTACGTGAACGGCTCGTCGATGATCGGCCCGCCCCGCGTCTCCCACCGGTGGTGTCCGGTGCCGTTCACCACGACCCCGAACTGGGCCTCGCGGTAGTTCCGGAACTGGAACCAGCCGTTCACGTTCGAATTCAGGTACTGCGGATGGCCCGGCTCGTAGTGCCACGCGGGCTGCCCGGTCGTGATGTCGTACCCGGTCCGCCCCGCGTACATCCACGATCGCGAGAAGTTCACGTTGAGGTTCCCCTGGTTCAGCACCTTGCTCTTCCCGTCGGGGATGAGCTGACGCTGCACCCAGAGCGTCGCCAGCATCTCGTCCGGCGCCTGGAGGTAGCCGAGGTCGTTGATGTCGAGCTTTCCGGTCTCCCAGCGCCCGCCGATCGAGCCGCGCCACTTGCCGCCCCGCCGGTTCAGGTTGAAGTTGCCGCCCGTCCCGTACTTCCGCTTGCCCGTGATGGTCGGGTCGGCGGTCAGCGTGTCCGGATCGATGACCGAGGCGATGGTGGAGGCGTTGAAGTTCCAGCTCCGCTTCGGCGAGTTGAGGTCGAACTCGAACTCGCTCGTGTACGCGTTCCGCGACGCCCGGTCGCCCCACGTCGAGCGGTCGGCGGTGTTCAGCACCGCCGTCTGCATCACGGCGAACCGGTTCCGCCCCTGGGAGAACTCCTTGCCGAACTTGCCGACGAGATACCGCGTGAGGCGATCCCCGCTCTTGAAGAAGTTGTGCGCCTGTCCCTTTTGCGTGAGATCGGTCGACGCCGCGAGCGCCGCCACCGACACGCCGCCGACCGTCTTGCCGGTGACCTTGGCGGCGTAGCGGATCCGGCTCAGCTCGCTCCCGGTCCCGATGCGGCGCGAATAGAAGAGATTGAAGTCGAGCGCCTGGAAGAACCGGCTTCCCTCGATGAAGAAGGGGCGCTTCTCGTCGTAGAACGTCTCGTACGGCGAGAGGTTCAGCACGGCCGGATCGGCCTCGACCTGGCCGAAGTCGGGCTGCACGGTCGCGTTCAGCGTCAGGTCCGACGTGAGGCCGTACTTGAGGTCGGCGCCGAAGTCCTGGAATCCGTCGAGACGGTCGGGGTTCGAGGGCGTCCCCGTCATCGCGTGGTCGGTCTCGCGCTGCACGACGTACGGCAGGAGCTCCACCTTGCGCGGAGCGTGGACGCCGCGGATTCCGGTCAGCTCGCCGAACTGGCTCACGAACCCGTTCTGCTCCCGGGGCCACGTGTGCCAGGCGGTGTCCTGCCCGCGCCCCTGCATGTACCGCCAGACGTCGAGCCCCCACGTCATGTCCTCGGCGCCCCGGTAGCGGATCGCCGAGAACGGGATCCGGATCTCCGCGTACCAGCCCTTGTCGTCGCGCGACGTCTCCGCTTCCCAGACGGCGTCCCAGTCGTCGTCGTTCGCGCCGTCGTTGTAGATGTACGAGTCGAGCTGGACGCCGAGCGGGTTGACCTTGAACGCGTAGCCCGTCGTGTGGTCGTGGTACGGGTCGATGTAGACGGCGACGATGTCCGAGTTCGTGAAGTGGTCGCGGCGGGAGAGCGTCGCGGTGATGTGCGACGGATCGTCCTCGAGACACGCGATGCCGAAATAGATCGCCGCGTCGTCGTACGCGACCTTGAAGACCGTCTGCTCGGCCGCGGGAGCGTCGCGGTCGGGGTTCCACTGGCGGAAGCCGCGGGCCGCCGGCGCGTCCTGCCAGGCCGGGTCGTCGAGGCGGCCGTCGACCTTGATCTCCTGGCGCCCGAGCTCGTGCGCGCGGATCGTCGGCATCGCGGTCGCCCGGCCGTTGGCCGAGTCGGGGTAGGCCGGCCCGGAGCCGTCCGGGGCGAATCCCGCGAAGGCGAGCGCGCCGGCCGCGCCGGTCCCGAGCGAAGCGGCGAGCGCGATGGCGGTGACGATCCAGCGATGGAACCGCGTCATGGACGACTCCTTTAGGCTCGAAGGGTCGACGGGACAAGGCCGGGGGGACGACGGTCCACGGGGCTCCGGGCCGGCGCGGCGTCCCGCGGGCCCGGCAACGATGGCACTACGTGATCGACGGCTCGCAGGTTTCGACAGGGGGGGCGGGCCGAACGTTGACGCCGTTTCGCCCGCGCGGGGAGGGGCGCGGTCCCGGGCCCCGCCTCAGTCCCCGCGCCCGAGCGCCTCCGCCAGGAGCCGATGGAAGTGGTGCACGCCCTGCTCCCGGGTCGGGGAATAGCGGCCCCGCTCGTACAGACGAGAGGAGACGCCCCGCTGGACGCTCTCGACGACCACCTCGTCCTCCCGCTCCACGCGGTCGAGCCCGGCGCCGGCCCCCCGGTCGAGGCGCTCGGGGTCCCAGACGTACGAGAGGAAGGAGACCTTGGTCCGGTCGACGCCGAGCGGGCGGACGACGTTCACGGAGACGCCCCAGGGATAGAAATTGAACATCGTGTTCGGGTGGATCCACCAGTAGTACGCGGCGACGCGCCGCCCGTGGTCGGGCGATCCCGCGGGGGGATCGAACGCGTCCTCGCCGTCGGCGGCGATCCCGAGCTGGAGGCTCGATCCGGGGTAGAGCTCCGTCCGGTACGCGCCGTAGTCGAGCGCCGTGGTCAGCCCGGCGTGCACGAACGGGATGTGGAATCCCTCGAGGTAGTTGTCGCAGTAGAGCGCCCAGTTCGCGCGCACCAGGTATTCGCGGCTCCGCGTCGGGTCGAGCGCGGCGTCGTCGATCGGCAGCCAGCCGCAGCGGGCGTCCATCGCGGCCAGCGCCGCCTCGAGCGGCGCCGCGGGCGCCAGCGACGCGAAGACGAACTTCCGCCAAACCGAGAACGGCACGCGCGGCAGGTCGTCGGCCGGCGACGGGAAGGCGGCCGCCTGCTCGAACTCGGGCATCGAATGGAACCGGCCGTCGAGCGAGAAGCGCCGGCCGTGGTAACGGCAGCGGAGCACGGCCTCGACCCCCTCGCTCTCCGCGACCAGGTTGCCCCGGTGCGTGCAGACGTTCGAGAGGCCGTGGAGCCGGTCCTCGCGATCCCGCGTGAGGAGGATCGGCTCGTTCAGGGAGCCTTCGAGGAGCGTGACCGGAACCACGCGACCCGGCACCTTGAGCCGGTCGACGTCGGTCACGAGCTGCCACGAGGGGAGGAAGACCCGCTCCAGGGCGCGCCGGTAGACGTCGGCGTCCGAGTAGACCCACGCGGGAAGGGTCGACGCGCGCGCGATGTCCGCGTCGATCTCGAACCGGCGCCCCGTGTCCATGGGTCGTGAGGATAGGCGTCGATTGCCGGTCGCGCCACGGCGATTCGTGGGGTATCATGCCGTCGCGCACGTCGAACCCCGAACCGTAGGAGTTGGATCGTGTCCGTGTTCCTCCTCGTACTGCTCGTCCTCGTCCTCGTCTTCGCCGTTCCCCCGATCCGACGCCAGGTCCTGACCCGGTGGCTCATGCCGATGGTGGGCGGCATGCTGCCGCGCATGGGCGAGACCGAGCGGATCGCGCTCGAGGCCGGGAGCGTCTGGTGGGACGCGGAGCTCTTCTCGGGCCGCCCCGACTGGAAGCGGCTCCTCTCGTTCAAGCCGAAGGCGCTCACCGACGCCGAGCGCGCGTTCCTCGCCGGGCCGGTCGAGACGCTCTGCGGGATGCTCAGCGAATGGGACATCCTGCAGCGCGGCGACCTCCCGCCCGAGGCGTGGGACTTCCTCAAGAAGAACCGCTTCTTCGGCATGATCATCCCCGAGGAGTACGGCGGCCTCGGCTTCTCGGCCGCGGCGCACTCGGCCGTGATCACGAAGATCGCGAGCCGGAGCGTCACCGCGTCGGTGACCGCGATGGTGCCGAACTCCCTCGGCCCCGCCGAGCTCCTCCTCCACTACGGGACCGAGGAGCAGAAGAAGCACTACCTTCCGCGCCTCGCGGCCGGCGAGGAGATCCCCGCCTTCGCGCTCACCGAGCCCGAGGCGGGGAGCGACGCCACCGCGCAGAAGAGCGTCGGGATCGTCGAGAAGGGGACGTTCGAGGGGCGCGAGGTGCTCGGCATGCGCCTCAACTGGGCGAAGCGCTACATCACGCTCGCCCCGAACGCGACGGTGCTCGGCCTCGCGTTCGTGCTCCAGGATCCCGACCGGCTCCTCGGCGGCGAGGCGACGATCGGGATCACGTGCGCCCTCCTCCCGACGCGGCTCCCGGGGATCGAGGTCGGCGAGCGGCACGATCCGCTCGGCGTCCCCTTCCTGAACGGACCGACGTTCGGGCACGACGTCTTCGCGCCGCTCGAGTTCATCATCGGCGGCCCCGAGAACGCGGGGAAGGGCTGGCGGATGCTGATGGAGAACCTGGCCGCGGGACGCGGGATCTCGCTCCCGTCGCTCGCGTCGGGCTCCTCGCAGCTCGCGACCCGCACGGTCACCGCGTACGCCACCGTCCGCGAGCAGTTCGGCCTCCCGATCGGCCGGTTCGAGGGGATCGAGGAGCCGATCGCGCGGATCGTCGGGCGCACGTACGTCTTCGACGCGGCGCGCCGGCTCACGCTCGGCGCCGTGGACGAGGGCCAGAAACCGGCCGTGATCTCCGCGATCATGAAGCACTATCTGACCGAGGGGATGCGGATGGTCGTGAACGACGCGATGGACATCCAGGCGGGCGCGGGGATCAGCCGCGGCCCGCGGAACGTCCTCGCGGGCGCGTACGCCGCGCTCCCGATCGGGATCACGGTCGAGGGGGCGAACATCCTCACCCGCTCGCTCATCATCTACGGGCAGGGCGCGGTCCGCTGCCACCCGTACGTGCAGAAGGAAATGGCCGCCCTCGCCGCGCACGACCTCGAGGCGTTCGACAAGTCGTTCTTCGCACACGTGGGCCACGTGGTCGCGACGATCGGGCGCTCGTTCCTCGACGGCCTGACCGGCGGCCGTCTCGCCGGCGTCCCGGTCTCGGGGCCGGCGCGGCCGCTCTTCGGGAGGCTCGCGCACCTGAGCGCCGCGTTCGCGCTGACGTCGGAGGTCTCGATGGCGACGCTCGGCGGCTCGCTCAAGCGGCTCGAGCGGCTGAGCGGCCGTCTCGCCGACGCCCTCGCCTGGATGTACCTCGCGTCGGCGACGCTCAAGCGGTACGTGGACGACGGCCAGAAGAAGCACGAGTGGCCGGTGGTCCGGTGGGCCGCCGCGCACGCCTTCCACCAGGTCCAGCTCGCGCTCGTCGGCGTGACGGAGAATCTGCCGAACCGTCCGGCGGCGTGGTTCCTCCGCTGCGCGACGTTCCCGCTCGGCGCGCGTTACAAGCCGCCGAAGGACCGGGTGAGCGCCGCCGCGGCGCGGAGCGTCCTCGAGGATCGCGCGCTCCGGCTCGCGCTCACGCCGGACCTCTACGTGCCGCCCGCCACGGAGGGCTCCCTCGGCCGGCTCGAGGCGGCGTTCGCGAAGGTCGTCACCGCGCAGCCGGTGGACCGGAAGATCAAGGACGCCGTGCGGGCGCGCCGGCTGCCGCACGCGGACGGCACGTCGCTCGCCGAGGCGGCGGCCCGGGCGGGGATCATCACCGAGGACGAGCGGAACCTCTGGCACGAGGCCGACGTCGCGCGGCGCGACCTGATCCAGGTCGACTCGTTCCCCGAGGAGATCTTCTCGAAGCTGAAGCTCTAGCGGCCCGGCGAGGTCAGGGCCCGGCGGCCCCCGCTCCGGTCGTGAGCCGCTCGAGCGCCATCCGAAGGCCCCGGCCCGCTTCCGGGAAGGACGCGGAGTCGGCGCGGGCCGCGGCGGTCCCGAGCAGCGACCGCAGGGTCGCCGGATCGCCCCGGAGCGACTCCACGAGGTCGCCGGCCACCGTGGGCGTCCAGTCGAACGTGCGGTTCGCTCCCTCCGACTCGATCAGGTCGAACGGGGCGCGGTGCTCGAGCCATCCGTTGTCGTTCGTGTTGATCGGCCCGGTTCCCGCGCGCTCCGCCAAGTGGTCGAGCCGCCCGCGGTAGTAGCGGAGGAGATCCGCCAGCGATCCGATCCCGACCCGCGCGAAGTCGGCCGCGACGCTCGAGTCCGACATCGTCCGCCGCCAGACCGCGGCGTCGATCGGAACCTCCCCGTCGGGGGACGCGATGATGATCATGTCGGCGGCGGAATCGACGAAGAAGACCTGCCCGTGGCGGAACCGCGTCGTCAGCGTGCGGAAGACGGTGTTCGTCGCCTCGGGCGAGATCTGGTAGCACTGGACCCACTGGCAGAAGATCCCGCCCGGGTTCAGCCGCGACGCGGCGACGCGGTAGAACTCGCGCGTGAAGAGGTCCCCGCTCCCCGCGATCCAGAGGTTCGACGGCTCCGAGATGATCACGTCGTACTTCCGGCGGTCGGCGCGGAGGAGCGTCTGCGCGTCCTCGATCACGAGGCGGCTCCGCGGATCGTCGAGCGGGTCCTGCGCGTCGTCGCGGAAGAGCGGCGCCGCCCCGATCACCGCCGCCTCCAGCTCCACCGTGAGCGCCTTCCGGATCGGATGCGTGAGCACGGAATGCGTCGTGACGCCGCTCCCGTAGCCGATGATGCAGACGTCGCGCGTCGCCGGCTGGGCGAGGAGCGGGAGCTGCCCCACGAGCACCTGCGTCCGCATGTCGGCCCCCCTGCCGGTCGTGGCGTCCGTCTTGCCGTTGATCAGGAGCGCCCGCTGCCCCTGCGTCTCCACGACGGTCACGTTCGCGACGTTCCCCTCCTTGTAGTAGAGGAGCCGCTCGTACTGCGGCGACGTGCCGATCACGTTGATGATCCGGTTCGTGAGCGAGACGCCGCCGTACCAGTGGGACCGGAGGAGCCGGATCAGGCCGAAGCTCATCCGCTCCGCGTTCCAGCCGGGCGTCCAGAAGAGCGCGAACGCGAGGCCGCCGGCCACGGACGCGCCCGCGACCGCACGCCGCCACCGCGTGGCGCCGCTCCCCGCGGCGAGCGCGAGGAAGCCGATCGCGAGGTTCGTGGCGGCGCCGCCGAGGATCGTCTTGAGCGCGCCGAACGTCGGGATGAAGACGAACGCCGTGAAGAGCGAGCCCGCGATCGAGCCGAGCGTGTTCGCCGCGTAGACGCTCCCCGTGGCCGCGCCGGTCTCGCCGCGGCGGCGCCGGTGGATCGCGACGGCCGCCGGGAAGAGGGCGCCGAGGAAGAGGGTCGGCGGCAGCACGACCAGCGCGGTGATCAGCGTCTCTCCCCAGAGGAGGCGCAGCATGTTCCCGTTCGAGGCCGCGATCGCCGCCTCCTGCCGGTGGGGGATCTGCGCGAAGAAGTGCGTTCCGAGCGCCACGGTGGCCGCGAGCCCGACCTGCAGGATGCCGAAGAGTCCGGCCGGCGAGGCCGACCGCTTGAGCGCCCGCACCGCGCCCGCGGCGCCGACGGCGAGCCCGAGGAGGTAGAGGGCGAGGATCGCCGAGAAGGCGTAGACCATGCCGCCGAAGGGGACCGCGAGGATCCGCGTCCAGGCGACCTGGTAGAGGATCGCGGTCAGCCCGGAGACCGCGAAGAGCGGGAGGATCAGCCGGTCGAAGAGGGCGGACGGAGGCGTGGCGCGCGCGCTCGTCGCCGGCTCCGCGGCGGGCGCTCCCTCCGGCGCCGGGAACGCCCGCGGCCGCGCCGCCGCGATCGCCCCCGCGACCGAGAAGTCGATCGCCGCGGCGAGGGCGGCCGTCTTCCAGAGGCCCGCGACGGGGATCAGGAAGAACCCTGCGGCGAGCACGCCCAGCACGGCGCCGGCGGTGTTGATCGCGTAGAGGCGCGCCACGGGGGCCGCGGATCCGAGGCGCCGCCCTTCGGACGCGTCGATCCGGTCGGCGTGCTCGACGAGGAGCGGGAGCGTGGCGCCCATGGCCGTCGTCGGCGCGAGCAACGCCGCGAAGAGCACGGCGAAGCGGACCGTCAGGAAGAGCGGGCCGCCGCCTCCGAGCGCCTCGTGGAGCCAGGCGAAGAGGGGCCCCGCCACCTGGTATCCGAGCGGGCTCAGGAGCCCGAGCGCGCCCACGACGATCTCGAGGCGCGCGTAGAATACGAGCGGATTCCGCACCCGCGGCGCGAGCCGGCCGCCCCAAGCCGCTCCCAGGCCGAGACCTCCGAGAAAGGCCGCTACGACCGTGGAGACGCCGTAGATCGAGTTCCCGAGGAGGTAGGAGAGGTACTTCGACCAGACGATCTCGAGGGCGAGCCCCGCGATCCCGGAAGCGAAGAAACATCCATAGAGGAGGCCGCGATGGGTGCCGGGAGAGGGGGTCGGGGGCACGGCGCTCGGCGGCCTTCGGCTTCTTCTGGCCGTTGGCACCGAAGTATGGTATAATCAGATGATTCCAATGGCGAACCGTATTCTTCTCTGCCTCTGCGCCCTGAGCTTCGGATTCGCCGCCGTGACGGCCGGCAGCGTGACGCCCGCCTTCGCGGCCGGAGGGCGGACCTCATCCGCTCCGGCACCCGCGGTGCCCGCGCCGCCCGACCGCGGCGTCGTCCGCGAAGAGATCCCCGTCGTCTCGAGCCCCGATCCGAACGTCCTCAAGGTGCGCCGCCCGCACCTCGATCCTCCTCCGCTCGAGGAAGTCGTCGTCTTCCAGGACAGCCTGAACGCCCTGACGATCGACAACCAGGGCGGGTGGACGCACGTCGACAATTCGGGGCGGCCGACCGCGTGGCACCGCGACACGTTCCTCGCCTGTCAGGGCACGTCGTGGTGGTGCGGCCGGATCGACTCCAGCTGGATCTACGACTCGAACCGCGCGGGGTACGAGAACAGCTGGGTCCAGTACCTCGAGAACGGCGTCTGGCTCGACAGCATTCCGA
>JBLMXB010000152.1:0-3240 GCA_050257555.1 Hyphomicrobiales bacterium | reverse complement strand
CGTCGCGCGCGCCAAGACGGCGCCGCATCCTCCGCGCCGCCCGTCGCTCCCCGGCCACCTCGCCCCGCCGGGGTACACGATCGACTCGCTCGACGCCGTCGCGAAGCGGCCGGTCTGGGAGGAGGCGGAGGACGGGTCGTTCACGTACTCGATCCGGCGCGTCTTCTCGGACTCCACGGAGGCGCGTATCCTCGCGATCGCCGAGGCGGTCTACCCGCCGCGCGACGCGCTCATCGGCATCGCGGCGCGCGGCTACTACGAGATGGGGCACGACACGTCCGGCGTGCCGCTCTGGTGGTGCCAGGGGATCGGCTGCAACCGCATCCCGTACGCGGTCACCGCGGGCACGATGGAGCACTACCTCGCGCTCACGAAGCGATTCCGCGAGCACAATTTCTGGGAGACCGGGATGGGCGGCGGGCTCTTTTGGACCGACCTCATCTACCACGCGCGCGTCTCCGCGACCCCGTCGTTCACGTACCGGGACCGGGAGTACCAGAACGTCTACGTGGTCCAGATCGTCTTCGCGTGGAGCTTCGACGACGGCACGTTCGTCCCGGTGATCGAGACGCAGCGGACGGTCGTCCTCTCCCAGCGCGGGGACGTGCTCGCGGTCCAGGGGGACGGCGCGGCGGACCAGGACGTGCGCCTCTCGGAGCACCGGGGCATCGGACGCGTCGATCACGTGTTCCGGTGACGCGGAGGCGGCCGGCGCGTCGAATTCCGGGAGCAAGGATCCGAGGCTCGGTGTAGGGGAGGATGTGCCTCGGGGGGAAGGGGCGACCCCGCGGGCTGCGCCTATGGAAACCCCGGCGCGTGCTCGGTCGACCGACCGGCGCAGCGCTCGCGCCCGATTCCCCGGGGGTGAACCGTGATCATCCGATCCCCACTCCTCACGCCATTCGTCCGTCTCGCCGCCATTGCGACAGTCCCGGTCCTGCTCCTCGCACCGCATCACGCGAGCGCGACTCCGGAGCACCCCACCGAAGCGGAGACCGCGTACCCGCTCCCGTTGGCACGCACCTCATGGTTGCCCTCCAGCGTGCCGAGCGGCAAAGGGGCGACCCTCGCCGATCACGCTACGGTGGAGTGGTATCAACCCCCGCCCGGGCACGTGCTCCGCCACGATCTGAACCCCCTGCTCCGCGACGACGAAGGGGGGAAGCTGGAAGAGCCGGCCCTGGAGCTTCGCCTTCTTCCCGCGGGCGGGGATACGACGCTCGATCCGAGCCAGTGGGTGGGGATCACCCAGGCGCTCTCCGCGACCGGGTACGACTTCACGGGCGCTCCGTTCCTCGAAATCTGGGTGAACGATTTCCGCCCCGATCACAACGCGACCGTCGCCACGCTCCACGTCGATCTCGGGCGCGTGAGCGAGGACGCGTTCTGGGACAAACACGCGCCGCCGAACTATCGATTGGACACGGAGGACATCAACGGCGATGGATTGCTCAGCTATGACGAGGACACCGGACTCGACGGGCTCTCGGACCAGCAGGAGCCGGGATACGCCTTTCCCGCGAACCCCGACCCGAACGGTGACGATTACTACTATGTCCAGGGATCGGGCGACTACTGCGGATCAACAACACCGAGCGGAACGGAGCCGGGAATCCGAACGCGCGCCCGGACACGGAGGACCTGAACCGGGACGGAATTCTGAACCTGACCAACGACTACTTCGAGTTCACGATCGACCTGTCCCAGAATCGATGGGTGGCCGTGGACGTTCCGAACCAGTACCCGGTTCTCGCCGTGGTCCGCGACAACAAGTTCGGAAACGGCTGGAGACTGTTCCGGATCCCGATCGCGGATTCGACGGGGACACGGGTGGGGTCCCCCTCGTGGAGCAACGTCCAATCCGCGCGGATCTGGCTCGACGGAATGGCCGCTCCGCTGACGGTCCAGATCGCCGGGGTGGCGCTCGGCGACTCGTCGGGCTCGCCCACGCCGGCGAACGTCCTCCTTCGCCAGAACGTGCCGAATCCGTTCAACCCGACGACCACGATCCCGTATGTCCTGCCCGTGACGTCCCGGGTGCGGGTCGCGATCTTCGACGTGCGGGGACGTCTCGTGCGGACGCTGTTCGATCGTGAGGAGGCGGCGGGGTCGCACGCCTTGACGTGGGACGGGCGCGACACGGGCGGAGTCGCGGTCCCCTCGGGCATCTACTTCTGCCGCCTCGAGGCGCTTGGCAAGTCCTTCACGATGAAGATGGTGCTCGCGAAGTGACCGGGCGGGGCCCCGCGCTCGGGCCGTCGGTTTCAGTCCCCGAAGCCGAACGCGACGTACAGGGAGAATGCCTCCGGGCGGAACACACGCGTCGCGAATCCATCGAAGCCGAGAGCCGTTCGAAGGTCTGTCCGCGTCCGTGTCGTCTCCATGTAGTAGTACGCTCCGCCGATCTCGCCACGCACGTGGTCCGCAGCCGCGAACCGGGCACCGACTCCGGCGCGAATGCCGCGGAGCCACTGGAGGTCGTGCCCGCGGATCGGTTCGTTGTACGGAAGCCAGGCCGCGGTGAGCGTCGGCGAGCCCTCGAGGAAGAGTCCCCGCGATCCGTCCGAGCGTCGCTGGAGATAGAGGCGCACGCCCAGCCCGACGGGGAGGTAGTGTGCCGCACTCCCACCGCCCGGGCCGATCCCCGAGCCGAACAGGTCGCGAGAGTAGCCGGACGCCGCTCGCGCGACGAGGATCGGGTCCGCACTCGTCACGGTCAGGTACGCCGCGTTCGTCATGAGCGTGAGCCGGTCGCTGAGCATCCAACCCGCGTTCAGCGTCGGCACGAGGGGCAAGGCCCGCGTGCCGGCTTCGCCGGGGTGGACGCCGAGTCCGGCGCTCGCCATCGTGGGGAGGAGCGACGCTGCCGCGCGCGGTGGCGCCGCCAGCGACGCGAGCAGCGTGACGATCGCGGCCAGGAGCGCTGCTCCGATCGTGATCGGAAAGGATTCGCTGGGGTGACGCATCGGGAACCACCTCCCCCTCGACGGGACACCTCAACGCACGGAGGCGTGCACCCCGTCGGGCACCGGCCCAGGACCCTTCGATCGTAGCCCCGCGAGCGCGGCGCGGCAACCATCCCGCGCCTCGTACCGGCCCGCCCCGATCGCCGCCCGCCCGCACCGTAGAGAATCACCACACCGCTGCTGAGTTTCTCTACACCTTCGCGAACGCGTTCCGCCGCCGTCGTTTCCACGGCGTTCCGTCCCGAACGCGCCTCCGCGACCGCTGAGATTCTCA
>JBLMXB010000151.1:0-12753 GCA_050257555.1 Hyphomicrobiales bacterium | reverse complement strand
GAAGCTGGTCGAGGTCTCGGCCAAGCTCAGCACCGCGCCGATCTACGTCGACGACACGCCCAACCGCACGGTGACCGAGATCGCCGCCTGCGCCCGGCGGTTGAAGCGGAAGCAGGGGCTGGGGCTGATCGTAATCGACTACCTGCAGCTTATGCAGCCCGACGATCCCCGCGACCCGCGCCAGGAGCAAGTGGCCAAGATGGCGCGGCGGCTGAAGGGCATCGCCCGCGAACTGAAGGTACCCGTCATTTGCCTCTCGCAGTTGAACCGGCAGGTCGAGGCGGGCAAGGAAGGACACCGCCCGAAGCTCAGCCATCTCCGCGAGTCGGGCGCGATCGAGCAGGACGCCGACGTCGTGCTCTTCGTCTACCGGCCGGAGGTCTACGAGACCGACCCGGCGAAGAAGGACGGCAAGGCCGAGATCATCATCGCGAAGCAGCGGAACGGCCCCGTCGGCAGCGTCGACCTCGCGTTCCTGAGCGAGTGCACGCGCTTCGAATCGCTCCGCGACATCCCGGAGCCCCGGCTCTAGGACGTGGTGGACGAGCCCGCCTCGGAAGCCGCGGCCGCCTGGCCCCAGCGCGTCGTCCTGGGCTGGCTCGAGGACGCGGGGGAGGTCTTCATCCTCCTCGGCGACGTGCTCCGCGAGCTGCCGGCCGGCGTCCGCAAGATCTCCCTCCTGATCCAGCAGATGGCGCACATCGGCGTCGGCTCCATGCCGCTGACCGTGATCGTGGCGCTCTTCACCGGCGCGGTGGCGGCCGTGCAGGCGTCGTACCAGTTCCGCGACTACGTGCCGATGCTCTACCTCGGCACCGTGATCGGGAAGTCGGTCGTGATCGAGCTGGGACCCGTGCTCACGGCGCTCGTCGTCGGCGGCCGCGTCGGCGCGTCGATCGCGGCCGAGCTGGGGACCATGCGGGTCACGGAGCAGGTCGACGCCATGGAGACGATGGGGATCAGCCCCGTCCGCTACCTCGTCGTGCCGCGCTTCGTGGCGGCGGTGCTGATGCTCCCGGCGCTCACCGTGTTCGCCGACGTCGTCGCGATCCTCGGCGGCTACCTGGTCGCGACCCTGACGCTCGACGTCTCGGCGCACACGTTCGTGAACGGCCTCCGCCTCTACTTCAAGACGCAGGACGTGATCTCGGGGCTCATCAAGGCGTTCTTCTTCGGAGGGATCATCGCCACGATGGGGTGCGCGTACGGGCTTCGGAGCGAGGGGGGCGCGGAGGGGGTCGGGCTCGCGACCACGCGGGCGGTCGTCGCGTCGTGCCTCCTGATCCTGATCGTCGACTACCTCCTCGCCTCGTTCCTCTTCCGGGTGCTCTTTGCCTGACGTCGCGATCTCCTTCGAGGGGGTCTGGAAGCGGCTCGGCCGGAAGGAGGTCCTGCGGGGCGTGGACCTGGACGTCCGGCGCGGGGAGTCGCTCGTGATCATCGGGCGGAGCGGCACCGGGAAGTCGGTGCTCCTCAAGCACGTCGTCGGCCTGATGCGCCCCGACCGCGGCGTCGTGCGCGTGAACGGCGTGGACGTGGCGTCGCTCGGCGAGCGCGAGCTCCTGACGCTCCGCGAGGAGATGGGGATGCTCTTCCAGGGAGGGGCCCTGTTCGATTCGATGTCGGTCGGCGAGAACGTCGGGCTGGCGCTCCGGGAGCACACGCCGCTCCCGGAGGCCCAGATCGAGATCATCGTGCACGAGAAGCTCGCGCTGGTCGGGCTCGAGGCGACCGAGCCGATGCGGCCGTCGAACCTGAGCGGCGGCATGAAGAAGCGCGCCGCCCTGGCCCGCGCCCTCGCGATGAACCCGAAGATCATGCTGTACGACGAGCCGACGACCGGGCTCGACCCGATCACGGCCGACGTGATCAACCGCCTGATCCGGCGGCTCCAAGACCGCCTCAAGATCACGTCGATCGCCGTGACGCACGACATGCACAGCGCCTATCATATCGGCGACCGTATCGCCATGCTCCACGAGGGACGGATCCACGCGATGGGGACGCCCGAGGAGATCCAGGCCACGACGGACCCTGTGGTCCGTCAGTTCATCGAGGGGAGCTCGGAAGGCCCCCTCCTACCCACGTAAGAGGAACGGGATGAACAACACGTCGCGACGCGCCGCGATCCAGGTCGGCATCACGGGAGTGCTCGCCCTGGTGCTCCTCCTCTTCGGCATCGTCTGGATCAAGGAGTACCGGCTCGGGAAGAAGAAGCAGTACTTCACCGCCCACTTCGAGGAGGTCGGGAACCTCTCCGTCGGCGATCCCGTCGCCGTGCGCGGCGTCCGCAAGGGAGCCGTCACCGGCGTGACGCTCCAGGACCAGGGGGTCCGGGTCGACTTCACGGTCGACCGGGACGTGATCCTCCATCCCGACGCGAACCTCCGCGTGGCGAACATCGGGTTCATGGGAGAGAAGTTCCTCGCGCTCGACCCCGGCTCCGCGCCGGGGCCCTACACGGGGAAGAAGGCGATTCCCGGGCGGTTCCAGTCGGGCGTGCCGGAGGTCATCGCCGGGGCCGGCGACCTCCTGACCGAGGCGACCGAGCTCTCGTCGCGCCTGAATCTAATGTTGGACTCGCTCAACCCGGCGACGATCGAGCGGGCCGCGAAGAACATGGAGCGTGCCTCCGCGTCGCTCGACCGGACCCTGAGCCGGAACGAGAGCGACCTCCACGCCACGATCACCGACTTCCGCGCCGCGGCGCGCGACCTCCGGGCGATCGCGGAGGCGAACAAGGGCCATGTCGCGACGTCGGTGGAGGACTTCGGCACGGCGTCCCGGAAGCTGGCGGACCTGGCGGACCAGCTCTCGAAGACGGCCACCGTGCTCGACCGCGTCGTCACGCGGATCGACTCGCAGCAGGGGACCGTCGGGAAGGCGATCGCCGATTCGACGCTGTACGAGGAGATGCGCGAGACGCTCAAGAACACGAACGATCTCGTGAAGGACATCAAGAAGAACCCGAAACGGTACCTCAAGATCGGCCTCTTCTGAGTCATGCCGCGGAAAGCGACCGGCGCCGCGCGCGCCCCCAAGGACTCCTTCTTCTGCTCCGCCTGCGGGCACGAGAGCCCGAAGTGGTTCGGGCACTGCCCGGCCTGCGGCGCGTGGAACACCGCGGCCGCGGCGCCGGCGACGGCCCCGGCCGGCGGGACCGCCGCGCGCGGCGCGGGCGGGCGGGCCGGCTACGCCGGCCGCACGACGCCGATGACGGCGCCGCTCCGGTTCGCCGAGATCGAGGGACGCGCGGAGGACCGCTGGCGGACCGGCATCGCGGAGCTCGACCGGGTCCTGGGCGGCGGCCTCGTCCCCGGCTCGCTCGTCCTGATCGGCGGCGACCCCGGGATCGGGAAATCGACCCTCGCGCTCGAGATGGCCGATGCGCTCGGGAGCGCGGGGCGCTCGGTCCTCTACGTGACCGGCGAGGAGTCGCCGCGCCAGGCGAAGATGCGCGCGGAGCGGATCGCGCTCCGCGGGAAGGGCGAGAACCTCTGGATCCACGCCGAGGTCGACCTCGACGCGATCGAGGCGGAGGTGGTCCGCCTCGAGCCCGCGCTCCTCGTGATCGACTCGATCCAGACGCTCTCGCTCGGCGCGATCGACGCGGCGCCCGGATCGGTGTCGCAGGTCCGGGAGTGCGGGCTCCGGCTCCTCCGGCTCGCGAAGGAGCGCTCGCTCCCCGTCCTCCTGATCGGCCACGTCACGAAGGACGGCGCGGTCGCGGGGCCGCGGACGCTGGAGCACATGGTGGACGCCGTGCTCTACCTGGAGGGCGACGCGCACCACGGCTACCGCATCCTCTCCGCGGCGAAGAACCGCTTCGGCTCGACGCACGAGATCGGCGTCTTCGAGATGCGGGGGGACGGCCTCGTCGAGGTCGAGAATCCCTCCGAGCGGCTCCTCCGCGACCGCGGCGAGCCGGCGCCCGGCTCCGCGATCGTCGCGGCGATCGAGGGGACGCGGCCGCTCCTCGTCGAGGTGCAGGCCCTCGTCGCGCCGACCCACTTCGCGAACCCGCAGCGGGTGTCGCAGGGCGTCGACCCGCGGCGCCTCGCGGTCGTGATCGCGGTCCTCGAGAAGCGGGCGTCGCTCTCGCTCGCCGGCGCCGACGTCTTCGTGAACGTGGCGGGCGGGATCCGGCTCGACGAGCCGGCCTCCGACCTCGGCCTCTCGCTCGCGCTCGCGTCGTCGTTCCGCGACCGCCCGCTCCCGCCCGACCGGCTCGCGGTCGGCGAGGTCGGGCTGGGCGGCGAGCTTCGCCCCGTGCCGCAGCTCGCGCGGCGCCTCGCGGAAGCGCGCCGGCTCGGGTTCCGGTCCGCGGTCGTGCCGAAGCGCGGGCTCACGGCCGACGCGCGCGCGGACGGGCTCACCCTCCTCCCCGCGTCGACGGTCGCCGAGGCGATCGAGCGGGCGCTCGGCGCCTGAGGGCGCGGGCGGCCGGCGGGCGACGGTGGCCACCGACCTCGGGGTGATCCTGGCGGGCGCGGGCGAGGGGCGCCGCATGGACGGCGCCGGCCCGAAGCTCCTCCTCGAGCTCGCCGGACGCACCCTGCTCGAGCGCGCCGCGCTCGCCTTCCTCCGCCATCCCGACGTCGCGCGCGTCGTCGCGGTGGTCCCCGAGGCGCTGGCCGACCGCGCGCGCGCGGCGGTCGGGGTCGGGGCCGCGCCGGGACGCGTGGTCGTGGTGCCCGGAGGCCCGACGCGCCAGGCGTCGGTCCGCCTCGGCCTCGAGGCGCTCGGCGACGGCGTCGCGTTCGTCGCGGTGCACGACGTCGCGCGCCCGCTCGTGACCGCCGCGCTCGTGGGCCGCGTGCTCGCGGCCGCCCGCGCGCACGGCGCGGCGATCCCCGCGCTCCCGATCCGCGACACCGTGAAGGAGGTGCGCGACGGGCGCGTCGTTCGCTCCGTGCCGCGCGCGGGGCTCGAGGGCGCGCAGACGCCACAGATCTTCGCGCGTGCTATACTCGCGCGCGCCCACGAGGCCGCCGGCGCGC
Organism: Hyphomicrobiales bacterium; assembly: GCA_050257555.1. Lineage (GTDB taxonomy): Bacteria > Eisenbacteria > RBG-16-71-46 > SZUA-252 > SZUA-252 > DASQJL01. Next base: position 7,753 of record JBLMXB010000151.1, on the reverse strand, counting down.
GCGCCGACGCCACCGACGACGCGGCGCTGGTGGAGGCGATCGGGCTCCCGGTCGCGGTCGTTCCGGGCGAGCCTTCCAACGTGAAGATCACCGATCCGACCGACCTCGTGACCGCCGAGGCGCTCCTCCTGCACGGATTCGGCGAGAGGGACTGAGGTGAATCGCGAGTACCGGGTCGGGAGCGGCTACGACGTCCACCGCCTCGAGCGCGGCGTGCCGCTCACGCTCGGCGGCGTCTCCCTCGCGCACGACCGCGGGCTCGCGGCCCACTCCGACGGCGACGCCCTCGCGCACGCGATCGGCGACGCGGTCCTCGGCGCCCTCGGCCTGGGCGACCTGGGCGCGCACTTCCCCGACTCCGATCCCCGCTTCCGCGGCATCTCGAGCCTCCTGCTCCTCGAGCGGATCCGCGATCTCGCGCGCGAGCGCGGCGCGCGGATCGTGAACGTGGACGCCACCGTGGTGGCGGAGGCGCCGCGGATCGCGCCGCACGTCGCGACGATGCGCGAGCGGCTCGGGCGCGCGCTCTCGATCGGGGCCGATCGCGTGTCGGTGAAGGCGACGACGAACGAACGCCTCGGCGCCCTCGGGCACGAGGAGGGGATCGCGGCGATGGCCGTGGCGCTGGTGGAGGTGGAGGTCCCATGAAGATCGTGGTGGTGCTGGGCGGGAACACGCCGGAGCGGGAGGTGTCGCTCCGGAGCGGCGCGGGGATCGGGCGCGCGCTGATCGAGCTGGGGCACGACGTGACGCTCCTCGACACCGGGACGGGGCAGTACCTGCCGTCGCCGGAGGCGGCGATGGCGCTCGGCACGGCGAAGTCGGCCGCGGCGATCGCCGCGGCGCCGGGTGGGTCCGCGACCGCGGCCGCGATCCAGGGCGCGACCGGCGGCCTCGACACGTACGCGCGCTCCCTGCCGCGCGCGGCCGACCTCGTCTTCATCGCGCTCCACGGCGGCGACGGCGAGGACGGCACGCTCCAGGCCGTGCTCGACCTGGCCGGCATCCCGTACACCGGCTCGGGGATGATGGCGTCGGCGGTCTCGATGGACAAGTCGCTCACGAAGCGGATCTTCCGCGACGCCGGGATCCCGACGCCGGCCTGGGTCGAGGCGACGGCGCCCGCGGACCCGGCCGCGCCGTGGCGGCCGGCCATCGACGAGGCGGCGATCGCGGGGCTGGGCGGGTATCCGGTGATCGTGAAGCCGAACGACCAGGGCTCGAGCGTCGGCATCTCGATCGTGCGCGGCCCGGCGGAGCTCCTCCCGGCGATCGAGGCGGCCCGACGGTTCAGCCGAATCGTCGTCGTCGAGTCGTTCATCGAAGGACGGGAGGTCACCGTGACGGTCCTGGACGACCGCCCGTTCCCGGTCGTCGAGATCATCCCGGAGGGCGGCTTCTACGACTACGAACGGAAGTACACGTCCGGGGCGAGCCGCTACGTCGTCCCGGCGGAGCTCGACGCGGCGGCGACCGGGCGGCTCCAGGCGCTCGCGGTCGCGGCCTGCGCCGTGCTCCGCTGCCGGGGCGTGGCGCGCGTCGATTTCCGCCTCGCGGAGGACGGGACGCCGTACTGTCTCGAGGTGAACACCGTCCCGGGCATGACCGAGACGAGCCTCGTGCCGAAGTCGGCCGGCGCGGCCGGCATGAGCTACCGGGACCTCGTGCGGGCGATCGTCGAGGCGGTCCCGGCCGCGCGCGCGGCCCGGTAGCGCGCGATGCCGGTTCCGATCGCGACGCCGCCGTTCCGGAATCCGGAGGCGGTCGCCGCGTTCGATCTCGCGACGCTCCTGGTCCGGCTCGGGCTGATCGTGCTCGGCGCGATCATCCTGCTCCGCATCTCGGCGATCCTGGTCGGGCGCCTCGAGCGCGCGATCCGCCGGGCGGGCGGCGAGGAGGGCGCGAGCGAGAAGCGGGCGCGCACGCTCGGCGCCGTCCTTCGCGGCGTCGCGCGGAGCGCGGTGGTGATCGTGGCGATCTTGATGGGCGTCCGCGAGCTGGGGCTCGACATCACGCCCGCGCTCGCGGCGGCCGGCGGGTTCGGCGTCGCCGCGGGGCTCGGGGCCCAGTCCCTGATCCGCGACTGGATCAGCGGCTTCTTCATCATCTACGACAACCAGTACGTCGTCGGCGACGTCGTGCGGGTGCAGGGGGTCGCGGGCACGGTGGAAGCGCTCACGCTCCGCCACACGGAGCTCCGGGACGGCGACGGCGCCGTCCACTACCTCGCGAACGGGGAGATCAAGCTGGTCACGAACCTGACGAAATCGTGGTCCGCGCCGGTCGTGCGGATTCCGGTCAACCTGACGGAGGATCCCGCGCGCGTCACGGCGATCCTCGAAGGCTACCTGGCGGAGTTCGCCGCCGATCCGGCGATGGCGCCGCTCCTCCGCGACCCGCCGCGGCTCCTCGGCATGGAGGACGTCACGGTCGGCCAGTACACGATGATGCTCCAGGTCCGCACGCTCCCCGAGCATCGCTTCACGGTGTCGCGCGCGCTCCGGATGGGAATCGTCACGCGGCTCCGCGAGGCGGGCGTCCTCCTCCACTCGGCCGCCGCGTCGGACGTGCCGCCGCCGCCCTCGCCGGCGCCGACCGCGGGTCCCGCGGGCACCCCGGCGCCCAGGATCGGAGGGACCGCATGAGCGCCGGCACGCTCCGGGTCTACGACACGCGACGCCGCGCGAAGGTGCCGTTCACGCCGATCCGGCCGGGACACGTCGGCATGTACGTCTGCGGCATGACCGTCCAGGACAAGCCGCACGTGGGGCACATGCGCTCGGCCGTGGCGGGCGACGTGATCCGCCGGTACCTCGAGTCGAAGGGATTCGTCGTCACGTTCGTCTACAACTTCACGGACGTGGACGACCGGATCATCGCGCGCGCCGGCGAGGAGGGGATCCGCTACGAGGACGTCTCGGAGCGGAACATCCAGGCGTTCCTCCACTACGCGCGCCTCCTCAACCTGAAGCCCGCGACCCACTACCCGCGCGCCACCGAGCACATCGCCGAGATCCTCCGGCTGATCGGGACGCTCGTCGAGAAGGGGTACGCGTACGCCGCGGGCGGCGACGTCTACTACGACGTCCGGAAGTGGGCGCGCTACGGCGAGCTCTCCGGGCGGAACGTCGACGACCTGCGATCGGGCGTGCGGATCGAGGTCGGGGACGCGAAGCGCGACCCGCTCGACTTCGCGCTCTGGAAGGGCGCCAAGCCGGGCGAGCCGGCGTGGGAGAGCCCGTGGGGACCCGGGCGCCCCGGATGGCACATCGAGTGCTCCGCGATGGCGATGAAATACCTCGGCGCCGAATTCGAGTTCCACGGCGGCGGCCAGGACCTCGTCTTTCCGCACCACGAGAACGAGATCGCGCAGTCGGAGGCCGCGACCGGCCAGACGTTCGCGCACTACTGGGTCGAGAACGGACTCGTGAACCTCGAAGGGTCGAAGATGTCGAAATCGACCCTCCACTTCTTCTCGATCGAGGACGTCGCGAAGCGGGTCGACCCGGAAGTGATCCGCTTCTACCTGCAGTCGACGCACTACCGGAGCCCGATCGAGTGGAACGAGACGCGGCTCGAGGAGGCCGGGATCGCGTTCGCGCGGCTCCGCGAGGCGCTCGTGAAGGCGGAGGGGGCGGGCGCCGAGGGCGACGTGGCGCCGAAGGAGATCGAGAACACCGCGCTCCTCGCGGAGGTCGCGGAGCTGAGGCGCCAGTTCACCGAGGCGATGGAGGACGACTTCAACACCGCGCGCGCGCAGGGGCACCTCTTCGAGCTGGCGAAAGCGATCAACCGCGTCGCCGATCAGGCGGACGCGCCCGCGCTCGAGCGGGCCGCGCTCCCGGCCGCGGGTCGCCACCTGCGGGAGATGGGGCAGACGATCGGCCTCTTCTGGAGCGAGGCGGTCCCCGAGGAGGAGGCCCCGGAGAGCGTCCAAGCGCTTGTCCGGCAACGAGATGAAGCCCGTCTCCAGAAGCAGTGGGCCCGCGCCGATCAATTGAGGGACGAGATCCTGGCGCTGGGCTATCTCCTCGAGGACGGGAAGGGGGGGACGCGAGCTCGGCGTAAGTCCTAGACGGTCAAGGGGCCACGCGCCGAAGCATGCTCTCCATTCCACGCCCGAGGACGCTCAAGGGCGAGCTCCAGATCCTGTTCCTGGCCGTGGGCACGGCGTTCCTCGTGCTCGCGACGGTGCTGCTCTACCAGAACGGGCAGGCCGCGCTCCGCCGCCAGCTCCGCAGCACCGCGACGACCGCCGCCGAGACGGCGGCCTCCCTCATCAACGTCGACGACCACCGCCTGATCCGCACGCCCGCCGACATGAACACGGCGGGCTTCCGCAACATCGTGACGAACCTGAGCGCGCTCCGCCGCGCGAACCCCTCCATCTACCACCTCTTCACGCTCGCCCCCGTCGGCCGGCTCGGCTCGTGGGGCGTGGTGGTCGACATGGGCGGCTCCTCGCCGATGCGCGACGACAACGAGCTCCGGAACGGGCGCATGCCGATCGGCTCGCCGCCGCCCGCGAGCGTCCCGGAGGAGCTCCTGCACGAGGCGATGAGCGGCACCGCGGCGCGCGTGCTCGACCTGACCGATCCGGCGAAGGCGCGCGTCGTGGCGATCGCGCCGATCCGCTCCCTCGACGGCGAGTCGGTCGGCCTGATGGTCGTCGAGCTGAGCGCGGCGGATCTCGTCGCGGAGGCGCGGCTCCTCTGGTACGTCACGATCGGGATCTTCCTCATGGGCCTCGCCGTGAGCGTCGTGGCCAGCAACGCGGTCTCGCGCTGGGTCACGCGTCCGATCGAGGTGCTCCTCCGCGGCGTCGGCGCGATCGCGAAGGGGAACCTCGAGACGCGGATCGAGATCCACTCGCGGAACGAGCTCGGCGCGCTCGGCGAGGCGTTCAACCAGATGGCGCGGAGCCTCGAGACCGCGCAGGCGCGGAACGACGAGCGCGAGGCGCGGCTCCGCGACCTCCACCAGCTCGGATCCGAGGCGGCCGCCACGCTCGAGCTGCCGCCGATGCTCCAGGTGGCGGCGGCCGGCCTTCGCGCGATCTGCGGCGGCCGGGAAGCGGTCGCGGGCGCGGCGCGGCGGCGCGAGACCTCGATCCGGACCTGGGCGCGCGACGGCGGCGACCCGGCCGATCCCTCCGCGCAGGTCGGATGGGAGGCGTCGCTCGAGCGGCTCGACCGCGTGCTGGGCGGCGAGACGAGGCTCCTCACGCGGTCGGAGCTGGGCGCGGCGGGCCTCGAGTGCCTCGCCGGACGGCCCGGGGCGTACGCGCTGACGGCACCGCTCCGGGTGAGCGAGGAGCTGGTCGGCGTGCTGATCGCGTTCGGCGAGCGGGAGGACTTCCTCTCCGACGCGGTCTCCGTCGGATCGCTCTTCGCGGCGCAGGTCGCCGCGGCGGTCGGCAACGCGCGGCTGTTCGAGCAGGTGCGCGAGCTCGACCGTTCGAAGAGCGAGTTCCTCTCGATCGCGTCCCACGAGGTCCGGACCCCGCTCACGGTCATGAAGTCGTCGCTCGATCTCCTCGTCTCGAGCACGCAATTCGAGTACTCGAGCGACCAGCGGCAGCTGATCGCGTTCTGCCAGGAGTCGGTCGAGCGGCTGATCCGCCTCGTGAAGGACATCCTCGACGTCTCGAAGATCGAGGCCGGCGTCCTCTCGGTGCAGTTCGCGCCCACCTCGCTGAACGAGCTGATCACGAAGTGCCTCTTCTGGGTGCCGCAGCTCCCCGGCGGCCAGGGCATCGAGGTCGACGCGCGGCTCCCGGGCGAGCCCGCGATGGTCTTCGCGGACGCCAACCGGATCCAGCAGGTGCTCGAGAACCTGATCTCGAACGCGATCAAGTTCTCGAAGCCGGGCGGGCGGGTCTCGATCGAGCTGATCCCGACCGCGCACGAGTACGAGGTCGTCGTGAGCGACCAGGGGAAGGGGATCGCGCCGGACGATCTCGAGAAGATCTTCGGGAAGTTCTACCAGGTGGAGGACTCGGCGACCCGCGAGCAGGGCGGCACCGGACTCGGGCTCGCCATCTGCAAGGGGATCATCGCCGCGCACCGCGGCCGCCTCTGGGCCGAGAGCGAGCTCGGCAAGGGGAGCCGCTTCCACTTCTCGCTCACACGCGTGATCGACACCCCGATCGGAGACCGCACCGGCGCCGAGATCCCGATCCGGTCGCTGCTCTCCCCGCTCCGCGGCCCCGGGGCGGCCGCCAAGACCGGCACCTGAGCCGGTCCGTCGGGCCGGCCCGCGGCCCGCGGCGGAGTTGACGCTTCACCCGGCCACCCCGTACACTGCGCCGCGGCCGAACGCGTGGCGATCGCGCGCGCGGTCCACGCTGGCGTAGCTCAATTGGTAGAGCATCTCATTTGTAATGAGGCGGTTGGGGGTTCGAGTCCCTTCGCCAGCTCCACTCGAGACGAAATTATGTACGTGCCGGAGGGGTTCCCGAGCGGTCAAAGGGAGCAGACTGTAAATCTGCCGGCTTAGCCTTCGAAGGTTCGAATCCTTCCCCCTCCACACGACCCAACCCGGCGCCCGCCGGCGGGTCGAGGGGTGGCAGCCGACGCCCTAAGTGGCCTTTTGGAGCGGGAATAGCTCAGTGGCTAGAGCGTCAGCCTTCCAAGCTGAGGGTCGCGGGTTCGAATCCCGTTTCCCGCTCCAGCTTTTCCACACCGATCGCGACTATCCACACCTGTCCACGAAACTCAATCTGGTTTCATAAAACGAGTTGGCAGGTTTTCAACCGCCCTGGAGCCGAGGCGGGGGTCGGTGGCGTCCAAAGAGCGGGCGAGACAGGGCCGAAGCGGGGTATCGACTTGGTGAGCGCGTCCGTAGGGCGCGGCCGGATCGGGCGCAAATTTCCTGTTGACTAGGTCTTCGCTCTCACGTACCGTTCGCGTTTCGCAGTCTCCGACGACCTCTTCGAAGCGAGGAGGGGCCGCTCGGGGTTCTCTGCCTTGAATTGGCACGTTGGCGCCGATAGGGCTGGCGCTCCGTCTTCGAGAGGCTGGCCCTCTCACGCGTCTGCACTCTTCGCGCGCCGCATCACCGCCCACGTAGCTCAGTCGGTAGAGCATTTGCATGGTAAGCAAAAGGTCAGCGGTTCGATTCCGCTCGTGGGCTCCATTGTCCGCATCGCGCTAGGTCGAGTCGTGCACCGCATCGGGTCGAACGCAGTGTGCTCGCCTGTCGTGTTCTCGCACCACGGTTCGTAGCCGTCGATTAGGGAGGATCGGGATCCATGGCGAAGCAGAAGTACGAGCGGACGAAGCCGCACGTGAACGTGGGTACGATCGGCCACGTGGACCACGGGAAGACGACATTGACGGCGGCGATCACGCAGCGTCAGGCGAAGAAGGGGATGGCGGACTTCGTTCCGTTCGACCAGATCGACAAGGCGCCGGACGAGCGGGAGCGGGGGATCACGATTGCGACGGCGCACGTGGAGTACGAGACGGGGAACCGTCATTATGCGCACGTGGACTGTCCCGGGCACGCGGACTACATCAAGAACATGATCACGGGCGCGGCGCAGATGGACGGTGCGATTCTGGTGGTTTCGGCGGCGGACGGTCCGATGCCCCAGACGCGGGAGCACATTTTGCTGGCCCGCCAGGTTGGGGTGCCGTACATCGTTGTGTACCTGAACAAGGCGGACATGGTGGACGATGCGGAGCTGCTGGAGCTGGTGGAGCTTGAGGTTCGGGATTTGCTCTCGACGTACGAGTTCCCCGGGGACAAG
>JBLMXB010000150.1:0-5179 GCA_050257555.1 Hyphomicrobiales bacterium | reverse complement strand
CACCGTGGAGGAGCCGGCCGTCGCTGCCGTCGTGTCGCCGAGGACGAACGCACCGCGGCTCGGGAACGCAAAGACGATCGCGTCCTTGGTGTCGGACGAGGGCTTGTAGTAGCCGTCGCCGGCGAACGAGGCGCCGACCGTCTCAGGCCCGAGCGGCACGGTGACGGACGGGATCGTGCAGCTGACGTTGCCGGATCCGTCGGTCACTCCGGTGCAGCTCTGGCTTCCGATCGAGAGCGTCACGGTCTCGCTCGGGACCGGTGCTGCCGAGCCGCCGTCACCGTCGTCGTCGCCGGTGCCGTCTTCGAGCAGGGTCGCGGTCAGCGTCGCGCCGCCGCCGCCGGCGAGGATTACGGTCGGCCCCGTGTACTTCATCGTCGTCTCCTCGGCCGTGACCGAGAAGGGGACGCTCTTCGTCGAGGTCGCGTACACGGGATCGGTGCTGTCGGCGAAGTCGATCACGAGCGTGTAGCTCCCCGCCGACTCGCCCGGCGTGATCGAGCAGCTCGCCGTGCCTGTGGTGTCGGTGGATGCGCTGCACGTCTCGGTGCCGTTCAGCGTGAACGTGAGCTGCTTCCCGCTCAGCGGGTTGAACGCGTCGTCGGTCAGCCGCGCGCTCACCGTCACCGGGTCGTGGTACTCGCCCGTCGTCGGCCCGGTGTTCGTGATGATCGTCGGGATCTTGACCGGCGTCGTACTCGCGCAGGGCGAGCTCGTCTGCGCGGACAGGTTGTTCTGCAGCAGGTCCTGGCCGTTCAGGGTGCCGCAGTTCGTCGCAGTCGTGCCGGCCTGCGTCGGAACCGTCGCGCTCACGGTCACCGTCCGCGACGTGTGCGGAGCGAGCGTGTCGTAGTTCACGGAGATGCTCGACGCCGTATTGCTCGACGACGTCGAATTCGGCGCCGACAACCCGGTGACCGTGTACCCCGCCGGCACGGTGTCGGTGAGCGCGAGGTTCGTCTCGGCTCCCGTGTCGTTCGTGTTGTTCAGCGTCAACGTGTAGTTGATCGTCGAGAGGACGCGCGGGTTCGGGTTGTCGACGGACTTCGCGAACGACGTCGTCGGCGAGCACACGTTCGCGACCGAGCCCGCGCAGAACCCGTTCGTCGGCAGGTCGATCGCACAGGTATGTGCAGCGTTGCTGTACTCCTGCTGCATGATGTAGCCGTGGCCGTTGATGTAGACGTCGGCCCCCGCGTCGCTCCGCGGCGAGAAGTTGAAGTTGCAGGCGTCGCCGATCTCGCCCTCGGGGCTCGGAGCCGTCCACGTGTCGTTCGGGTGCGGGTCCGTCTCAGCCTCGATCACCTCGTGTGAAAGCGTGTTGATCTCGGCGTCCGCGGCCCGGTTCCCGTTCGGGTAGACGCTGCGGTTCGGATCGTTGTCGCCCGCGGTCTGCCCTGCGACGCACGTGCGGCCCACGTGGTGCTCGAAGTCGTCGTAGCCCATGAACGCGTAGACGACGTCGTTGCCGTTGTGGCTGAAGTGATCGTGGTACGCACAGAAACCATCGGAATCCGACATGCAGCCGAACGACGCGCACTCGAAGATGCCGTTCGCCGTGAACACGGCCACCATGTGGTTGACGTCCTCGGTCCAGCCGTTGGCGCCGACAGCGTCGCGGATCGCCTGCTGGATATCGCCGTCCTGGATGGGATCGGCCGACGTCCCGGCGTGCGGATACGCGTTCGTGTCCGTCCACGAACCGCCGTAGGTCACCGTGTTGGTGATCGTCCCGTTGTTGCCGTAGTACTGCGTGACGAGATTGTGGTACTGCGACCCTCCGAGATCCTGCGCCCACTGGATGAGCAGGTTCTCGTAGTTCGTGTCGTCGGTCGAGCTCGTCCCGAAATGCTGGCCCGCTGGAAGCCAGAAGACGTAGTACAGGGTGGTGCTCGTCATGACGTCGCCGTTTCCAGGCGGAAGGTCGACGGCCGGGCTCGCCGCGCCTGTGTGCGTGTAAGAACCGATGCTTTTCGCTGCGCCGACGGGGGCCGAGACGGCTACTCCGGCGGGCATCGACCCGCTGGCGGATCGCGAGTCATGCTTGAACGCAGCGTTCGCGGTCTGGACTCCGCTCCCGTGGATCGCCACGACAGCAAGCGTCACGAGCGCCGCCGTGCCCAGTACGTGGCGGACTGTCATCGCCAACTCCTCCCCCGTGCAAGGGCCTGCCTACAAGTGCCGGATGCTACGCTTGTCGGCCAGGAGTTCAATCCCTCGTTCGGGTGCGTGTGACGATCATCTTCCTCGTGCTCCTCGCCGCGGCGTGCGGCGGAGGCTGGGCCTCGTCGTCCGTTTCGCCGTCGCTGCCGGTCGTCCACGCGAACGAGGCGCAAGACGGGCACACGCTGACCCTGCGCCGTGGTCAGCGGCTGCAGGTGGTCCTCCACAGCACGTACTGGAAGCTCGCGCGGGTCTCGAGGACGACCGTGCTACGCACGGTCGCCAAGCCGGTCGTCCGACCGCGGAGCGGCTGCGTGCCGGGCGCCGGCTGCGGTACGGTGACGGCGGTCTACGTGGGCGTCGCCGCCGGGACTGCGAACGTATCGGCGTCGCGCACGAGTTGCGGCGAAGCGATGGGCTGCACCGCCGCCGCAGGTCGCTACGTGCTGCGCGTCGTCGTGCGCTGACCGAACTGCCCGACGCTCCTGGAAGCTTCTCCTCCTCCGCCGACGACCGTCAAAGGCCGCTGCTAGCTGCTGCCCTTCGTATCTCGGCGCATCTGCGCTGACCGTCGTCGGGGACGGCGGTTTTCCGCAGTCAGACCGTCGGCCTCCGCCGTAGTCCTCTGCGCGTGCGGGCGCCAGCCTGAGACCCACGAGCAACGGACTACGAGAGGAGCACCGAAATGAAGCGTCGCACCGTCTTCCTGTTGGCCTCATTGGCCACCACGGCGGCCGTGGCCGTCGGCGCGAACGCAGCGCTCGCCAGCATCGACTTCAATCCCAGAACGGCGAGATGTCCTACTCGACCGAAGGCATCGCCGTCGACAAGGGCGACGTCGTGACCGTTCGCCACGCCGAGAGCGTGGGCTTCACGAACTGGATCAAGATCGAGTACAAGGGCTGGCAGTTCGGGCACGTCGCCTCCGACGTCGAGAACCTCACCGGCGGCAAGAACAGCGACACGCTGACAGGAAACGACATGACGAACACGCTGATCGGCGGGCCGGGCAACGACACGCTCGACGGCAAGGGCGGCCAGCCCGACCACCTCGTCGGCGGGCCCGGGAACGACACACTTGGCGGCGGTCCGGCCGGAAGCCCCTCCGACGTCCTCGACGGCGGCGCCGACTCGGACATCGTGACGTACGCGTCGCGGACGGACGGCGTCTACGTCCTCCTGAACGGGGCAAGTGGTGGAGAGGACACGATCCTCGGCGTCGAGAATGCCGAGGGCGGATCCGGAGACGACCACGTCCTCGGGACCGACGGCCCGAACGCGGTCTTCGGTAACGGCGGGAACGACAACATCGGGGGCAGCGGCGGCAACGACACCCCGAGAGGCGGCGAGGGCGCCGACTACATGAATGGCTGGAACGGCGTCGGCACCGTCACCTACGACGACTACACGGTCCCGGTCACGGTCACGGTCGACGGCAAAGGCAACGACGGCGCCGCCGGCGAGGGCGACAATGTCGATCAGAGCGTCGAGATCCTGATCGGCGGCCAGAAGGGCGACACGCTCACCGGAAACGACCTCGCCAACTGGATCTACGGCGGACCCGGGAACGACAAGCTGTTCGGCCTGGGCGGTAACGACATGCTGGACGGCCAGGCCGGCACGGACACGGTCGACGGCGCGGCGGACACCGACACGTGCGTCGCCGAGACCAGGGCGAACTGCGAGAAGTAGCTCGCCGACACTCGCGGACGTCGAGAGGCCCCGGACACGGGGCCTCTCACGTTGTGGCGTGACCCGGACAGACTGCCGACGTCGGCGGCTTCCAAGCCCGACCCGCAGGCGAAGCGACTTCGCGAGCTCCCAGCTGTCTCCTATGGATTCGGCTGGAGGTGGCCGCCAAGAGAGAGGTCAGCGGAGTTGCAGACCGGAGACGAGGCACCGGTGATGATGATTTCTGCCTTGAGCGCTGTCCCGGCCGGGAAGGTGTAGTGGACGTCCTCGCTGGCCGTCCAGACTTGGTCGGTTTGGCTCTGGAACACGAATGGCAAGCGAACGTCCGGAGGGGTGAAGCCAGGGTTACCGCCGACGCCGATGTACCCGAACGGGCTATCGCCCGTGGCGATCACCTGGCCGCCGATGTACTCCACCACGAGCCGGCTTCCAGTCGGCACCGTGTACAGGACGCCCTCGCAGCCAAAGCTCTCACTGGTCAGCCGAGTTGAAACGGATACTTCGTCTTCGTCGGAGCGAACCCTCGCCGTTCCCTGCTCGTGCACCTTGACGTTGCCTCCCTCCAGGTTCTGCTCCCGCACCGGCACCGCCTGCGACGCCGTGTTGCTGACAACGACCGACTGCGCCAGTCCGGTCGCCTGCGCGATGTCCGTACGGAACACCGTCGCCCCCAAGACCACACCGGTACCGACCAGTAGCAAAGCGACGATGATCGCTCGCTGCCGCATGCCTGCCTCCTCTCCGCTGCCCGCCTAGTAACAGGAGCCGCGATCATCGCGCCGCTCTTACGCGCCTGTCACGATCGCGGCCCCGGCGACCCGTTCTCTCTGCCCCTGCCCTGTCAACGGCCCCTTCCCGGTGCGGCCGGACGGCGGGTGCAGCCTGAGGGTTCGTCAGGGAGCCCGAGATGCGACTTGGCGGGGCGCCCCGCGCTCAGCCGGAAACAGAGGTCGGGCCGAACGTCGCTCTGCGCGGCGGCTAGCTTTCCGTGCCCTGCCTCTTCGTCATGACCTGGCGCAGCGCTGCAGCGATGTGGGCGTTCTCCTCCGTGAGTGCACGGAACTCCCACGGAGTCATCCCATAGAGAGTGACGTCGGTTGCCGCGGTGACGGTGGCCCCACGCGGGCCCCCGCCGATCAATGCTGCCTCGCCAAAGTAGTCGCCGGGGCCGCCTGACCCGACGTCGTCGCCGTCGACGTTGTAGGTCACGGTTCCCTCGCCGACCACGAAGAAGCCGACGCCGCTCTCGCCTTCGGTGAGGATCACTTCCTCCGCGGAGAAGTTCCGCTCCTTCAACTCTTCCGCCAGCCGATTGATGTCACGG
>JBLMXB010000149.1:0-16976 GCA_050257555.1 Hyphomicrobiales bacterium | reverse complement strand
CGAGGTCCTCGGTGACCCAGCTCGAGACGTAGCGGAGCCCTTCGGGCGCGAGCCGTCCGCGCTCGCGGAACCGCCGGTAGACGGGAGCGGGATCGCCGCCCCGGTAGTGCTCGAGGATCATGAAGAGCATTCTACGCCTCCGCGCGATCCCGCATGCGTCGCTGATAGAGGAACGAGACCAGGAGCAGCACCGCGCCCACGCCGAGCGCGACCACGAAGCGCCAGAATACGTCCACGCGCTGGAGATCGAAGAGCAGGAACTTGAGCAGCGTGAGGCCGACGAGCCCCATGCCGAGCCAGCGGAGGAAGGACGAGCGGCGCGCCCACCCGAGGGCGAAGAGCGCGCCGGCCTGCGCGACCCACCCCGCGCTCAGGAGCACCGCCGCGAGCGTCGCGGCCGCGTCCCGCTCCGCGGGCGCGAGGGCCACGCCCGGCGTGAGCGCGCTCGCGACGTGGCCCGCCTCGCGCGCCGTCCAGAGCAGGAGCGCGAGGTTGGCGGCGATCGTCGCCACCTCAGGCGTTCGCCGTTCGCTCGCGCCCAGCGTCTCGCGCCGGCGGCTCAGGTAGCCGGCCATCAGGAAGCAGAGCGTCACCGAGAGCGCGAGGAGGAGTCCGGCGGGATAGACGATCGGCGGCTGGCCGGGTCGCCAGTACGAGCCGCTCAGGATCGTCTCGAGGTACGTGAGGAACGCGATCGCCCCGACCGCGTATCCGACGACGCGCTCCGCCATCGCGCGCGAGCGCGCCGCGAGGAGGAGGAGCGCGCCCGCCTGGACGAGCCACGCGGCCACCACGAGCGGGAGGCGCGGCGAGATCGCTCCGCCCCACGGTCCGGATAGGCCCCCGGCGGGCGAGGGCGGCGCGGCCGGCGTCGCGATCAGCCGCGCGACGTACGGCGACTCGCGGAAGATCCAGATCATGACGAGCGCGTTCACGAGAACGAGCCATACCGTGGGGAACGACGGCTCCCGCGCGGAGAGATGCTCCCGCCGGCGCGCGATCCGGTCGGAGACGGCGAGGAACGCGATCACGCAGAGGAGATCCCGGATCGCGGTGCCGTTCACGATGCCGAGCCCGCCGCCCGCCGTCGGATCGTACGAGCCGGACGCGAAGAGGAGTCGGAGCACGGCGAGCGCGGAGACGCCGTAGCCGAGGAATCGGAACCAGCCGCCGCGCGGCGCCAGTCCGAGCCAGACGAGCACGGCGCCCTCCACCGTCCACGCGAGCGCGAGGTCTTCCTTCGCGAGGAGCCGCTCGAGCGCGGCGGTGACGAAGATCACGCCGATCGCGGTGAGGGGGCGCCAGAGGTCGCGCTCGGAGCGCCGCGCGTCGACCCAGAGCGCCGCGGCCAGGTTCAGCACGCCGAGTCCGGCGAGCAGCGCCCCCGAGACCGATCCCGGGTTCGCGCCGAAGAAGGGGAGCGACTCCACGAGGAGGAGGATCGGCGCGAGCGCGACCACCGCGAGGTCGGCGCGACGGATCGGATCGGGCGAGCGGACGAGGCGGATCACGGGTGCGATCCCGAGCGCGGTGTAGATCGCGCTCAGCGCGAGCTGCGTCGGAAGCCCCCAGACTCCGGGCGGAAGGTTCATGGGCCAGGCGAGGCTCGTCATCACGAGCGAGAGGAGGACGAGCCCGCTCCATCCCCGCGCCGCGGTCAGCACGAAGACGACCGCGTTCGCGAGCGCGAGGTACGCGAGCTTCGCGCCGACCGGCATGCGGAACGCGAGCCCCGTGCTCTCCCAGAAGAGGAGCGGGATGAAGGCGCCGGCGATGCCCAGGCCCGCGATGACCGGTTGCGCGCGACGGAGTCCGATGTCCACGGTGACGAAGGAGACGAGGGCGAGGAGCGCGAACGCGATCCACGGCGGGAAGACGCCCATCCGGAAGTGGCCGACGTAGAGCGTGATGTAGACGACGCCGAGCCCCACGCCGAGGAACGCGTGGCCGAGCGGGCGGATCGTGCGCGCGACGCGGTCGCCGCGCCACGCCACGACGACGCCGAGCGCGACGCCGGCGAGCACGAGGAGCTGCGGGCCGATCTTCCCCTGCGTGTAGCCCCAGAGGATGAGGAAGAAGGTGCCGAGCAGGAGGAGCACCGAGCCGGCGTTCTGGAACCAGATGCCGCCGATCGTCTGCTCGAGGCGCGACGCGTCGAGCGCGCGCTTGGGGACGGCGGGGCTCGGAGCGGAAGGCTCGGGCGAAGCCGACGCCGGGGGCGACGCGGGTGGAATCGCGGGGGGCCCCGGCGCCGCGACCGGCTCGCCCGCCGCGGGCCGCGCACGCGCGGCGGGCGGCATGTAGGCCGGTGCCTGCGCGCCGCCCTTCACCGCCTCGATCGTCCGCTCGAGCGCCGCGATCCGCTCCGCGAGGGATCGCGCGCGGGCGACCGCGACGATCGCCAGCACGAGCCCGGCGATCGGGAGCAGTATCGCGACGAACAGGATCAGCATCACGGTGGAACCGTCCATGCGCCCCCCTAGTCGCCGCCGCCCTGCCTTCCTGCGAGGAATCTAATGTGCTCCATCTCGAACTTCATCCACCGATTCCGCGGCGCCGCCTGACGGAACCCTCTGCCAAGATGTCACGATTCGGGCGGCTCCGACGCGATCCCGCCCCCAATCCCAGCCCCGCCGACGCGCGTACTCGCAGCGCCGCATATAGATGTGGGGGCCCCACCCCGGGAACCCCCACGGGCACGCCGTATGCAGCAACCCCCGCGGGGCCTTGGCTCTCCACCCCGGCCAATCGCGGCGCGTCCCCTACGCGCCGCGCCCCACCGGAGAATCCATGCCTCGACGCATCCTGTTGGGCGACGAAAGCGTCGCGCTCGGCGCGATCCACGGCGGCCTGAGCGCCGCGTACGCCTACCCCGGAACGCCCTCCACCGAGATCCTCGAATTCATCCTCGACCATCACGAGCGGTACGGCGCGCCGTACGCGTCCTGGTGCGCCAACGAGAAGACGGCGTACGAGGAGGCGCTCGGCGTCAGCTTCGCGGGACGCCGCGCGCTCGTCTGCATGAAGCACGTCGGCTTGAACGTCGCCGCCGATCCGTTCGTGAACTCCGCGCTCGTCTCCGTCCACGGCGGCCTCGTCGTCGCCGTCGCCGACGATCCCGGCATGCACAGCTCGCAGAACGAGCAGGACACGCGCCAGCTCGCGGAGTTCGCGCGCGTCCTCTGCCTCGAGCCGGCGAACCAGCAGGAGGCGTACGACATGACGCGCGAGGCGTTCGAGCTGTCGGAGCGCCTCCACGTGCCGGTCGTCCTGCGCCTCGTCACCCGGCTCGCGCACAGCCGCACCACCGTGGAGGTCGGGACGGTCCTGGCCGAGCGGCCGATCCGCCGCGCGCCGGTGAAGAACTCGTGGATCCTCCTGCCCGGGAACGCGCGCCGTCAGTGGAAGGAGCTGCTCGAACGCCAGCCCGTCTTCGCGCAGCTCGCCGACACGGCCGGATGGAACCGCCTCTCGATGCGCGACACGGATCTCGGCGTCATCACGACCGGCATCGCCCGCAACTATTACCGCGAGTGCGCCCATGAGCTCCCGGAGGCTCCGTCGCACCTGCACATCGGGCTCTATCCGATCCCGGTCGGGCGGGTGCGCCGGCTGGCCGAGCGGTCGCGGCGGATCCTGGTGCTCGAGGACGGCTATCCGTTCGTGGAGGCGCGCGTCCGCGGCCTCCTGCCGTCGGGCGCGGAGGTGGTCGGCCGCATGACCGGCGATGTCCCGGCGGCCGGCGAGCTGACGCCCGACGTCGTGCGCGACGCGCTGAAACTCCCCGCGCGGCCGACGCACGCCATCGCCGGGATCGCGCTTCCTGCCCGGCCGCCCCAGCTCTGCGAGGGCTGTCCCCACGTCTTCGCCTTCCGCGCGCTCAAGAAGGCGCTCGACGCGTTCGAGTCGCCGCTCGTCACGTCGGACATCGGCTGCTACACCCTCGGCGCGCTCCCGCCGTACAGCGCGATCGAGAGCTGCGTCTGCATGGGCGCCTCGATCGGGATGGCGAAGGGATCGGCCGAGGCCGGCGTCTGGCCGGTCGTGGCCGTGATCGGGGACAGCACGTTCCTGCACTCCGGGATCACGCCGCTCCTCGACGCGGCCGCCGCGAACACCGACATGACGGTCGTGATCCTCGACAACATGACGGTCGCGATGACCGGCATGCAGGACACGATCGTTCCCTCGGAGCGCCTCGACGACGTCGTCCGCGGCGTGCTCGGGGAGCGGGGGCACCTCCGGATCATCGATCCGCACCCGAGGCGCGTCGACCGGAACGCCGACGTCCTCCGGAGCGAGATCGAGCACCACGGCCTCTCGGTCGTGGTGGCGCGGCGGGCCTGCAAGCAGGTCGCGGCGCGCATGGCGGCGCGGTCGCCCGCGAGGGCCGGCGCGCCGGAAGACGGGCCCACCATCGCGGGGGCGGCGCCATGACGTACGACATTCTGCTGGCCGGTGTGGGGGGCCAGGGAGTGCTCTCGATGGCCGCGGTCATCGGGCGGGCCGCCCTCGCGGAAGGGCTCCACGTCAAGCAGTCCGAGGTGCACGGGATGGCGCAGCGGGGCGGCGCGGTGCTCGCGCACCTCCGCCTCTCGGACGCGCCGATCGAGAGCGATCTCATCGCGAGAGGGACGGCGGACCTCATCCTGAGCCTCGAGCCGGTGGAGAGCCTCCGGTACCTCGCGTTCCTCGCGCCCAAGGGGGCGCTCGTCACCACGTCGAATCCGTTCGTGAACATCCCGGACTACCCGCCGATCGAGGACCTGCTCGCGACGATCCGCACGCTGCCGCGGACGACGATCGTGGACGCCGAGTGGATCGCGACGGAGGCCGGAGACGTGCAGGCGCTCAACGCGGTGATGGTGGGGGCCGCGATGCCGCTCCTCCCGCTCCGTCCGGAGTCGGTCGAGGCGGCGGTGCGGGAGCAGTTCGGACGCAAAGGGGACGATGTGCTTCGATGCAACCTGGCCGCGCTACGCGCGGGTCGGACGGCCGCGGGAGGTGTCGCGGCGAGCGCGTTGGCGAAGGGCCACGCGGTCGCGGCGCCGCCCCCCGCCGCGGAGGCAACGCCATGATTCCACCGCTCAATCTGGTCGCCGCGCGGCGGCTCCTCGTGCACGCGCGTCACGCCGGGACCGGGCTCCTCCTCGAGAGCGAGGGGAAGGCCCTGCTCGATACCATCGGCATCGCGACGCCGACCCGCGTCGTGCTCCAGGACCTCGCCGCCGCCGAGCGGCTGCTCGATCCGCCGTTCCTCGGCGGGCGCGTGGTGCTGAAGGCGCTCGCGCCCGGACTCCTCCACAAGACCGAGGCCGGCGCGGTGCGCATCCTCCCGGCGCGGCGCCAGGCGGTGATCGACGAGATGCACGCCATGGAGCGCCGGCTCGACGGCCAGGCGATCTCGGGCTACCTCCTCGAGGAGCACGTCCCGTACGACGCGTCGCTGGGTCACGAATTCCTGCTCGGGCTAAGGTGGACGGCCGACTTCGGCCCCGTGGTGACGCTCGGCGCCGGCGGCATCCATGCCGAGTTCCTCGCGGGCGCGCTCCGCGAGGAGGAGGCGCTCGCCGTCTTCTCCCCGTCGCTCGCGCACGATTCGAAGCTCGAGCGGTCGCTCGAGCGGGTCGCCGCCGCGCGGCTCGCCACGCGGACGCAGCGCGGCCACGCGCCGGCCGTGACGCCGGCGGCGCTGGCCGACGTGGTGCGTCGGTTCCTCGCGCTCGCGGGCGAGGTCTGTCCCGATCTCCTCCTCGAGCTCGAGGTGAATCCGCTCGCGGTGAGCGGCGGAAATCTCGTGGCGCTCGACGCGCTCGCCACGCTCGCCCCGCCGGGCGGCGCGATCGTCACGGCGGCGCCGCGGCGGCCGGTCGAGAAGATCGGCCGGCTGCTCGAGCCGAAGTCGATCGCGCTGGTCGGCGTCTCCGAGAAGGCGATGAACCCCGGCCGGATCATCCTCCGGAACGTGCTCGACGCGGGCTTCGACCGGTCGCGGGTGGTCGTCGTCAAGCCGGGCGTCGAGTACATCGACGGCGTCCGCTGCGTGCCGTCGATCGCGCGGCTCCCGGCGGAGCCGGCCTTCCACGGCGAGGACCGCCGCGCGGACCTCTGCGTGATGGCCGTCTCGGCCACCGCGTCGGCCGAGCTGCTCGAGGCGATCGCGCACCAGCGGCGCGCGGAGAGCGTGATCCTGATCCCGGGCGGCCTCGAGGAGCACGCGGAGAGCGAGCCCCTGGTGCGGCGGATGCGCGAAGCGATCGAGCACGCGCGCGAGACCGACTGGCGCGGACCGATCGTGAACGGCGGGAACTGCCTCGGCATCCGGTCGGCGCCAGGGAAGTACAACGCGCTCTTCATTCCGGAGCACAAGCTCCCCGCGTCGCTCCGGGAACCCGACCCGATCGCGCTCATCGCCGGCAGCGGTGCGTTCGCCGCGTCGAAGAGCACGAAGCTCTCGAAGGTGAGCCCGGTCTACACGATCACGATCGGGAATCAGAGCGACCTCACGGTGAGCGACTACCTCGAGTACCTGAAGGTGGACCCGCGCGTGGAGGTCTTCGCGATCTACCTCGAGGGCTTCCGGCCGCTCGACGGCGCGCGGTTCCTCGCGCTCGCCGAGGAGATCACCTCGTCCGGCCGCACGATCGTCCTCTACCGGGGCGGCCGCACCACGGCGGGACGCGCCGCCGTCTCGAGCCACACCGCCGCGATCGCGGGGGACTACGTGGTGACGCGCGCGCTCGCGCGGGACGCCGGGATCCTCCTGGCCGACTCGCTCGAGGAATTCGAGGACCTGGTCCGGCTCTTCGCCGCGCTGCGGAGCCGCTCCGTCGAGGGGCTCTCCCTCGGCGCGCTATCGAACGCGGGGTACGAGTCGGTCGCGATCGCGGATCACCTGGGCCCGTTCCGGCTCGCCGGGTTCGCCGCGGGGACGGAAGCCGCGCTGCGCGGGGCGCTCGAGCGATCCGGCCTCGGCGGCATCGTCACGGTGCGGAACCCGCTCGACGTGACGCCGATCCTCGACGACGCGGGCTACGAGGAGGTCGCGCGCGCCATGCTGGACGATCCCGACGTGGCGGTGGGCGTGGTCGGGTGCGTGCCGATGACCGGCGCGCTCCAGACGCTGCCGCGCGGACCGCACCACGGGGAAGATCTCGGGAGCTGGCATGCGCTCGTGCCGCGGCTCCTTCGCCTCGCGCGCGAGTGCCCGAAGGCGTGGGTGGCCGTCGTGGACGGCGGCGTGCTCTACGACCCGGTGGCGCGCGCGCTCGAGGAGGGCGGCGTGCCGACGTTCCGCGCCGCGGATCGCGCGATGCGGGTCTTCGGGCGCTACTGCGAGGCGCGGCTCCGGACGGGGCGGCGCGAGGGCGCGGACTCGCCCGAGCCCGAGCCGGTCGCGATCGGCACCGATCCGCTCGCGCCGGGGAAGCCGGGCGTGCCGCTCATCTGGTCGTAGGGGCGGACGGGGTCTCAGGAGGGGACGGCGGCGTCGCGAGCGTCAGGCGCATCGCGACGCGCTTCGACGGATCGAGCCCGTTCGCCGCCTCCCGCTGGAGCTGGGCGTGGAGTCCCGGCGTCCAGTCGCCGGTCGCGACCTCCCTGTAACCTAGCCGCGCGTAGAACGGCGCGTTCCACGGCAGGTGGCGGAACGTCGTGAGCGTCACGCCAGCGTAGCCCCGCACTGCCGCCCACTCCGCGACCGCGCGCATCAGCCGCGTTCCCACGCCGCGCCGCGCGTGCGCCGGATGCACGTCGATCTCGAAGACGTGCGCCTCGCCGTCGAGGATCGTGACGTGCGCGAAGCCGACGGGGGTGCCGGGGGCCGGGGACGCCGCGCCCGATCCGGCGCCGGGCCCGCCGCCCTCCTCGACCACCGCCACCCACAACCGCCCCTCTTCCGCCGCCCGCCGGTGCATCGCCTCCGGGATCGCCAGCTCCTTGAGCCGCTTCGGCACGTCTTCGTCGGAGAAGAGGGCCGCGGCCGCGCGCTCGATCGCGGGAAGAAATTCGGCGTGCCGGGGTTCAGCGACCAGGATCCGATACCCCTCCGAAGGCGCTTGCGACATGAGCGCATTATGGCTCAGGCTTTTCCCGTCCACCATCACCCCGAACCCGGAGGTTCATCATGGCTGACCGCACCGAGCTCCAATCCTTCCTCGACGCGTGGGAGCACGACGCCAAGGGCGCGATCCGCGTCATGGAGTCCCTTCCCGAGAAGCAATACGACTTCCGCCCCGACCCGAAGGGACGCTCGATCGGCGAAATGGCATGGCATCTCGCGGAGATCGACGCGTACATGTCGAAGGGCACCGCGACGGGCCAGTTCGACTTCAACGAGAAGTTCCCCGAGCTGACGCGACCGAAGGAAGTGAAGCAGCTCGCGCCGGCCTACAAGAAGGCCCACGAGATCGCCGTCGGACGGATCAAGGCGTTGAAGCCCGAGGCGATGTACGAGGAGGTGAAGTTCTTCGACGGCTCGATGATGAAGCGGCGCGACGTGCTCTGGTACGCGCTGCTCCAGCATTCGAACCACCACCGCGCGCAGCTCGTGCTCCTCTGCCGGTTGGCGGGCGGGACCCCGCCGGGCCTCTACGGGCCGAACCGCGAGGAGATGGCCGCGATGATGGAGAAGATGGCGGCGCAGAAGGCCTGACGCGTCGATGGCCGACCCCGCGGATCACCTGACGATTCAGTTTCTCGAGTGGGTGGCGAGCGGGCGTCGGACGTACGCCGACGCGATGGAGGCGTGGCGCAGCTCGTGTCCGCGCCTCACGATCTGGGAAGACGCCTTGACCGACGGCCTCGTTCGGACGGAGCGCGACGGCTCCTCCGGCGAGGCCGTCGTCACGCTGACGCGCGCGGGTCGGGCCCGCCTCGACGGCGCGCGGGCGGCCGACGGCTGAGCCGGGTCACGCCGCGTCGATGAAGCTCCGGCTCCGCATGAACTGCCGCTCGTACCCGACCGACGCGTAGTAGACCGCGGTGTCGTAGAAGCGGTCGAGGAGCTTCAGCAGCTCCATCGAGGCGTGCAGCTCGATCGGATTGTCCGCGAGCCCTTCCCGGTCGAGGAAGTCGAACAGCGTCTTCTTCGTCGCGCCGATCGCCCAGATGAAGTGACTGAGCGCCACCCCCTGTGCCGCGCGCTCCTGCCCCAGCGCGATGTACCGTTCCGCGATCTCCCACTCGGTCCCGCTCGTGAGCCAGTCGCTCAGGTTCCGGTAGATCTCGCGCGAGCGAAGCTCGAGGTGGTCGCGCGGCACCTTGCGGAGATCGGCGCACTCGGGGGATTCGAGGAGGGTGGTGAAGAGCGTATCGGCGAGCTGCTCGGCGTGGGAGTCGAGCAATCGGACCAATCGTAGGGAGAGCATGGGCGTACCTCGTTGCCCGGCGTGGTGGGGGTCCTGTATCAAGGATACTCCTTTCCGGCCCCGTCGTGACGCGCGGATCGGGATCCGGAGCGCCTCGGCCGCGATGTGGTAACTTTTCAGCATGCCCCTCGCCCCCGGCACCGCCCTCGGCCCGTACAAGATCACCGGCACCCTCGGCGCGGGCGGCATGGGCGAGGTGTATCGCGCCCGGGACGAGCGGCTCGGCCGGGACGTCGCGGTCAAGGTGCTCCCCGCCGCGTTCGCCTCCGACGCCGACCGGCTCCGCCGCTTCGAGAACGAGGCGCGGGCGGCCGCCAAGCTCAACCACCCCAACATCCTCCAGATCTACGACATCGGGCGCCACGAAGGACATCCGTACCTCGTCACGGAGCTGCTCGAGGGCGAGACGCTCCGCGAGCGCCTCCTGTCCGGCCCGTTGAGCGCGCGCCGCGCGATCGAGTTCGGGACCGACGTGGCGCAGGGACTCGCCGCGGCACACGACGAGGGGATCGTGCACCGCGATCTCAAGCCCGAGAACCTCTTCCTCACGCGGGACGGCCGCGTGAAGATCCTCGATTTCGGCCTCGCCAAGCTGTCGCAGGCGGAGGGCGCCGGCGACGAGACCGTCGCGAACGCGGCGACGGTCGGCGGCGACACCGATCCCGGGATGGTGATGGGCACGGTCGGCTACATGTCGCCGGAGCAGGTGCGGGGGCAGGCCGCGGACGCGCGCTCCGACATCTTCGCGTTCGGCGCCGTATTGTTCGAAACGATCGCCGGGGCACGGCCCTTCCGAGGCGGGACGAACGCCGACGTCATGAGCGCGATCCTCACGAAGGACCCACCCGACCTGACCACGATCGCGGAGGAGGTGCCGCCGGTCCTCGATCGGATCATCCGCCGTTGCCTCGAGAAGCTGCCCGCGCGCCGGTTCCGCTCGGCGCAGGATCTCGCGTTCAGCCTCGAGGCGATCTCGACCGCGACGTCACGATCCGGGTCGGGCGCCGCGGCCGCGGTGGAGGGCGGCGCCGACGGCGGCGAGGTCTCCTTCGAGATGGTCACGTACGTTCCGCGGTACCTGCGCCTCGCGCGCTTCGCCCCCGACGGACAGTCGGTCGTCTACTCCGCGCGGTACGACCTGGGACCGTTGCGGCTCCTCATGAAGCGACCCGAGACGCCCGAGCCGATCCCGATCCCGATCGCGGACGCCGATATCCTCGCGATCTCTCCTTCGGGCGAGATGGCGCTCCAGATGCATCCGTCCCTCCATCACTCCGGCGTGGGCATCGGGACGCTCGCGCTCGCGCCGATGTTCGGAGGAGCGCCCAGGCCCCTCGCGGAGAACATCACGCACGTCGACTTCGATCCCTCCGGACGACAGCTGGTCGTCATTCACGAGCGTGGCGGAAGGTCGGCCATCGAGTACCCGATCGGAAACGTCCTCTACGAAACGAGCGGACACGTGAGCTACGTCCGATTCTCGCCTCGAGGGGATCGGATCGCGTTCTTCGAGCACGCGATGCGGGGCGACGATCACGGGGCGGTGGCGACCATCGACCTCCAAGGCACGAAGAAGGTCCTGACCCCCGAGTGGGCGACCGTGCAGTGCCTCGCGTGGACCCCGAGCGGAGAGGAGATCTGGTTCAACGCCGGCCGGAGGGGCGCGTTCCGGATGGACATCTTCGGGGTCACGCCGGCAGGCGAGCTGCGTCAGGTCTATTCGTTCCCGGGGAGCGTCCGGCTCCACGACATCGCGAAGGACGGGAAGATCCTCTTCGCCCGCGAGAGCTACCTCCGAGGAATCCTCTTCGCCGGTCCCGACGACACGCAGGAGCGGGAGCTGAGCTGGCTCGACCACTCGACCGTCGCCGCGATCTCCCGCGACGGGAAGACGATGCTCTTCACGGAGCAGAGCCACGGCGTCGGCAAGGACTACGCGGTATGCGTCCGGGGGACGGATGGATCACCCGTCGTGCGTCTCGGCGACGGGTACGGCCTCGCCCTCTCGCCGGATGGACGCTGGGCCCTTTCCCGCGGAGCGCGCCCCGGAGCCCCGCTCGACCTGATCCCGACCGGTCCCGGGCGGAAGCGCTCGTTCCCCGCGCTCGGGGAGCTGATCTTCCGCAACCGGGCGTGGTTCACGCCGGATGGCGACACGGTCGTCTACATGACGCTCGATGCCGCGGGGACACCGACCTTGGCTGTCCTCGACGTCGAACGGGGCGGGACGAGCGGGATATCACTGCCCGCCGAGTTCGCCGACGCACGGCCGAGCATGGCCCTGTCTCCCGAGGGGGCGGAGGCGCTCGTCGTGCTCGCCGCGACCGGCGAATCGAGGTTCGTTCCGCTCGACGGCTCGCCGGGACGCCGCGGGCCGCGGTTCGAGCCGCGCGACATGTTGATCGACTTCGTGGACGGGGGCGGTGCCGTATTCGTGCAGACCGGACCGAAGACGATCCCGCTCTCGATCCACAAGGTGGATCTGAAGTCGGGGTCGCGCGCGCCGTGGCGGGACCTGATGCCAGCCAGCCAGGGCGGGTTGACGGGGCTCTACCGCCCGGAGTTCGCCCTCGACGGCGCCGCGTACGCGTACGTCCACTCGCGGAACTCGGCGGATCTCTTCATCGGGAGGGGCGTGCGGTAGGGGTCAGCGCTGGCGGCTGCTACGGCACCCGCGCGCTCACGACCGGCACCATCCAGACGGCGTAGCCGTGCGGATCCCGGATGCTCTCGAGCATCCGCGTCCAGTACGCGATCGACTTCTCGAGCGGGATCCCCATCACCTCGGCGCTCACCTTGGCGTAGCCGTCGCGCCACGCGGTGATGATCTCGGCGAACGTCTCGCGCGGCACGCGGAGCGTGTCCACGACGATGTAGTCGACCGTGATGTCCTCGAGCCCCAGGTCGGCGAGCATCCGGTACGTGTGCCGGCCGACGAAGAGATCGGTGCCGGTCTTCTCGCCGAACATCCGCGGGCCGTCGCGCCAGAACTCGCTCGGGTCGGGATCCGCCTTCTCGAAATGCAGCATCCCGTAGTCCTCGGGGATGAGATGCAGCCGCCCGCCCTTCTTCGTGACGCGCTTCAGCTCCGCGTAGACCTTCTCCGCGTGCGGGATCGAGTGGAGCACGTGGCGGTTCACCGTGAGGTCGAACGTGCGGTCGGGCGCCTTCAGCTCGTAGATGCTCTGGTTCTCGAACGTGAGGCGCGGCGCGAAGCGCGCGGCATGGCGTTCCCGCGCGATCGCGAGGCTCGAGTCGAGAACGTCCACGCCGAGGACCGTCGCGCGCGGGTAGAACTCCGCGAGCCGCCACGATCCCTCGCCCGTGCCGCACCCCGCGTCGAGGATCGCGATGTCGGCGGGGAGGCCGTAGCGGAGGAGGAGCGGCTTCTCCTGCGGCCAGATCGCGCGGGACTGCGCGTCGAGGGTCCGCACCATCGACTCGTCGGCCATCTGCTCCTTGTGGGGATTGAGGTCGGTCACTTCCGCTCCATTCGGGTCAGCCAGTCGAGGATTACCGTCGTGGCGCCGACGGTCGCCTTCTGGGCCGGGGTGAGCATCAGGAACTTCTGGCCGTCGTGGGTCGGCAGGTAGACGTCGCGGGTCAGCACGCGAAGGATCACGGGCGCTTTGAACAGTGCGCGCGGCCGCGAGAAGCGGGGCGGCGACCCCGGCTCGACGCTGACCGACATCAGCTGCTGACCGGGCGTCAGATAGTAGAGCTCGCGCCCGTCTCCGCGCCACGACGGCTGCATGCCGCCGTCCGTTGAGATGCGCCACTTGGCGCCCGGTTTCGGGAAGGAGGTCACATAGACCTGAAGCGGGCCGGCGCCCGAGGCCGTGTAGGCCATCAGCGAGCCGCCGGGCGAGACCGTCGCCTGAGAGGTGTTGCTTGGCAAGGACAGGATCGGGACCGGCGGCGAACCCGTCGGTTGGTTCAAATCGAACGCCTCGACGTCGATCGTGCTTCCTCTGGCAGCATGACGGGTCATGAACACGATCCAGCGACCATCGCGCGTCCAGCAATTCGGGACCTTGAATTCGCTCGAGGACGCGAGCACAGTGGGCGGGCCGCCGTCGAGGCCGCGGACCACGATCTGCATCTCGCCATGGTCCGCGCGCGTGTACGCGAGGCGTCTTCCGTCCGGAGACCAGACGGGAACGACCAGCGCCTGCGTCGCGTCGTCGAATTGGGTGCCGAGGTCCCGGCGCAGATCCCAGAGCCAGAGGCCGCGGAACGGAGTCGTGCCTTCGCCTCTCCCGATCGCCACGGTGGTCTCGTCCGGAGAGAGCGACGGCGTGTCGAAGTCCGCGGCCGTCGAGAGCGTGGAGAGGATCTTGCCGTCACGACCCACCCACGCCATTCGCGATTGCTCGGTACTGCCTCCGCTCCGGTAGACGAGCGTCCCGTTCGTCGACGTCGAGAACCGCGCGCTCCCGGACGCGTCGGACTCGACGTCCTGGGCCAGAGGGAATGGATCGCCCTGGAGTCGGATCCCGCCGGCGTCGAACGGCTGCGCCAGGAGCGTCCCGGTATTCACGTATAGGAGATACCCGGACCCATACTCCACGCGTGAGGTGGCGGGCCCCAGGGATTTCGTGGCGGGAGAATCGATCGATCCGACCTTCAAGGTGCGATCGCTCTCTCCCTGTCCGTACGCGAGATACAGGAAGTGACGTCCGTCCGGCAGGAACTGGGGCCACGCGTTGTACGTCTCGCCGTGGGCACGATCAATTCGTGCGGCCCCGCGGGGGAGCCCGCCCGAGGCCGAGACCACCCGCACGCTGTCGCGGACCGAGCCGTCGAAGAGGATCACCCCGCGCGTGCCCCACGAGCCGTCCGCCCCCGTCGCCGCCTCGCAGAGCACGATCGGCGGCCCGCCGATCGTGTCGATCTTGTAGAGCTTCCCGCCCTTGAAGAACGCGAGGTAGCGGCTGTCGGGCGACCAGAACGGGCGCGTCGCGCTTTCCGTGCCCGGAAGCTGACTCGCCTCGAGCGTGTCCATGCGACGGAACCAGATGTGCGTCGTTCCGGTCGAGTCGATCGCGTTGAACGCGAGGCAGGAGCCATCGGGCGAGATACGGGGAAGATCGATCTGCAGCAGGCCGGGCGGCGGCGTCAGCTCGAAGGCGACGGAGCGTCGCGGCGGCTTGGGCCGGAGCACGACCACCGCGAGCGCGATCGCCGCGAGGGTCGCGACCGCGGCGACGATCCACGCGGCCCGCTCGCGACCGCGTCGCCGCGCCGCGACCGGAGCCGGGACGCCGAACTGCGAGCCGCCCTCGGCGATCCACTGGAGCTGGAGCTTCACGTCGTGCGCCGTCTGGATCCGCTCGCCGGGATCCTTGGCGAGGCACGCCTTGATCAAGCGATCGAGCGCGGGCGGCGTGAGCGGGGCGAGGTCGGGGACGGGCGGCGGCTCCTGCGACATGATCGAGGAGATCAGCGACGCCTGGCTCCGCCCCGTGAAGGCCTGCTTCCCGGTCGCCATCTCGTAGAGGACGCATCCGAGCGCCCAGATGTCGGTGCGTGCGTCGGCGTCCCGCCCCTCGAGCTGCTCGGGCGCCATGTACTGGAACGTGCCGAGTATCGTCCCGCTCGCGGTGATCGGGCGGCTCATGGTGGGTAGCTCGGTATCCGCCGCGGGCGCGGGCCCGCCGGCCGTCCCCCGCGCGAGCCCGAAGTCGAGGAGCTTCACGCCCGTCTTCCCGAGCATGACGTTGCCGGGCTTCAGGTCCCGATGGACGATCCCGGCGCGGTGCGCCTTCTCGAGCGCGTCCGCGATCTGGATGCCGGCGCGGAGGAGATCGGCCGCCGGCATCGGCCCGCGCGTAAGCCGATCCGCCAGCGACTCGCCGTCCACCAGCTCGAGGACCAGGAAGTCGGTGTCGCCCTCGTGGCCGACGTCGTGGAGCGTGCAGATGTTCGGGTGATTGAGCGAGGAGATGACGCGTGCCTCGCGCTCGAACCGCGCACGCACCTCGGGGGTCGACGCGAGGTGGCGGGGGATTACTTTGATCGCGATTTCGCGGCCGAGCCGCGTGTCGCGGGCCCGGTAGACCTCCCCCATGCCGCCCGCTCCGAGCGGGCCCAGGATCTCGTAGACGCCGAGACGGGTTCCGGGCGTGAGGGACATGGGCGCCAGCATAGCATCGAATCGGTATATAATGAGCCTCCCCCCCGACGACCGCTGGCTGCCCGTGAGGTGCGCTCATGAACCGGACCCCGGCTCCCGTTCGATCCTCGGCGCTCGTCCTGTACCTCGTTCTCCCGCTTTCGCTTGTCGCGCTCGCCGCGCTCTCGGGCTGCGGCTCGGGCTCACACTCGGACGGCGGCCCGCCGCTCAAGCCACCGCTCGCGCCCGGCGCGCCCGGCGCCTGGCAGGATCTCGGGCTCTCCGACGGGTTCGTCGAGGTCGAAGCGCTCACGACCTGGAACGGCAGCCTGATCGCGGGCGGCAGCTTCTCCGGCGTTCAGGGTTCGCCTTCCACCAAGCTCGCATCGTGGAACGGCATCGCCTGGACGCGTCTCGGTCCGGACTTCGGCGGCGCCGTGCGCGCGCTCACGGTCTGGAACGGGAAGCTGATCGCCGGAGGTGCGTTCGAATACCTGAACGGCGACACGGTGAACTTCGTCGCGGCGTGGGACGGGAGCAAGTGGTCGCCGCTCGGCTCGGGGCTCAATCGGAGCGTCTCGTCGCTCGCCGTGTACGGCGGTGATCTCGTCGCGGGCGGGGCCTTCGATTCCGCGGGCGGCGTTCCCGCCGCGTTCATCGCGCGATGGGACGGGAGCGCGTGGCACTCGCTCGGCGCCGGGCTCGGCGGCGTACCGTGGGCGCTCACCGTCTACCACGGAGCGTTGATCGCGGGCGGCTCATTCGGAACGGCCGGAGGCGCGCCCGCGTCGGGCATCGCGGCATGGGACGGCGCCTCCTGGGCGCAGGTGGGCGGGGGAGTCAACGGCGGGATCAACAATGATCCCTACGGCACGGTCTACGCGCTGGCGCTCGAGGGCGACTCGCTGATCGCGGCCGGCGCGTTCGCGACGGCCGGAGGCGGCGCCGCCTACCACGTCGCGAAGTGGGACGGCGCCCAGTGGTCGCCGCTCGGGGGCGGCGTCGGCGAATTCTCCGACCAGTACGCCAAGGCGGTCGCCATGTACGGGGACACGCTCGTCGTCGGAGGGCTCTTTCCCGGCGCCGTCAGTCGCTGGGACAGCCCGTCATGGCACGGGCTCTCCTCCCTCGACGGCTTCGTGAACGCGCTCACCGAGTACGACGGGTATCTCGTCGCCGGCGGGTACTTCCCGAGGGGAGCGGGGCAGCAGGCGAACGGCATCGCGAGGTGGGGGAAGTAGGCGTGGTGGAGTTCGCGTGATCCCGCTCTTCGCGTGGGGGCCGTTGCTGGCGGGCGCCGCGTTCACCGCCCTCTCCACCGGGCGCTGGGTTCTCCAGCCCGCGGCATGGCTCGCGCCGATCTTCTTCCTCTGTTTCCTGCACGGCGCGCCGGACGCGATGTCGTGGGTTTGGATCTGGCTCGCGATCTACATCGCGGCGGTCATCTCCTACCGGGGCATCATCCCAATCCCGGGCGGCGGCTACTACGCGGT
>JBLMXB010000148.1:0-7838 GCA_050257555.1 Hyphomicrobiales bacterium | reverse complement strand
GGCGCCACGGCCCCCGGGCGTTCCGACTTCGGACCGGTCGCGAGCGGCGATGCTAGGGTGCAGGCTCTTCGGTCGTCCGCCGCGGAGGATGCGTATCGACCGGTCCCGGGCGCGGGCCGCCACCCGTCGCGCGTTCGGGCCCCGTGTCGCGGGGAGCGCAGGGAAACCACTGATTGCGCCGCGCCGACCGAACCGTCCCTCGATGGCCGCTCGATCCCCCGGGCACGTCCAGGTGTGCAATGGGAGTTTCGGGCAAGGAAGCGGCCAGGGACGAGGTGGCCAGCGCGGCGGTGGAGCCTCGATCGCTCATGGGACGAAGCGTACGGCGGGGCGATGACGGTTCGGGGGCGGCGGACTGAAGATTTCGTTACGCGGCGGTGGAGCCGCGCGGGTCAGGCGGCAGCGATCGCGGCGAGCATCTCGCGCACCGCGGCGCTCATGCCGACCTCGACCGCGCGCGCGATGATGTGATGCCCGATCGACAGCTCGCGGAAGGGATGCCGCCGGAGGAGCGCCGCCACGTTGGCGGTGGTGAGGCCATGCCCCGCGTGCGTCGCGACGCCCTGGTCGCGAAGCCGCCGCGCCGCCTCCTCGATCCGCGTGAGCTCCCGCTCGATCGCGGACGCGGCGCGCGCGTTCGCGTACGCGCCGGTGTGGATCTCGACGATCGAGGCGCCGCACTCCTTCGCCAGCGCGACGATCTCCGGGCCGGGATCGAGGAACAAGCTGACGGCGATTCCCGCGCCCTCGAGCCGCGACGCCGCCTCGCGCACGGCATCGCGATGGACCCGGAGGTCGAGTCCGCCCTCGGTCGTCAGCTCGGCGCGGCGCTCGGGCACGAACGTCGCGCGCTCGGGACGGAGCCGGAGCGCGATCCCGATCATCTCCTCCGTGACCGCCATCTCCATGTTGAGCTCCCCGCGGCGGAGCGCGCGGAGCCGCTCGAGATCGTCGTCCTGCGCGTGGCGCCGGTCCTCCCGGAGGTGGACCGTGATGCCGGAGGCGCCCGCGTCGAGCGCCAGCACCGCGGCGCGGATGGGATCGGGCTCGACGCCGCCGCGCGCCTGACGGAGCGTGGCGACGTGATCGACGTTGACCGAGAGCGTGGCGTTCATGGGATCAGCTCCGTCGCGGGCACCGCCTCGATGCCCTGTTGGGTCCAGGTCGCGCGCGCCGCTTCGAGCGCGCTCAGGATCGGGGTGCCCGCTCGGACCGCGACGACGAGCGCGCCGCGCTGGGATGCCGCCTCCGTCACCGACTTGATGCGGGCCCGGAGCGTCGCGGGCGATGCGCTCCCGCCCTCGAGCACGCCGCCGAGCGTGATCGTGCGCGCGCCGATCTCCTCGCCGATCTCCTCGGTCAGGCTCGGCCCGGCCCCGTGCGCGTCGACGAACGGGAGCCGGCGGCCGCGGAGCTCGCCGAGCACCGCGCGCATCACGTCGCGGTCGTTCACCGCGGCGCTCCCGTACCGGCTGACCACGCCGCTCACCGGACCGAGCGCGCTCAGCGCGCGGGTGATCCGGTCCTCGATCTCGATGCGCGACTGGTCGAGGAGGATCGCGCCGCGCCCGGGATCGTTCGCCGGGTAGCCGCGCGGCTCCATCGGGAGCTCGAGGAAGACCGGCCGCCTCGCGTCGCGCGCGTCGCGTGCCAGCCTCCCCGCGCCGGGGGCGTCGGCGCGGATCGCGATCGCGCAGGGGATCGGGCTATTCAAGAACGCCTTCACCATCGCGGTCGAGTCGCGGGGGAGGTCGGTGACGATGAAGGCGATCCTCGTGTCCGTGTCGGCCAGCTCGGTGTTCGGCTCGACGGCGATCGCGTGCGTCACGCGGTCGCCGTAGCCGACGCGGAGGTCGAGCGCGGTCCCCACCCTCTGTCCCGGCCGCTCGGCGCCGTGGAGCACGTGGCCCCCGAGCACCATCATCGCCTGCGTCACGGCGTCGTTGATCCGGAAGAGCGAAGCGCGCGGCGGCACCTGGATCCTCCAGGAGACCGGCGCCTTTCCCGCGCCGGCCGTCACCGCGGCCATCGGCCGCTCGTCGATCCGGTCGCGTGTGATCCCCACGTCCTCGAGCGCGCCGCGGAGCGTGCGGCTCGTGAGGCGGAGGATCGCGGCGCGGTCGCCCGCGCGGAAGAGCCGGAGCCACTCGGACTCGAGGCGGAGGCGGAGACGGTCCCAATCGGAGTCGACGACGATCGGGGTCGCGGAGAGGCCCGTCGGATCGGCGGCGTCGGACGCCGCGGTCGCGGCGGACTCGGACGTCGCGTCGGGCGCGGAGCGCGGCTTCATCGTGGGGCGGTGCTGCGCGAGCCAGATCGCAACGCCGACCAGGACGACGGCAATGCCCATCATCAGGCCGCGCGACGGCGGACGGCCGCGGCGCGACGAAGCCTTCCGGGATTTCTTCGCCAATCGATCGTGCCGGGTGAGAGAGGGGGTGCGCGGTTCGCTCGCGCGATTCTAGGAGCGGGTGTTCCGGGGAGTCAAGGAAGGGGCGTGGGCGCGCCGACGACGGCATCGGGGGCGCGCCGACGACGCGGACGCGCGCCTACGGCGACGTGGCGGGCTTCGACTCGGACCAGCGCACGATTTCCCAGAGCGTGTCGGGGGACGCGGGAACGGGGCGCAGCTTGAACTCGAAGTTGTCGGCGCCGGTGGCGGTGTACGTGTCGGACGTGGTGTAGATGTTGACCGTAGGCTTCGGGATGGCCACGGAGACCCAATCCGGGGGATCGCCGACGTACTTGCTGTCGACCCAGGTGGTGCTCGGGCCGAAGTTGACCTCCACCCTCGTGATGTCGGTTGCCAATTCCAGGCCTCCGAGGGCGCGAACCTCGTCGGCTTTGGTGAAGCTCAGCGTCCCGGTTTGCGGATCGCTCTGATCGACCGACGTTCCCGAGTAGTCGCTCGCGTAGACCTGCTCCGCCAGCGTGCTGTCGCGATAGTTCCAGGCGTAGATCAGGAAGTCGATGGCGGAATGCGGGCTCGTTCTCGGGGGCACCGGCGGGGGCGGGGTCCCGCCCCCGCCGCTCTTCTCCTTCTTCGGGCTGAAGATGCATCCGCCGGAGAGGAGCGCGACGAGGAGCGCCGCGACGGCCAAGCGATTGGGGGATAATGGGTTCGCCGGGGAAGGCTCTCGATGGGAAGGATGTCGGGTCAAGGCGCTGGTACCTCTCGAGTCTCGCGTTCCGGCTGTCAACGATGCTACGTCACGCGCGCCCTAAAGTCAATCCTTCCCTGATCTTAGAATCCCACGCGGTGGTCGGCGCGGAGCTGCCCCCAGGTGGGTTGCCCCGAGCCGTCGCTGTGGTCCCGCCAGTCGACGATGGACCAGAAGGAGCCCCCACCCTGCGCGAACTTGATTTCGGCCCGGCCCTGGTATCGGGTCGTATCGGCCTGGCTCCGCGCCTGGAACAGGATGTGATACGCGTAATAACGCGTCTCGGTCTGCGGCGACGTCGTGATCGTCGGATCCTGGTACGTCGAGTCGAACGCCGCCTCCAGGAACTGCGTGTCCGAGGCGATGCTGCTGTTTACACGCGTCTCGACGGTCTGGTTCCAGTCGACGTACGGCGTGGGGTTGTTCGACGAGTCGACGGGGTCGGGATGGAAGTGGAACGTCGTGTCCACCATGGAGTTGTAACATCCCGTCCCGGCCTGGCGGCCGTAGTTGACGAGGATGTTCAGGGCGAGGTTGTCGGGACCGGTGAGGGAGAGGCAGGCGAGGGACCCCCCGGTGGGCACCTTGGGTTCGCGAGGCTTGAACAGGCCGCAGCCGTTCGACGCGAGGAGGATCAGCGGGACGGCCGCCGTCAGAACTGCTTTTGAAATGTGGCGCCCGCGATCCAATAGCTCTCCTCGTTCGGTTTCGTGACCGGCGTCAGCCGTTCATCATAGCCCCCGATATGCCGCACCGCCCCCACGATCTCCGATCCGTCCCGGAGGGTGCGGTTCACCTCGAGCCCGGCCGTGAGCGTGAACCGGTTCCGGTGGGTGCTGGTCCCCTGCGCCAGGAGGTAGTTCCGCTGGCTCAACAGGCTCTGCGTTCCCACGAGCCGCACGCCGCCCGTGATCCGGACGCCGGCGGTCAGCGCGAGGGTCTGCTCGTAGTTCTCCTGCGTGACGCGGTAGATCCGGCCCGCGCCGGGCGATTCGGCCGCGTACGGCCCCTGATCCCGGAACACGAAGTTGTGCGTGAGCTGGAGGTACGCGTAGGAATAGAGCGAATCGGTCACGTACGTATCGATCCGCCGCGTCCGGTTCAGGTAGTTGTTCTTCTCGGCCGAGGCGAAGTCGAAGATGCGGTAGTCGGCGCTCAAGACGTAGCTCTGCCGCACGTTCAGTTCGGGCGAGACCTGGTAGAGCAGCGTCGCGTTCAACTGGTAGTTGGTCTGCGCGCCGTTCGACCCCGACGCGGAGGGGTCGATCGAGACCGTATGGCTGCGGTTCGTCGAGAAGTGCACGGTGGTGCTGCACGCGGGCACCAGCAGGAAGCCGCCGCCGATGCTGACCATGGACCGGGCGATGTCCTGGTCCGCGATCTGGTCCGCCGCGATGTACTTCGAGGATTGGAGCCCCACGGAAGCCAGCCCGTCGATCGCGAGCCGCCGGGACATGATCCGCATGAAGTTCCCCCCGAGCGTTCGATCCACGACGACGCCGTTCT
Source organism: Hyphomicrobiales bacterium (assembly GCA_050257555.1). Classification (GTDB taxonomy): domain Bacteria; phylum Eisenbacteria; class RBG-16-71-46; order SZUA-252; family SZUA-252; genus DASQJL01. The sequence continues at coordinate 3,171 of JBLMXB010000148.1, read as the reverse complement.
GCGTCACCTGGCGCTCGTTCCGGCTCCGGCTCACCGTGTACGTCAGGCCGAAGCGGCCCGTCGTATCCGAGCGGGCGATCGTGCTCGTCAGCTGGCGGGTCGTCACCAGGGAGTTGCTCCGCACGCGGAGCCGGTAGTCCCTCGTGCTCCGGATCAAGCCCACGTCGGTGGTCGCGTAGAACTTCTCGAACGGACCGTACTCGGTGTGGGCGGTCGCGGCCGAGCGGTCGAACTGGGCCAGCTCCTGGCCGCGGAAGTCCTTGTCGAAGAACGACTGATTCACGATCGATCGGTCGTACCGCAGATCCAACTTCGACCGCCGCAGCTTGCTGAACGAGAGACGCGTCGAGTAGGTGGAATTGTCGGTCGGCTGGCTCGTCCGATCCCGCGTCGACGTCGCCACGCCGCCGCCGCTCCCGTCGAGCGGGTTCGTGAAGTCACGCACGATGCTCTCCTGCGTCGGGCGGAGGCGGCTCGCGTTGGCCGTGCCGTTGAACTGGAGCCACGGGCTCATCTGCCAGGAGGAGACCGCGAGGATCCCGTCCTTCCGCCCGACCGTGTAGGACGAGTCGCGCGTGGCGAAGAGGGTGTCCACCGCTAGGGAATCGATCCCGTGATTGGCGGGCTGGAGCCGACCCGATACCGTGCGGTCGTACGTCCGCTGGAATTCCGTGTAGAGGCCGCCGACGAGGGTCATTCCCTTGAGGGGGCTGAACTGGTACTGCGACTTCGCCTGGAGCCGGTCGCGCCGGGTGTCGGTGGTGCGCGTGCCGTCCGTGCTCGAGTTCATGTCGAAGTTGCCTTCGAGGCTCAGCGTCCAGTGCTTGGTCGGGCGGGAATCGAGGTGCCCGAAGAACTGTCCGAACGTCGACTTGTTCGGGAACAGCGTGAACTCCTGGGTCGTCATGCTGCCGGACAGGTTCATCGCCACGTGCCCCGAATTTCGGAAGTAGCCGAGGGTCTGCGTCCAGTTGCGGCGGCTGCGGTCCTGATCGAACGTCGTGTTGTACAGGGGGCCGGGCTCGGAGACCTCCGACCAGACGCTGTCGGGGGTCGCCTCGATCCCGGTGTCCTCGTCCTGCGCGCGCGCGGTGGGCGCGAGGACGGCGAAGGCGCCGGCCGCGAGCACGGTGACGGCGAGGACGACCGCGGCGCTGGCAAGGTGGCCGGGGCGACGGCCCGCCACGGGGACGCGCGGCGCGTGCCGCCTCACCGCGCCCCCTCCGGCGCCCCCGCGCGGCGCCACGAGCGCGCGAGCGCGATCCACGCCTCGACGCCGAGCGTCTCGCCGCGCGCGGCGGGATCGACGCCCGCCTCGACGAGGAGCGTCCGTGCCGCGGCGGCCTCGATCCGAAGCCCGCGCGCGAGCGCGTTCGCGAGCGTCTTCCTCCGCCCGCCGGTCGCGAGCCGCGCGAGCCGCTCGGCGTCCGCCCGCTCCGCCGCGCTCGTCCCCGGGTACGGGCGCGGCGCGATCTCCACGACCACCGAGTCGACGTCGGGACGGGGATGGAACGCGCCCGGGGAGACGCGGAAGCACTCGCGCGTCTCGGCGTGGAGCGCGAGGAAGACCGAGAGCGACCCGAACTCCTTCCCGCCGGGGACCGCGGTCATCCGCTGCGCCACCTCGCGCTGCACCATCAGGAACGCGCGGCGCACCCGGGGGCCCTGCGCGAGGACCCACTCGATCGCGGGGGTCGTGATGGAATAGGGGAGGTTCGCGACGACGGTGACCGGCGCGCCTCCCGGGAGGAGGTCGTCGAGACGCTGCGCCAGCACGTCTCCCGCGACGACGCGCGCGTTCGACCGCGCCGCGAGGAGCGAGGTCACGTGCTCGGCCAGGCGCCGGTCCACCTCGACCGCGACGAACGGGCGGCCCGTGGCGGCGAGCCGCTCCGAGAGGGCGCCGAGCCCGGGACCGATCTCGACCACCGCTTCGCCCGGGTCGGCCACGAGTCCGGCGATCCGCTCCGCCACGCGCCGGTCGATGAGGAAGTTCTGCCCGAGCCGCCGGCTCGGCCGCACGCCGAGCGCGCGGAGGACGCCCGGAACTCCCGACGTCGCGGCCGGATCGCCGCTCCCGGCCGTCGGCCGGAGCCGCGCGCGCCGCGCGCCGCTAGAGTCCAAGGAGGCTTCGAGCATTGTCATCGGTCGCCTCCGTGATCGCCGCGGGGGTCATGCCGAGGGCCTCCGCCAGGCGGTCCCGGGTGATCGCCAGGTACGCCGGCTCGTTCCGCTTCCCCCGGTGCGGGACCGGGGCGAGGTAGGGGGAATCGGTCTCGAGGACCACGGAATCTACCCCGATCGCCCGGAGCAGGTCCGGGATCGGGCTCTTCTTGAACGTGGAGGAGCCGCCGACACCGAGCCTGAACCCCATCGCGATCACGCGCTTGGCGAGCGCGGCGTCGCCGGAGAAGCAGTGGAAGCTCCCGCCCGCCTCGGGCGGCCCCTCCCGCTCCAGGATCTCGGCGACCCGCTCGCCGGCGGCGCGATGGTGGAGGACGAGCGGCTTCCCGACCCGCTTCGCGAGCGCGATGTGGCGGACCAGGAACGCCTCCTGCACCTCCGCCGGCGCGTTGTCGCTCCAGTGCGCGTCGAGCCCCGTCTCGCCGATCGCGAGCACCTCGGGCTCCGCCGCGAGCGCCTCGATCTCGTCCATCTCGGCCATCCGCTCCGCGCGCACGTCGCACGGATGGAATCCGACCGCGGCGCGCACGAGGGGATCGCGCCGCGCGAGCGCGATCGCCGCGCGGCTCGACGCGGGGTCGGTCCCGGCCTCGACGATGAGCGTGACGCCCGCGGCGCGGGCCCGCTCGATCGCCGGGTCCCGGTCGGCGTCGAACTCCTCCCGCCCGATGTGGGCGTGGGTGTCGATCATTTCTCGATGCGCGGGAAGAGCGGCTTCGATTCCCCGAGCGGAACGCCCGTCGGGGGCGGAGGCAGGAGCGCCCCGTCGGCCGGGAAGCGCGCCTGGTCGAGCCCCGGCGCGAGCCGGAGCGTCTCCCAGACGAACGCCGCCTTCGCGGGCATGATGGGGAAGAGGAGGAACGCGGTGTGCTGGAGCGCCACGGCGAGCGTGCCGAGGAGCGCGTCGAGCTCGGCCGCCTTCGACGGGTCCTTCGCGAGGTTCCAGGGCGCCCGCTCCTCCACCAGCTGGTTCGCGCGGCGGATCAC
>JBLMXB010000147.1:0-13393 GCA_050257555.1 Hyphomicrobiales bacterium | reverse complement strand
GTGCCCGGCGACCCGACGCCGGTCGCTTCCGGCGTGCGCGAGACGAACGGGAGCGCGGTCACGTTCACGTCCGCGCTCGTTCAGTTCTGGGCCTCCGACCAGGTGCCGGTCGGCGGCTCGTTCACGACCGTCCCGATCCGCGCGCTGACGGTGCCGGTGATGGCGCGCGTGCCGCGCTTCGGCGTCGCGACGCTCGCGACCGACGTCACGCTGCCGCGCGACCTCGCGCGGGTGAACGGCGGCAGGCTCGGGCTCCGGATCGTCTACGAGGGGACCGACGAGACCGGCCTCCCGATCGCGTTCGACGCCACGTCGCGGACGGTGGTCGCGGCGCCCGGCGACACGACGCTCGCGATGTCCCCCGCGCTCTCGGTGCCGCCCGTCGCGGGCGACGTCCACGTCGTCGGCGCCGCGCTCGAGTGGCCGATCCCCGGCGCGGCGCTCGCCGCCGGCGACACGCTTCGGCCTCGGGCGGTGGTCACCGGCACGGGCACGGGGCCCTTCCGTGCCGCGTTCTACGTGGACGGCGACCTGGTCGGCATCGAGGAGGGCTACATGGAGTCGGGGCGCCCCGTGGCCGTGACGCTCCGCGGGCCGATCCCGACGCGCCGCTTCGGCGAGCACCGCCTCCAGTTCGTGGTGGAGTCGCCGCAGCCCCTGGCGGCACAGCCGGTCACGTTCCTCTGCGTGCCCCCCGCGAACGGGCTCACGGCACGCCCCGGCGAGACGGCGCCGCCGCCCGACACGAGCGCGGCGCGCGCGAGGCTCAAGGTCGAGAGCACCTGGCTCGCCGACGCGACGAGCGCGTCGGGCGGCTCCGGCGCGTCGACCACCGGCTGGGGCGCCTTCCGCGCCGGGTACGATCTCGCGCCGGGCCGGCGCCTCGAGGCGGTGGTGACGAGCCGCGTCCGCCTCGACGACACGAAGAACGGGAGCGCCTCGCCCGAGCAGCTGAACGTGCGCTACACGCAGAACCGCGCGACCGTGGAGTGGGGCGACCTGGCGCCGTCCATCGCGGCAGGCGCGCCGCTCCTCGCGAGCGCGGTGCCGCGGCGCGGCGCGCAGGCGACCGTGAACGCGGGCGGCCTCGGCACGCTCGAGGGCTACGTGGCGCTCGCGTCGCATCCGCGCGCGGCCGCGGGCCCGCTCCGGGAGGCGCGCTCCGACCTCTACGCCGCGCGGCTCACGCGGAACCTCGCGAACGACCGGGTGACCGCCTCGCTCTACGGCGGCTACACGCACGAGGACCCGACGCCGGGCGGCGTCGAGACGGCGACGCGCGCGCGCGCCATCTACGGCGGCACGGCGCTCCTCCGGCTCCGCGGCACCTGGACCCTGCTCGGCGACGCGGCGAGCGTGCGCCACCGGACGATCGCGGGGGTCGAGCCGGGACGGACGCGGACCGGAGCGCGCGCCGAGCTGAACGGCACGGCCGCCGGGTTCACCGCGAGGGCCGAGGCGTTCCGCTACCAGCCCGGCCTCGCCACCGCGCTCAACCCGTACGCGCTCGCCGACCGGAAGGGGTTCGGCGCCGACCTCGCGCGCGCGGTCGCCAAATGGCGCTTCTTCGGCGGGTACCGGACGGAGCGTCCCGAGGACACGACGACCGGCGCCCCCGACGTGAAGGTGAACCGCCTCACGTTCGGCGGCACGCTCGCCCTGAATCAGGACAGCTGGGTCACGCCGTCGATCATCCGGATCACGCAGAAGGGGGCGCAGACCGACTATCGCGAGACCCGGGTCGCGACCGAGTTCACGCAATCGGAGCCTCTCGGCGGCCGGACGACGGCGCGGTTCGACGTCGGCGTGCTCGAGGACCCGATGGGGCTCGATACGAAGCGGCGCGTCACGTCCGGCTCCTTCGTCTCGACGCGGCGCGAGGCGTCGAACCTGACGAGCACGCTCACGGTCGGCGTGGAAGAGAACCGGAACCGGGACCTCGACGTCCGCGATCTCACGGTGCAGGGCTCGATCGAGCTACGCTGGGAGGCGGTCGCGAGCCGGCTCCTCATGACGCCCTTCGTGTCCTACGTGACCCGCGACTACCAATTGGAGGGGACGAACGACAAGCGGCTCTCCGTCCGGCTCCAGTTCGCGGTGCTCCGGCTCCCCTCCCTCGGCGACGCGGCGCTCTCGGTCTCCGGGCGCGTGGAGCGCCTCTGGGTCAACGAGCCGACGTCGTCGCATCGGACCGACACGGGCGTCGACCTGGCGCTCGGGAAGCGGATCCCGCTCCTGCCGTAGCGGTCCCCCCGCTCCCCTTCCGTCACCGCCGTCGGACTCCCGACGCGCGCCCGCTTCGCCCGCGCTCGCTCCGCGCCCCGCCGCGACCCGTAACGCGCGCCGCCCCATCGCCCCGCTCCATCTCGGACCACGGCTCCTCCGGGAACGCTTCATGCTGCGCGTCCCGGCATCCTCGCTCCTCGGCGCCCACGCGCGCGTCGCGCGCCACACGAAGGAGGGTGCCGTCATGAGAACCGTCGAGACCTGGATCACGTTGCTGCTTCCGATCGCGATCGCGGCCGGAGGGTGCTCCACGCGGAAGGAGGGGCGTGTGGTCGCGCCGTCGCCGCCGGGCGATCCGCCGGCCGTCGCCTCCGCGCGCTGGGTCTGGGACCGCGCCGCGCTCGGCGCCGCGGTCGCGCGGGCGTCGTCGAGCCCGCTGGTCGAGCGCGCGCTCCGCGAGGCCGAGGATCCCGGCCTCCCGTTCGTGGCGGACGGCGCCGTGCGCGCCGAGGGTGCGCTCGACACGGGCGCGTCGGCTTCGGTCACGATCCTTCCGTACGCGCGCGCCGAGGACGCGACGCACGCCACGTTCGTCTCCTATATGCGGCGGGGCGACGACGTGCTGGTCGAGCGCGCGGAGCTGATCGTCGGGCGCGCGCCGTTCGACGACGAACCGGGCTACGTCCCGATCGGCACCGGACCGCGCACGATCTGGGTTCGATCGGACGCGACGTACGCGGCCGCGCCGGACGGCGCCGCCGCGCTCGCTCCGGAGCGGATCAATTGGTCGAAGTTCCTCCAGTGCTTCGCGAACACCGCGCAGACGTTCTCGGACGCCGGTGCCTCGATCGCGACGCAGATCGCCCCGATGTACCCGGCGGCCGCGGCCGTGGGGGGCGCGATCGGCACCGCCATCGCCGCCCTCTCCTGCGCGATTGCCGCGTGGCAATAGAGAGGAGGCCGGCATGCGGGAACATGGGAAGTGGATCGCGGCCACGCTCCTCCTCGCGACGGCGGGCGCCGGCTGCCTCGGAGGGAAGAAAGCCGCTCCGCTCGCGCCGCCGGACGGACGGACGCCGGGGGTCGCGGGCGCGCGGTGGATCTGGGACCGCGACGCGCTCGCCGAGGCGACCGCGCAGGCCGCCGGGAGCCCGCTCGTGGCGCGCGCGCTCGGGGACGCCGGCGAACCGGCGCTCCCGCTCGTCCGCGCGTGCGTCGTTCGGGCGGACGGAATGCTGGAGGACGGGACGGGCGCCTCGATCACGATCCTCCCCTTCGCCGCGGACGGCGACCGGAGCCGCGCGACGTTCGTCTCGCTGCTGCGCGTCGGAGGCGACGCGGTCGCCGAGCGCTCCGACCTGATCGCCGGCAGGCGTCCGTTCGACGACGAGGAAGGGTTCGAGCCGATCGTCGTCGGAGGCGCGACGATCTGGGTCCGGACGGGCACGGCGTACGGGACCGCGCCGGGCGGCGACGCGGCCGGCGCCCGCGTCCCGGCGTCGGCGGAGATCTCCAAGCGGACCGGGTTCATCGCCTGTCTCGTCACGCACGCGGGGCAGTTCCGCGACCTCGGCGCGAAGCTCGCGGCCGACGACGCGCCGGACATCCCGCACGCGGCGGCGATCGGAGGAGGCGCGGGCCTGGCGGCGGCCGCGCTCTACTGCGCGCTGGTGACCCGGTACATCTGAGACGGGGGGCGTGGCGGAGGGGGTGCTACGTGCGGGGACGCGCCGCCCGGCGCGTTCCCGCGCGGCCGTTCTTCGCGCGGGGGCGCTTCACGGCCTTCGGCCCGCGGGCGGCCTTCCGGGGCTTCTCGGCCTTCTGGCCCTTCGCGGGCTTCCCGGCCTTCGCGGCCTTCGCGGCCTTCTTCTTCTTCCGCGCCCGCTCGCGCCGGCGCTTCTCGCGCGCGGCCCGCTGCGCCTCGAGCTCGGCGATCCGCTCGGCGACGCCCGCGAACGCGTGCTGGAAGACCTCGTCCACCACGCTGACCGGCACGAACGTCATCTTGTTCCGGATCGACTCCGGGATCTCGACCAGGTCCTTCTGGTTGTCCGCGGGGAAGACGACGGTCTTGATGCCGGTCCGGTACGCGGCCATCACCTTCTCCTTGAGGCCGCCGACGGCGAGCACCTTGCCGCGGAGCGTCACCTCGCCGGTCATCGCGACGTCGTTCCGGATCGGCGCGTCGGCGAGCGCCGACGCGATCGCCATCACGATCGTGATGCCGGCGGAGGGGCCGTCCTTCGGGACCGCGCCCTCCGGAAAGTGGATGTGGAGGTCGAAGTCGTCGAAGAGCTGCGGGTTGATGCCCAGGAGCTCGGCGCGCGCGCGGACGTAGGAGTGCGCCGCCTGGACCGACTCCTTCATGACGTCGCCCAGCTGCCCGGTCACGATGACGCGCCCGGCGCCCCGCATCTTGAGCGCCTCGATCAGGAGGAGGTCGCCGCCGGTCGCGGTCCAGGCGAGCCCGGTGGCGACGCCGATCTCCGCCTGCCCTTCGGCACGCTCGGGGACCAGGTACGGCGGGCCGAGCACCTTCTCGACGTCGTCCTCGACGTACCGCCAGTCGCCCGTGAAGCCCATGGTCCGCTGGCGCGCCGCCTTCCGGCAGAACGTGTCGATCGCGCGCTCCATCTGCCGCACGCCGGCCTCGCGCGTGTACTCGCGGATGATCTTGAGGAGCGCCGCGTCGTCGAACGCGATGTCGGTCGGCGCGAGCCCGTTCGCGCGCGCCTCGCGCGGCACGAGGTGCCGGCGCGCGATCTGGATCTTCTCCTCCTCGAGGTACCCGGGGATCGGGATCACCTCGAGCCGGTCGAGGAGCGCCGACGGGATGAAGTCGAGCACGTTCGCGGTCGTGATGAACAGGACCTCGGAGAGGTCGAAGGGGATCTCGACGTAGTGGTCGACGAAGTGCGCGTTCTGCTCCGGGTCGAGGACCTCGAGGAGCGCCGACGCGGGATCGCCGTCGGCGTCGTGCCCCATCTTGTCGATCTCGTCGATCATGAAGACCGGGCTCGCCGAATGCGCGTCGCGGAGGCTCCGGAGGATCTTCCCCGGGCGCGAGCCGATGTACGTGCGGCGGTGCCCGCGGATCTCCGCCTCGTCGCGCACGCCGCCGACCGACATCCGCACGAACGCGCGCCCCATGGCGCGGGCGATCGACGCCCCGAGCGAGGTCTTCCCCGTTCCGGGCGGGCCCGCGAAGCAGAGGATCGGGCCGCGCAGGTCGTTCTTCAGCTTGAGCACCGCGAGGTACTCGAGGATCCGCTCCTTCACCTTGTCGAGCCCGAAGTGCTCCTCGTCGAGACGGCGCTGCACCTCCTCGAGCTTCAGGTCGCCGCGCGACTCACGAGTCCAGGGGAGCGCGAGGAGCCAGTCGACGTAGTTCCGGATCACGCCCGACTCCTGGGAGGCGGGCGGCAGGTAGCGGAGCCGGTTCGTCTCCTCCTGCACGACCGCGCGGACGCGCGCCGGGAGCCCGAGGCCGTCCACACGCTCGAGGATCGCGCGCACGACGATCTCCTGCGGGTCGTCCTCGCCCAGGAGCCGCCGGATCTCCATCAGCTGCTGGCGGAGGAAGAACTCGCGCTGGCCCTTCTCCATCTGCGCGCTCGTCCGCCGCACGACGTCCTCGGCAACGCTGAGCCGCGCGATCTCGGAATCGATCCCCTCGGCGACGAGCGAGAGGCGCTCGGCGATGTCGAGCGCCTCGATGACCCGCTTCTTCATGTCGAGCGGAAGGTGGACGATCGACGCCACCGTGTCGGCGAAGAGCCCGGGGTCGCCCAGGTTCATGCCGAAGATGTTGTCGAGCTCCGCGGGGTACGTCGTATCGAGCTGGGCCAGGGTGCGGAGCGATTTCAGGATCCGGGTGATCAGCCCGTGCACCTGCTCGGGATCGTCCACCGCCTCGAGCGGGCAGGAGACGCGCGCGACCAGGTACGGCTCGTTCCGGACGATCTCCTCGACGCCGATCCGCCTCAGTCCCTCCAGCGTCACCTGCACGTTTCCGCCCGGGAGATTGAGGATCCGGATGATCCGCGCGGCGAGGCCGACGCGGCTCAGCTCCTCCGGCCGGATGTCCTGCTCCCGCGTGGCGGGGCTATGGACGAGCGCGACGAGGGTGTCGGGGTCGGAATATTCGCGTAGGAGGGCCTTCGACTGCTCGACCCGGACCTGGATGGAGGTGACGCCGAGGGGGAAGACGATGGTGCTCATGAGGGGGAGCACCGGCATTTCGGGAGGAACGTCGCATTCGAGCATCGGCCCGATTTCGGCCGGGGTTCGGTGGCTCACGCGGCGCTCCTTTCACGGCGAGACGATGGGGTGGCTGGGAGACGACCGGCCACGGTATCACACACCCCCGCCGCAGGCCAGACGCCCCCCGAATCCCTTGTGCCACCCCGCAAAACGAAGGGTCACCAGGGGGGAACCGGGGACCCTTCCTTCCGCCTTCCGGCACACGGGGGTTCGCCCGCCCCGCGTGCCTCGCCGCTTGCATCACGGCATTCCTTGCTGCTTACCAACCGGCCTTGCCACCGCTCGGACCGGAGAAGGCCACCACGTGCGCCAGGAGCATCAGGATCGCGATCGCCGCCATTCGAATTCACCTCCTTCCGCTTCGTTCAGGGTTCGCTGCGTCGCTTCGTTGGTCCACCGACACCCGATTCGACTTCTTGCTGCTTACCAGCCGGCCTTGCCGCCGCCGGTTCCGAAGTACGCCACCGCGATCGCGACGAGAAGAAGAGCCGTCATTTCACACCTCGTTGGTTCGGGTTCACTTCGTTCGCTTCGCTTTGCCCGCTTCCGCGAGCGTCTGACGCCTTGGCCATTGAGCAGCCGTCGTGCCATTTGCACGACCGAGGTGGTCGAAAACGGCCAAATTATTATCGTTCAACAATTTGAAGGCGTTGCGAATCGCGCCGTTGCGGACGACTTCGGGGGGCCGCGGGGAGGAAGAATGTAAGGTGGGAGAGACGGAATTTTGGGACGGCTAAAAGATGCTGTGAGTCAACGACTTATCTATGTCGTCGTTTATTGACGGCCGGTGTCCGTGGGAGTTGTCCCTCCGGAGGTCCAGACGCGGGTGAGGGCCCGGTTCGATAGGAACGCCAAAACCCGAGCACGACGTCGCCGACTCTCCGGGACCAGATGGAGGGATGCGCCTCGCTCCTCGAGCGCGCGGGGACCGGCGCGGCGGACGGCGACGCGCGTCGCGTCGCGTTCCACCAGGGATCCGGACTTCCGGGCCCGTCCCTCCAATTGTCCCATGCGCGCATGCCGGCTCCCCCATCGAGCGCGCGCCCCCGTCGGTCGGTCACCCCGCGGTCGGGCGCTCCCGTCCCCGATCCGATCGACCTCCATCGAGGCTATCGTGAGCCGATTCTTGCGGTTCCGCCTTGGTGTAAGATCCGCGGGTGAACCACCCCGAGCCCGCTCCCGGCGCCGCCCAGCCGCCCGAGGCCCCCCCGGAGATCCGCCGCGGGACCACCCTCGAGCTGGACGTCGTCGACCTCGCGTTCGGCGGGAGGGCGCTCGCGAAGCGCGACGGGTTTGTGATCTTCGTGGAGAACGCCCTGCCCGGGGACCGCGTCGAGGCCTTCGTCACCAAACGTCGGCGCCGGTACGCCGAGGCCCGCGCGGAGCGGATCCTCGCGCCCTCGCCAGAGCGGGTGGCCGCGCGTTGCGAGCACGTGGGCATCTGCGGCGGATGCCGCTTCCAGGACCTCGCGTACGACGAGCAGGTCCGCCACAAGGAGCGCCAGGTGGAGGAGTGCCTCGCCCACCTGGCCGGCATCCGCGCCGTCTCCCGTCCCGCGATCCGGGCCGCGAAGACGTTCCACTACCGGAACAAGATGGAGTACACGTTCGGCCGCGACGCGTCGGGCGCGCTCACGCTCGGCCTCCACCGCCGCGGCTTCTTCGACCGCTCGTTCGATCTCGGCCGCTGCCACATCGCGACGCCCATCTCGAGCGAGATCGTCGCGTTCGCGCGCGCATGGGCGCGGCGCGAGGGGCTCGAGCCGTACGACACGCGGCGCCACGTCGGCCTCCTCCGCTTCCTGGTCGTGCGCGAGGGGATCCGGACGGGCGAAGTGATGGTGAACCTGGTCGCGAGCGGGGCGCACCCGTCGTTCGAAGGGTTCGCCGCCGAGCTGACGGCTCGCTTCCCGCGGGTCGTGAGCGCGCTCCTCAACCTCTCGCGCCGCAAGGCGCAGGTGGCCGTCGGCGAGGAGGAGCGGGTCCTCGCGGGCCGGGCCACGATCGAGGAGCGCCTGGGCGGCGTCTCCTTCGAGATCTCCTCGGGCTCCTTCTTCCAGACCAACACCGAGCAGGGGGAGCGGCTGCTCGAGGTCGCCCTCGAGGGGCTCGCGCTCGACGGGACCGAGCGCGTCCTCGACGTGTATTCCGGCACCGGCACGTTCACGCTCCCGATCGCCCGGCGCGCGCTCGAGGCCGTCGGCATCGAGTCGTCGGACACCGCCGTCCGGGACGCCGGGCGGAACGCGGCCCGGAACGGAATCGCCAACGCGCGGTTCTACCGGGAGGAGGCGATGGAGTCGCTCCGGGACCGCTTCGGGCTCGGAACGAGGGACCCGAGCCGTCCGGTCGCGCGACCGCCGATCGACCGGGTGCTCGTCGACCCCCCGCGCGCAGGGCTCCACCCGGGCGTCGTCAGCCGGCTGATCCACCTCGGCGCCCCGCGCCTCGTCTACGTGTCGTGCAACCCGAGCACCCTCGGCCGCGATCTGGCGCTCCTCTGCGAGTCGCGCTATCGGCTCGAATGGGTGCAGCCGGTGGACATGTTCCCGCACACGCCGCACATCGAGTGCGTCGCCGTCCTGACGCGGGCGGACGGAACGGCGCCCACCGGGGGCACCCTCCCGTGCTAGGCTCAGGCGCTCCAGCCGTGCCAAGAGGATCGACGATGGAACGCACACGACGAATCGCCGCGAGGCGGTGGCGGGGACGCCTCCCGCGCCACGGCCTCGCGGCCGCGACGCTCGCGGCCGCCCTGATCGCGACGCCGGCCCGGGCCGGCACCACATCCACGACAAGGACGCAGCCCATGACCGGCATGACGGCGACGCCCGCGACGAAGTCGCCCGTGTTCGAGACGACCCTCGACAACGGGCTGAGCGTGCTGATCGAGGAGGTCCACACCGCGCCCGTCGTGGCGTTCATGGTGTGGTACAAGGTCGGCTCGCGCAACGAGAGCGCGGGCATCACCGGCATCTCGCACCTGCTCGAGCACATGATGTTCAAGGGGACCCCGACGTACGGGAAGGGCGAGATCTCGAAGATCCTCCAGAAGAACGGCGCGTCGTTCAACGCCGGCACGTCGCTCGACTACACGAACTACTACGAGGTGCTCGCCAGCGACCGGCTCGAGCTGGCGATGAAGATCGAGGCCGACCGGATGGTGAACGCCTCGATCCCGGACGAAGAGCACCGGCTCGAGATGACCGTCGTCCGCTCCGAGCTCGAGCGGAACGAGGACAACCCGCACCGCGCCCTCTACTACGAGACGTTCGCGCAGGCGTTCAAGGCGCATCCCTACCACTGGCCGACGATCGGATGGCGCACCGACGTCGAACAGATCACCACGCAGGAGATCCGCGACTACTACAAGGCGCACTACATGCCGAACAACGCGACCGTGGTCGTGGTGGGCGACGTGGACCGGAACGCGGCGCTCGCGATGGTGAAGAAGTACTTCGGCCCGATCCCGCGCGGCGTCGACCCGCCCCCGATGACGATCGTCGAGCCGCCGCAGCAGGGGGAGCGGCGCTTCAAGATCCGGAAGCCGGGCGACACGTCGTACCTCATGCTGGCGTACCGGAACCCGGCCCTCACGGACCCGGACAACTACGCGCTCGACGTCCTCTCGATCATCCTGGGCCACGGCCGGACCTCGCGCCTCTACCGCGCGCTCGTCGAGAAGAAGCTCGCGACCGACGTCGACGTATCGAACGAGACGGCGGCCGATCCCTTCCTCTTCGTCGCCCAGGCGACCGTGGCGACCGGCGCGACGCTCCCCCAGGTGGAGGCGGCGCTCGAAGCGGAGCTCGACCGGGCGAAGACGGAGCCGGTCACGGCGGAGGAGCTCGCGCGCGCGAAGCGCCAGGTCGAGGCGTCGTTCATCTACTCCAAGGACTCGATCCGGAGCCTCGCGCAGCAGCTCGGCTACTACAACACGATCGCGAAGTACACGTTCCTCGATACGTACGTCGCGAACGTGGAGAAGGTCACCGCCGAAGACGTGCGTCGCGTCGCCGCGAAGTACCTGATCGAGGACGCCCGCACCGTCGGCTGGTACGACCCGCTCCCGGAATCGGGGAATGCGGGCGCCGGCGCCGCGGCGAGCGACGGCGCCGCCACGGAGCCCGCCAAGCTCGTGGCGCACTACCGGCCGTTCGGCGACGCGACCGACGTGCCCGAAGGGAGGATCGATCTCTCCCCGAACGCCGCGGCCGCGCCGGCGGCGGGAGGCCGGAGCGCATCGCGCGCGAAGCCCGTGCGCACCGTATTGCCCAATGGCCTCACGCTGATCGTCGAGCGGAACGCCTCCAACCCCACGGTCTCCCTATACGGGGTGGTGAAGGCCGGCGGGATCTTCGACCCGCCGGGCCGGAGCGGCCTCGCCGCGTTCACCGCCGACATGCTCGATCAGGGCACGGCGAAGCGGAGTGCCGGCGACATCGCCGAGGCGATCGAGAACCTCGGCGCCTCGCTCTCCTTCGACGGCGGCTCCGAGACGGTCTCGATCCAGGGGCGGATGCTCTCCCCCGACCTCCCGGTCGTGCTCGACGTCCTCTCGGACGAGCTCCAGCACCCCGCGTTTCCCGCGGAGAAGATCGAGCAGGTCCGTTCGGAGGCGATCACGAACTTCCGCATCCGGGAGAACTCGACGTCGAGCGTGGCCGCGCGGCGCGCCAACACGCTCCTCTACCCGCCGGGTCATCCGTACCACAACTACCCGCTCGGCACCGACACGACCCTGAGCGCGATCACGCGCGACGATCTCGTCTCGTACCACGCGAGCCACTACGGGCCGAACAACACGGTGCTCGTGCTGGTCGGCGACGTCGATCCGAAGCGGGCGGCCGAGCTGGTCACGAAGTCGCTCGGGAGCTGGAAGCGGCTCGCGACGACGCCGGCGTTCTCCGTCCCCGACGCGCCGGCGCCGAAGGGCGTCCTCACGCTCGAGGTCCCGATGCCGGGGCGGTCGCAGACCGACGTCGTCTACGCGGTGCCGGGCCTCGCGCGGACGAACCCCGACTACGATGCGGCGATGATGATGAACTACGTGCTCGGCGGCGGCTCGCTCTCGAGCCGGCTGATGACGAGCATCCGCGACGAGCAGGGGCTCGCGTACGGGGTCTACTCGTCGCTGGCGTCGGGCATCGGCGCGGGGCCGATCCAGATCCACGCCGGGACGAATCCGGCGAACGCCGCGCGCGCGCTTCAAAGCATGCTCGAGGAGGTGCGGAAGATGGCGGCGACGGGGCCGACCGAGCAGGAGATGGAGGACGCGAAGGGCTACCTGACCGGCGTCTTCCCGGTGCGGCTCGAGACGAACACGGGCGTCGCGTCGCAGCTCCTCGCGTCGGAGCTCTACGGGCTCGGCCTCGACTACATCGACCGCTACGCGTCGATCGTGCGGAGCGTGACCCGGGATCAGGCGGCGGCCGCCGCGAAGAAATACCTGAAGCCGGACTCCGGCTACGCGACGGTGATCGCGGGCACGATCGAGACGCCGGCGGGCGCGGGCGCCGATGCGCGCTAGCCGGCCCGCCGTCGCGATCGCCGCGGCGCTCTTCGCGGTCGGCCTCCTCGGGGCCGGACCCGCCGAGGCGCGGCGCCGGTTCGTGCCGCGCGAGTACAAGACGCTCCAGAAGGCGATCGACGCGTCGGATCCCGGCGACACCCTCTGGGTCCGGTCGGGCGTCTGGCACGGGCCGTTCGTCATGAAGAAGCCGCTCGTCCTCTTCGGCGACGGCGGCCCGGACAGCACGATCCTCGACGGAGGCGACTCGACGCGGGTCCTCCACATCGAGGGGATCCATGGGGGCGCGATCATCGGCTTCACGATCCGCCGCGGCAAGGCGGTCGGCGGCGGCGGGATCCAGTGCGTCCGCGACACGCTCTTCCAGGTCCGCGACTGCACCTTCGATGCGAACTGGGAGGCCGGTCTCGACCTCTGGGGCTGCCAGGACGTGAACATCATCAACATCACGTTCCGGAAGAACCAGGGAAGCGGGCTCCGGATGAACCAGACGCGCGCCCTCCTCCAGAGCTGCCGCTTCCTGGAGAACCGGGGCTACGAGGGGGGCGGGATGAGCCTCGTCGAGAGCCGATTCGTCGTCCCGATCCGCGAGTCGACGTTCGAGGGGAACCGGGCGTACGGATCGACGGGAGGGGCGGTCAACCTCGCCGATTCGTCCAATGCGGACTTCGGCTACTGCACGTTCCGCGGGAACAGCTCGGCGGTGGCCGGAGGGGCGATCGCGGCCATGAACGGCTCGAAGGCGACGATCTCGCGCACCACGTTCGAGAAGAACGACGCGGGCACGGGGGGGGCGATCCACTCGGACGGCTCGGGCGTCCTCGTCGGCTACAGCCTCTTCGACCGGAACCATGCGTCGGCCGCCGGCGCCGCGATCGGCGTGCAGGGCCGGATCATGGCGAACGTGAATCCGATCTACCAGAACAACACGTTCTACCGGAATGCGGTGGAGGGCGAGGGCGCGTCCATCTTCTGCGTGAACGTCTCCCCCGAGATCCGGAAGAACATCTTCGTCGTCACGAAGGACCAGAAGGCGGTGGGCGGCATCGAGGCGTCGCCGCTCTACGACTGCAACCTGATCTGGGATCCCACCGGCGGCGCGATCGGCAACCTCCCCTCGGTCAACACGCTCGTCGGCGACCCCCAGTTCTGCGACCCGGACCACGGAGACTTCCACATGCGCGACCTCTCGCCGGCGCTCCGGGCGTTGTGCGGACCGGTCGGTGCCCTCTCCGAGAAGCCGGGCTGCCGGTCGTTCCAACTCCAACCCGCGCGCTGATCGGTCCGTCCAACCAGACACGGGAACCGGCGCCCCTCGACCGCGTTCAAGAAGATGAAGTCGAGCCGGATGATCACCCATCGAGCACGGAGGTC
>JBLMXB010000146.1:0-24041 GCA_050257555.1 Hyphomicrobiales bacterium | reverse complement strand
GCCGCACTCCGGCGACCAGCTCCACCTCCTGAAGAAGGAGGAGCGGGACGTCTGCCGCTCGTGCCACGCCGGCCTCGACAAGAAGCTCGCGGGCCTCGAGGTGCATCCTCCGTTCCGGTCGGGCCAGTGCGACGCGTGTCACGAGCCGCACCAGTCGAACGAGCCGGCGTTCCTGAAGGACAAGCCGGCCGCCGTCTGCGCGACCTGTCACGCCGAGCCGGCGCGGGAGGCCGCGCGGGAGTTCCCGCACGCGCCCGCGAAGGACGGCAAGTGTCTCGCCTGCCACGGACCGCACGGCGGGAACGGCGTCGACTATCTCGTCTCGCCGCCGAGCACGCTCTGCCTCTCCTGCCACGCCGACATCAAGGCCAAGGTCGAGGGGCCGAACGCGCACACGGCGGCCGCCAAGGGGCTCTGCTCGTCCTGCCACGAGCCGCACGGCTCGACACGGAAGAACCTCCTCAAGGCCGACGCGAACGCGCTCTGCCTGACCTGCCACGAGGGAATCGGCAAGGAGGGCTCGGAGGTCCATCCGCCGGTCGACGACAAGGACTGCCTCGCCTGCCACGATCCGCACGGCGGCGGCGCCGCGCCGACGCTCGTCAAGGCGGTGCCGAAGCTATGCGCCACGTGCCACGACCTCACCGACGACGACCTGATCGCCTCCCACAAGGGGGCGAAGCTCGCCGACGCGAACTGCACGGCGTGCCACACGCCGCACGCGTCGCCGGAGCCGGGCCTCCTGGCGAAGAACAAGCACCCCGGGTTCGGGGACAAGGAGTGCGCGAAGTGCCACCTGAAGAGCGGCCCGCCGGGGCCGGCGAGCCTGATCAAGCCGGTGCCGTCGCTCTGCCAGACGTGCCATGACGTCCCCAAGCGGGGCGTCCCCACGGCCAACGTCCATCCCCCGGTGGCGAAGGGACAGTGCGTCACGTGCCACACGCCGCACGCTTCGGACCAGAAAGGGCTCCTCCTCGACACGCCGACGCGTCTCTGCGTGAAGTGCCATGCCG
This sequence comes from Hyphomicrobiales bacterium, assembly GCA_050257555.1. Classification (GTDB taxonomy): domain Bacteria; phylum Eisenbacteria; class RBG-16-71-46; order SZUA-252; family SZUA-252; genus DASQJL01. The sequence continues at coordinate 23,028 of JBLMXB010000146.1, read as the reverse complement.
CGGTGATCGCGGACGCCGGGAAGTCGCACGGCCACCCGCCCGCCGCCGCCGGCGAGTGCGCGAAGTGCCACGAGCCGCACGAGAGCAAGCAGGGGGCGCTCCTCGTGAAGCCCGCGCTCGAGCTCTGCCGCTCGTGCCACGAGGACCTCGCGACGCGGATCGACAAGGGCGCGCCGCACCGGCCGGTCGAGACGGGCCGCTGCTTCCTCTGCCACGCGAGCCACGGCTCGGACACGCCGGGGATGCTGAAGAAGGAGAGCGCGAACGAGACCTGCGTCCGGTGCCACCCCGCGTCGAACGGACAGCTCGACGCGAAGCACCAGGGCTTCTCGATCGCGAAGGCGAACTGCGCGAGCTGCCACGATCCGCACGTACAGGCGAAGGGTCAGAAGGGGCTGATCCTCCCGATCCCGCACGCCCCGTTCGCCCGGCTCGAGTGCGCGAAGTGCCACGGCGCCGACAAGTCCGGCGCCACGATCGCCAAGGGGAACGACCTCTGCTTCACGTGCCACCCGACGACGAAGGACTGGCTGAAGAAGAAGCAGATCCACGCACCGATCCAGAGCGAGCGCGGATGCCTCTCCTGCCACGGCGCGCACGCGGGCGTGGAGAAGCCGGATCTCCAGAAGACCGAGGAGAAGCTCTGCCTGAGTTGCCACGGGAAGAAGATCCTGGCGGGCAAGAACGTCCATCCGGCGCTCGAGGACGGATGCACGACGTGCCACGATCCGCACTCCTCCGACAAGGGGAAGCTCCTGACGAAGGACGTGGTCGCGCTCTGCACGGAGTGCCACGACGACCTCTCGAAGCACGTCCACCGGACGTCGGGCGGGAAGGATCCGCGGACGGGCGAGCCGTTGACGTGCGTCGGCTGCCACATGCCCCACTCGTCGAACGAGGAGGCGCTCCTCACGCACGAGCCGAAGCGGCTCCTCTGCCTCCAGTGCCACGACACGTCGATGCCGGGGCTCGAAGGGCACTGACGCGGGCCGCGCGGCGCGCGACGCGCCGAACTGGAGCGCTACGTCGCGGCGGGCTCCTGCGGACCCGACGACCCCGCCGCGTCCTCCCGGAACGGGTCCTCGGCGGCGAGCGCGGGCACCCGCGGATGTGGCGGGAGCCAGATCCCCATCAGGAGCCCCGCGACGAACCCTCCCGCGTGCGCGTGCACGTCCGCATTCACGATGGACGGCAGCGAGAGCAGGAGGAAGAGGGGCACGTAGACGCGCCAGACCTTCCAGCGCTGCGCGTAGTTGAAGATCCGCCGACGCCGGAGCACGAACGACGCCGTGCAGCCGAGGAGCCCGAAGACGGCGCCCGACGCGCCGACGCTCAGGGGCGGCGCGCCGTGCCCGACGTACGAGACGATCGCGCCCGCGAGTCCCGTAATCAGGTAGACGAGGACCGCGGCGCGCCCCCCGATCAGGAACTCGACCGCGCCGGCCGTGGCGAGGAGCGCGATCATGTTCCGGACGAGATGCCCGCCGCCCGCGTGGAGGAAGAGGGTCGGGAGCCAGAGCCAGTACGCGTGGTTCCCGCGCACCTCGTACCACCAGGACGCCGACACGTGCGCGAGCCGCGGCAGATAGCCGGGACCCCACGCCATCGCGAGCGCCGCGAAGACGAGCACGTTCGCGAAGAGGAGGAGCTCGGTGGCGGAGAAGCCGCGGCGCGGGAAGAGGACGTCACGAAGCCCGAGGACGCCGCGGACGCGGCCGCGCTGCGTGCGCGGGGCGAGCCGCCAGAACGTCTCCAGGGAGTCGGCGCGGACCCACGGCTCCCCTTCGCGCTTCACGAGCGCGTGGGGCGGGATCTCGCCCCGGCGGAGCCGGATCTCGAATTCCTCGTCGCCGAGCGCCCGCTCCTCGCCGTCGATCCGGAGGAGGATCATCGCGACGTCACCGTGGTGCCCGGGGCAGGGGTCGAACCTGCACGGGGTTGCCCCCAGGGGATTTTAAGTCCCCTGCGTCTGCCATTCCGCCACCCGGGCCCGCGTCCAGCGCCGGCGGCCGCGATGTCGCGCGCCGCGCCCGCCGCTACCTCCCGACTCCGAAGTCGTGCTCGTCCTCGATCTCGCCGACCAGCTCCTCGATGATGTCCTCGAGCGTGATGATGCCGATCGGAATCCCCTCGGTGTCGATCACGATCGCCATCTGGCGCCGCACACGGCGGAACTCCTTCAGCTGGTCGGCCGTGGAGCGCTCCGCCGGCGCCCACGTCACCAAGTACATGGCGTCCTCGAGGTTGATCAGGCCGCTCGTCGCGTAGATCGCGAAGAGGTCCTTCGCGTTCACGATCCCGACCACCCGGGTCCGCTCCCCGTCGTAGACCGGGAAGCGCGTGTGGACGGAATCCTCGAGCGCCTGGAGGATCGCCTCCCCCTTCATCCGGTACTCGAGCATCACCGCCTTCTCGAGCGGCACCATCGCCTCCCGGACCGTCTTCTCGGGGAGCCGGAACGCGTTCATGAGGATCGCCGCCTGGTCGGCCGGCATCTTCCCCGCCTCGCTCACGTCCTCGACGATCAGCTCCAGCTCGTCGACGGAGTGGACGTTCGCCGCGTGGTGCGCCGGGGCGAAGCCGAGGATCCGGACCAGCGCGTTCCCCGTCCCGTTCATGAGCCAGATGAACGGGCGGAAGATCCCCTCGAACGCGAGGAGCGGAGCGGCGACCTTGAGCGCCACCGAGTCGGGGATGCGGAGCGCGATCGTCTTCGGCGCCAGCTCCCCGACCACGACGTGGAGGAACGTGATGCAGAGGAACGCGACGGCCGTCGCGACGCCGTGCGCCGCGAGCGGCGCGAACCGCTCGGGGAGGAATCCGAACCACGGCTCGAGCACGCGCGCCACGCCCGGCTCGCCGATCCACCCCAGCGCGAGCGACGTCATCGTGATCCCGAGCTGGGTCGCGGCGATCGTGTCGTCGATCCGGCGCGTCGCCTCCTGCGCCGCGACGACGCCCGGCGTCCGCCGGATGTCGGCCAGCTCCTCGAGGCGCGTGCGGCGGATCGTCACGAGGGAGAACTCGGCGGCCACGAAGAACGCGTTCCCGAGGAGGAGGAGCGGGATCGCGAGGACCTGGAGCGCGGTCACGAATGTCGCCCAAAACCCACCCATCGATCGGCGGCTCCCCCCGGGGCCCTAGGCGACGGACGTCGTGAGCTGCGTGGCGGCGTCGCCCTCGTCCTCGAACCGCACGGGAACGCTCCAGATCGGATTCGCCGGCACGCAGACGCCCTGTCCGTCGAGACAGTACGCGAACGAGACCTGGACCGCGAGATCGGCCGCGCCGCGCGGCTGCGCCGGCAGCTCGAACGCGAGCGGCCACGTCGCGCCGAGCATCGTGCGCTGGAGCAGCACGGCTTCACCCCGGCTCACGCGCACGGACGTCGGCGCCTCCTCGCTCACGTGCGCGCCCGCCGGGAGCGAGACCGCGACGCGCCACGCCGTGGCGGCGCCCGCGCGGAGCGTGGCGGGCGGCGCCGTCGCGCCGGCCGCCTCGGCGCCGGCGCCCACCGCCTCCGCCGCCCGCGGCGCCTCCAGCCCCTCGAACGTGACTTCGGTCCAGGCGAGGTCCGGGAGCGAGACGCGGACGATCCGGTGGTTGTTCGTGTCGGCGACGAAGAGCGCGTCCCCGCCCACCGAGAGCCCGCCCGGCTCGAACAGCGCGAGCGCGCCGTCCCGCTCGCTCCCCGGCTTCCCGTCGCCGAGGAGCGACCGGACCGTGCGCGCGCCCGGATCGAGCTCCTTGATCTTGTGGTTGTACGTGTCGGCGACCAGCACGCGGTCGCGCCAGATCGCGACGCCGAGCGGGTGCTGGAACCGCGCCTTCGCGGCCGGACCGTCCACGTCGCCGAAGTGGAAGAGGCCCTTCCCGACGAGCGTCTCCACGCGCTCGGCGGCCATGTCGATCCGCCGCACCGCGCTCACCTCGCTATCGGCGAAGTAGAGGTGGTTCCCCGCCAGGGCGAGCCCCGACGGCTGCGCGAGCGCGGCCGCCTCGCACGGTCCGTCCACGAGGTTCTCGCGACCGGTGCCGGCCCACGCGCGGCCGAGCGCGACCGGGAGGTCCATGCGCCAGATCTGGTGCGGCCCCGCCATCGCGATGAAGCACGTGCTCCCCTCGACCGCGAGATCCCACGGCGAGTTGAGCCCCTGCTCCGTGCCGCGCCGTCCGCCCGAGCGGTCGTACGACTGCTCGCCCGTGCCGGCGATCGTGCCGACCTCCCCGGTCTCGAGGTCGATCGACCGGATCATGTGGTTCTCGGTGTCGGCCACGAGGAGGAGATCGTCCATCCGCGCGAGCCCCTGCGGATGGTGGAACGTGGCACGCTCGGCCGGCCCGTCGTCGCGTCCGACCGCGCCCGAGCCGACGATCCGGACGACGCGCGACCTTCCGTCCGCGCCGGGGAGCGTGGCGACGACGATCCGGTTGTGGTTCGAGTCGGCGACGAAGAGCCGGCCGCTCTCCACGTCGGCGACAACCTTCCCGGGGAAGGCGAGCCCGGTCGTCGCGCGGACCGACTGCTCGCGCGCGAAGCGGACCGGCCCGGCCGCGAGGATGCCGGCGGCGCGGGCGTCGGTGAGCGCCTTCCCGATCGCCTCGTCGAGCACGGCGCGGTTCCCCTCGCCGGCGACGCCGCCCCGGACGCGGCCGTCCGCTCCGATCAGGACGAGCGTCGGCCACGACTTCACGGCGTACTCGCTCCAGAGACGCATCCCCTCGTCCACGATCACCGGATGGCGGATCTCGTAGCGGTTGATGGCGGCCCGGACCGTCGCGCGGTGCGACTCGTTCTCGAACTTCGCGCTGTGGACCCCGACCACCACGAACGGCTCCGCCGCGTACTTCTCCTCCAGGTACGCGAGATCGGGGAGGACGTGCATGCAGTTGATGCAGCAGTACGTCCAGAAATCGAGGAGGACCACGTGACCCCGGAGCTCCCGTGCGAGGAGGAGCGGGCGGTCGGTGTTGAGCCACGCGAACTCCGCCTTGAGCTCCGGAGCCCTGGGGTTGGCGTTCATGGCGCCCAAGGGTACAGGATTTCGCCCTATAATGGGACCGGTATGCTCCCCGTTCGCTCCTCCGAAGTCGTGATCGTCGGCGCGGGCGTCTCCGGCCTCTCGCTCGCCCGCGCGCTCCGGGACCGGGGCGTCGCCTCGCTCGTGCTCGAGCGCGCGCGCGGCGTCGGCGGACGCTGCGCCACGCGCCGCGTGGAGGGCCGCCCCGTCGACCACGGGCTCCCCTTCCTCCACGGGCGCGATCCCGACTTCCTCCGCGCGCTCGCCGACGTCACGGACGCGACGCCGCTCCCCGGATGGCCCGTGATCCGCGAGGGGCACGGCCTCCCGTGCCAGCCCGAGGCGTTCGAGGGCCGCGACACCCTGCTCGCGTTCCAGGAGGGACTGACCCGATTTCCCAAGCACCTCGCGCGCGGACTCGACCTGGAGCTCGGCGCGCGCGTCGTCGGCGTCTCGTGGCGGCGGGGGCGCGGCGTCGTGGCGCTCCGCGTCGAGGACGGCCCGACGATCGAGGCGCGCCACGCCGTGCTCACGATGCCGGCGCCCCAGGCGCGCGCGCTCCTCGGCCCGGTCGCGACGGACGCCGCGGAGGTGGCCGCGCTCCTCCCGCTCCTCGATCAGATCCGCACGATCGTCTGTCTCGCGGTGATCGCAGTCTATCCCGACGACGCGCCGCGCCCCCGCTGGGACGCCTGCTATCCCGCGACGTCGACCATGGTGCATGCGATCCTCAACGACACGAGCAAGCGGGGCGAGGGGCCGCTCACGCTGGTCGTCCAGGGACGGCCGCGCTTCTCGCGCGAGACTCGGGACGAGCCACCGTCCTCGTGGGCGAAGGATCTCCTCTGGGAGGCCGGCGAGTTCATCGGCCCGTGGGTCGAGCGCCCCGCCGCACTCCAGACGCACGTCTGGGAGCATGCCCGCGTCGAGCACGCGACCGAGCTGACCGCGCCCCTCCTGGCGACCCTTCCCGACGGCGCGACGATCTCGGTCGTCGGGGATGGGTTCGCGCCGGGCGGCGGGGTCGAGGGAGCGTTTCTCGCGGGTCGATCTCTGGCCCGGCGCATCGAAACCTCGGTGGCCGGCGCCGCGTATCCGGAGCGCGGACCGTCGCGGTCCGCATCGTAAAGGAGATCTCCGTGGGGCTCACGCAGCAGGAAATCGACGAGATTCTGAAGGCCGAGGCGGATCACGAGTGCCCCGGCGTCGGCGACAAGAAGATCTGCGTCAAGATCGTGGCGATCGCGGAGCTGCCGACGCGGTTCGGCAGGTTCCAGATCGCGGCCTTCTGGAACAACCGCGACGCCAAGGAGCACGTCGCGATCATGAGCGGCCGCGTGTTCGGACAGACCAACGTGCCGACCCGCATCCACTCCGAGTGCCTGACCGGCGACGCGCTGGGATCGCTCCGGTGCGACTGCCGCGATCAGCTCGAGGTGGCGCTCCGGGCCATCGCCCAGCACCCGTGCGGCCTGGTCCTCTACCTCCGCCAGGAGGGGCGCGGCATCGGGCTCCTGAACAAGATCCGCGCGTACGGGCTCCAGGACCGCGGCCTCGACACCGTCGAGGCGAACGAAGCGCTCGGCTTCCGGGACGACGAGCGGGAGTACTCGATCGCCGCGCACATGCTGATGAGCCTCAAGGTGCGGTCCATCCGGCTCCTCACGAACAACCCGAGGAAGATCAACGATCTGGCCCGCTATGGGATCCAAATCGAAGGCCGGCTGCCGCACGTGATCCCGCCCAACGAGTACAATCGCTTCTACCTGGAGACGAAGGCGCTCAAGTCAGGCCATTTCATCGACTTCGCGGGTAAGCCTCATCTTCAGGAGCAGGGAGAATCGGTGGCCGTCGAGGGTATGAAGTAACATGGTCCCGGCCGGAATCGACGCGCCGCGGACCCACCCCCCACGAAGGAGACGAAATCGAATGTCCCGACCGACGCCCGGATCGCGCCCAGGGAGCCGCGCGAGGGTCCGCCCGGCGATCGTGGCCGCGCTGGCGCTCGGGGCTTCCCTGGCCTTCGGCGCCGCGGGGAGCCGCGCGCAGGTCCGGGACGTGCCGGTCGAGAAACCCGATGACATCCGCGTCGGGCTCCCGTCCTACGTGCTCACGGACCCGATCGAGCACCCCCGCGTCGAGTACCGCGACTCGCTGATCTCGATCAACGACTTCTGCCCGGTGCGGAAGGCGCGGCTCGACCCCGATCGGGATCCGGTCTACGTGAACGGCAGGCCGGTCGGCTTCTGCTGCACCCCCTGCCCGGCCGTCTTCTCGATGAACCCGGAGCGCTACCTCCCCGACCTCAAGGTCTCGTTCCCCGACCCGGTGACCCCCTCGAAGCGGGCGGTGATCGACTCCTCGCGCCTCCTCAAGATCGGCCAGGACATCTATTTCTTCGCGACGCTCGAGACCATGAAGCGGTTCCGGAAGGACCCGCTCGCGTACTGCGGCAAGCTGACCGATCCGGTGACGCACGCGCGGTTCCGCCCGGAGCCGGGCTCGCCCCACGTGCGCTACCGGGGCCGCGACTACTGGTTCGCCGCCGACTCGACCAAGGCGGAGTTCCAGGCTACGCCGGAGCGGTTCTCGGACCGCATGCCGGGATCGTGAGCCGCGTGCCGCCTGAGTCCGCGCCGGTCACGCCCCCGCCCGTCCGATCGCTCGCGCAGATCCACGAGCCGGCCGTGCGCGCCTCGCTCGAGGAGTGGATCGCGCGCCCCGAGACGCTCGGCGCGATGCTCTGCGGCAGCCGCGTGCTCGGCTGGGCCGCCCCCGAGGGTGACTACGACGCCTTCCTGTACGTGACGCGCGAGCACTACCGCTCGCTGCCGCCCGAGGCCACGTCGGTCCTCCTCTTCGCCGAGGGAGAGATCCCGCGCCGGATGATCGGCGACTTCTCCGTCTTCTCCGACGAGGTGTTCGAGGAGGCGCTCACCTCCCCGCTCGACGTGGACCACTGGTCGTACGTCGACGCGGTCACGATCGCGGACCGCACGGGCGCGCTCGAGACGTGGCGCCGGCGCCTGGCCGCCTTCCCCGAGGAGATCTGGCGCGAGCGCGCCGTGAACAAGTACCTGCAGCTCGCGGTCGCGTACCACTACGCCGTCCTCGCCGACGTGCGCGGCTTCGAGACCGATCGCCAGATGAGCCTCTTCCGCGCCGCGCTCGCGGGCGTGCACCTCTGGTACACGCTCCAGCATCGCTGGGCGCCGCCGCTCAAGTGGTGGACCCGCGACGTCGACCGCCTCGAGATCCGCCCCGACACGCGGGCCGTGCTCACGGGCGCCGTGATGAACCCGACGATCGAGACCGCGACGCACCTGCGGGATCACCTGAAGACCGAGCTCCGCTACGCGGGGATCACCGAGGTCGAGAACGTGCCCCGCGCCTTCTTCGATACGCTCCTGCCGGAGCGCCGCGCGGCCGTCTACCGGGATGCGCACCTCTGACCCGGAACCGCCGCCCGTTCGCCACCCGTCTCCCGGACCCTGGAGGTGATGCCGTGTCCGATCGGTCCCATCGCGCCGCCGCGCCGCTCGCGTGGGGCGCGGTCCTGATGCTCCTCGCCGCGCTCCCCGGCGCCGCGGCCGCCGCTCCGCCGGCGACGCCCGCCACGCCGGTGCTCCCGCTCTTCTACAGCGACCGCCCCGACACGGCCGCGTTCCGCGCCGATCTCGAGGGCGAGCTCGGGAAGGCCGAGGCGGCGCTCGACCGGCTTCTCGCGTCGACCGGCAAGCGCACGGTCGAGAACACGCTCGTCCCCTACAACGAGACGATGCTCCACGCGGACAACGTCGCGTATCAGTCGGGACTCATGGAGTCGGTCCATCCCGACTCCGCGTTCCGCGCGCTGGCCGAGGTGCTCTCGCAGCGCGCCCAGAAGTTCGAGAGCGACCTGAGCCTGAACCGCGGGGTCTACGACGCGATCTCGGCGGTCGACGTGTCGAAGGCCGACGCCGACACGAGGTATCTCGTGACGAAGACGCTTCGCGACTTTCGACTCGCCGGCGTCGACAAGGACGACGCCACCCGAAAGCGGATCGCGGCGCTCCGCGACGAGCTGGTGAAGATCGGCCAGGAGTTCGACCGGAACATCCGGAACGACTCCCGCACGATCACGGTCGATTCCATGGAGGACCTGAAGGGGCTCCCCGACGACTTCATCCGCGCGCATCCGCCCGAGAAGAACGGCAAGATCACGCTCTCGATCGAGTATCCGGACCGGTTCCCCGTCATGCGGTACGCCGACAGCGACGACGTGCGCCGCCGCCTCCAGTACGCGTCGATGAACCGGGCCTACCCCCAGAACACGGAGGTCCTCGGCCGCCTGATCCGGACGCGCGCGGAGCTGGCGAAGGTCCTCGGCTACAAGTCGTGGGCCGACTACGCGACCGCCGACAAGATGATCGGGAGCGCGAAGCGGGCGTCCGACTTCATCGACAAGATCGGCGGGATGGTGGCCGACCAGGCGAAGGTGGACTACCAGGCGTACCTCGTGGAGAAGCGGCTCGACCACCCGGACGCCACGGCCGTGAACGCGTGGGAGATGTCCTACTACGGGAACAAGATCCGGAAACGCCGGTACGACTTCGACTCGAAGAGCGTGCGCCCGTACTTCCCCTTCGACGAGGTGAAGCAGGGCGTGCTCGACGTCACGTCGCGGATCTTCGGCGTCACGTTCAAGCGGATTCCCGACGCGGTCGTCTGGGATCCGAGCGTCGAGGCGTACGAGATCCACGAGGGCGACAAGCTGCTCGGGCGGTTCTTCCTCGATCTGCACCCGCGCCCCGGAAAGTTCAACCACGCGGCGCAGTTCACGATCCGCCAGGGATGCGCCGGATACCAGCTCCCCGAGGCCGCGCTCGTCTGCAACCTCCCGGGCGGGAGGCCGGACGATCCGGGGCTGATGGAGCATCTCGATGTCGTGACGTTCTTCCACGAGTTCGGGCACCTGCTCCACACGATCTTCGGCGGGCGCCAGCGCTGGGAGCCGCTCTCGGGCATCAGCACCGAGTGGGACTTCGTCGAGGCCCCGTCGCAGCTCCTCGAGGAGTGGTGCTGGAACGCCTCCTCGCTCCAGAGCTTCGCGAAGCAGTACCAGACCGGCGAGCCGATCCCGGCGGACCTGGTCGCGAAGATGCGGCGCGGCGACGCGTTCGGCCGGGCGATCGACCGTTCGTTCCAGGTCGCGCTCTCGGAGATCTCGCTCGACCTGTACGACCGGCCGCCGGCCCAGGTGAACGCCGATTCGGTGGTCGCCCAGGCGACCCGGCAGTACCTGCCGTACCCCTGGATGCCGGGCACGCACTTCCAGTGCGCCTTCGGGCACCTGAACGGCTATTCGGCGATCTACTACACGTACCTCTGGTCCCAGGTGATCGCGAAGGACCTCTTCAGCCAGTTCGACCCGTCGAATCTGCTCGACCCGACCGTGGCGACGCGCTACCGGAAGACGATCCTCGACGAGGGAGGGAGCGAGCCGGCCGACACGCTGATCCGCGCCTTCCTGCACCGCGAGTTCAACTACGAGGCGTTCCGGAGGTACCTGAAGGAGGAGAACACCGTTCCCTGACGCGCGGCGGGAGCCGGCGCGAAGGTCACCGCTTCGCGCCGCGCTCCTGACGGAGCGGCGTGAGCACTTCCTTCTCGAAGCGGGCGGCGTCGAAGGCCTTGTCGAGGTACGGCAGCACGACCTCGTCGGTCACCACGAAGTGCGCCGCGATGAGCCCCAGGATCCCGTACGAGAGGTGCATCAGCTTGCCCGGCGGGGAGCCGGCGGCGATGGCCTTCTCGAGCGCCTCCACGCGGCGGAGCACCAGCTGGTGCTCGAACCGCATGGCCTCGGTGAGGTGCGAGCCCTCGCCCGCCGCCCAGTCGGCGGCCGGGTAGAGCGTGTACTCCTCCGCGCGGGCGTGCGGCACGACCTGGCGGCGCACGAATTCGAGGACTTCCCGCGCCATCGACATCTGGTCGAGCGTCGTCTGCTCGTGGAGCTTCTCGAGGCGCTCGGAGAGCGCGCGGAGCGCGCTCATCAGCTTCGCGTGCTCGGCGCGCAGCGCGGCCGTCGGGGGCCCGGAGGCGGGTGTCGTGGCCATCGCCGATGGAGTCTCCCCGTTTCGCGACACGGTGTCAACTCGCCTGTTGCGCGCGCCCGACCGCGCGCCGTAGGGTCAGGAGACGGCCGCCGATCGTCGGCGCCCGCGCGCATCGATCGGAGAAGACGACCATGAAGGTAGCCATCGGCGCCGATCACGCCGGATACGAGCTGAAGGAGCGCATCAAGCGCCTCCTCACGGCCAAAGGATACGAAGTGAACGACGTCGGGACGAACTCCACGGAGTCGACCGACTACCCGCTGTACGCCTTCCCCGTCGCCGAGGCGGTGCGCGACGGCGCCGCCGACCGCGGCATCCTCGTGTGCGACTCGGGCAACGGGATCGCGATCGCCGCGAACAAGGTCGAGGGCGTTCGCGCCGCCATCGCCGTCGACCGCTGGCAGGCCGAGATGTCGCGCCGCCACAACGACGCGAACGTCCTGGTGCTCGCCTCCAAGCTGACGCCGGAAGGGGACGAGGCGCCGATCCTCGACGCCTGGTTCGCCGCTTCGTTCGACGGCGGCCGCCACGCGCGCCGCGTCGGGCAGATCTCCGACTACGAGCGGACCCATGAGCGCCGCTGACGCGGGCGGCACGCCGGCCTTCCGGCAGTCCGAGCGGCGCGGCGGCCTCGAAGGACCGTACGCGGACGCGCTCCGGTCGCTGGTCGAGGGCGACGCGATCGCGCGTCTCGCGGCGCGCGGGCCGAGCCTCTGGAAGGACGATCCGAAGCACGCCGCCATCATCCGGAACCGGCTCGGCTGGCTCGACCTCCCCGCGTGGCTCGCGACGCACGCGGACGAGCTACGGGCGTTCGGAGCCGAGATCCGCGAAGCGGGCTTCACGCGCGTCCTCCTCCTCGGGATGGGAGGCTCGAGCCTCGCGCCCGAAGTGCTCCAGCGCTGCATCCCGGCGGGCCCCGGCTCTCCCGCCCTCGCGGTCCTCGACGCGACCGATCCGGCCGCCGTGCGGAGCGCCGAGGCGGTCACGCGGCTCGCGCGCACGTTCTTCCTCGTCTCGAGCAAGTCGGGAGCGACGGTCGAGACGCGGTCCCAGTACCGCCACTTCCGCGCGCGGGTCGAGGAGGAAGGGCTCCCCGATCCGGGGTCGCGCTTCGCCGCGGTCACCGACCCGGGATCGGCGCTCGAGACGCTGGCGAAGGAGGAGGGGTTCCGGCGCGTGTTCCTGAACCCCGCCGACATCGGCGGGCGCTACTCGGCCCTCTCGTATTTCGGGATGGTGCCCGCGGCGCTCCTCGGCCTCGACCTGGCGGCGCTCGCGACGCGCGCCGAGACGTCCCGGGTGCTCTCGCTCTCGCCGCAACCGGAACGGAACGCCGCGCTCCGCCTCGGAGCGCTCCTCGGCGCCGCCGCGCGCGGAGGGCGCGACAAGCTCACGCTCCTCACGCCGCCCGCGCTCCGGCCGCTCGGCTATTGGATCGAGCAGCTGATCGCCGAGAGCACCGGCAAGGAGGGCACCGGGATCGTGCCGGTCGAGGGGGAGCCGCTCGGCGCGGCGCACCACTACGGCGCGGATCGCCTCTTCGTGTCGATCTCGTTCCAGGGGAAGCCGGAGCCCGACCTCGAGCGGCTCGAGGCGGAGCTCGCGCCGGCCGGAACCGCCTGGGTGCGGATCGAGCTGGCCGACCGCGATCAGATCGCCGGCGAGTTCTACCGCTGGGAAGTCGCGACGGCGCTGGCCGGCGCCGTGCTCGGCATCGATCCGTTCGACGAGCCGAACGTCCAGGAGAGCAAGGACAACACGATGGAGATCCTGCGCGAGTTCGAGGGCTCGGGGTCCATGCCGACCGGCGCCCCGAAGTCGCACGACGAGGACGTGGAAGTCTACGCGGACGACGCGCTCTGGGGGCGCCTCACGGCGGGCACGCCGGGACACCCGAGTCTCGAGATGGTGCTCCAGCGGTTCCTGGCCCTCTCCCACCCCGGCGAGTACCTCTCGCTCCTCGCCTACCTCGAACGGACCGCCGGCACCGAGGCGTCCTTCGCGCTCATGCGCCGCGCGGTCCGGAACGCGCTCCGCATCCCCGTGCTGCAGGGGTACGGCCCGCGGTATCTTCACTCGATCGGGCAGCTCTACAAGGGGGGCCCGGCGACGGGGATGTTCCTGATCCTGACCAGCGCCGGGGAGCGGGACGTGGCGATCCCGGGCAGCCCGTTCACGTTCGGAGAGCTCGAGGCGGCCCAGGCGCTCGGCGACCTCAAGTCGCTCGCGTCGCGCGGAAAGCCGGCCCTGCGGCTCCACCTGCTGCGGGGCGCCGAAGCGGGTCTCCAGGCGGTCGGCGCGGCGCTCGAGCGCGCGCTCGCGGCCGCGGCGGTCAGGACCTAGCGGCTGCCGGTCACGCGCGCCCGGATCGGCGCGTAGGAGTCGGGGTCGTACGGAAGGCCCGCGTCGAGGCCCATCCGCTTCTGCTCCGCGCGCACGCCGTCGATCCGCTTCACGATCGGATCGCTCTTCGAAGGCTGCGACTCCCAAAACATGCCAGGGGCAGCACTTCCGGCATTCACCTTGTCCATCGCGCGAACCAGGCCCTCGGCGTTCAGGCCGACGCGCGTCGCGAGGAGCGACGCCGCCAGATCGGCCGCCCGCTCCACGTCCCGGGGGTATCCCGCGAGCACGGCGTCGAGGGCGCGCTTCGTCTCGGGATCCGGAGGGCCGTCACGAGGCGTGAGGAGGATCCGCTCGACGCCTTCCCGGGCGACCGTCTCCACGATCCGGGAGACGCCGTCCCGGGCGGCGATGTGCGCGATCTCGTGTCCGAGCACCCCGGCCAGCTCGGCCCTCGAGCCGAGGCGGGCCAGGAGACCCGTCGACACGTAGACGTATCCCCCGGGGAGCGAGAAGGCCTGGGCCGCCGTGTCCGCGTAGACCGCGAAGACGTACGGGATGCCGGGACGGTCGGAGAGGCGCGCCATCCGATCCCCCAGCGAGCTGACGTAGCCGATCACGGTCGGATCGGAGGCGCTCTTCCGCTCGGCCTGGACGGCCGCCGAGAGGCGGGCGCCGAGCATCCGCTCGTCGCCGTCCCCGATCGGCTCGCGGTTCTGGACCGCGCGGCGGGCGGCCCCGCAACCGTCGAGGAGCGGGACGGCCAGGAGGACCCCGGCGAGGAGCGCCATCGCGCGCGTCATCGTTCGCATCCTAGTACCATAGGGGCCGCCGGCGGCGGGGTCAACCGAGCATCCGCCCGGGGCGCCCTTGCGCCGGTTCGGCGCGTTGCGGCATCATCGAGCGAAGCGGTCCGGGGGGGCTCGCGCCCGCCCGGTCCCGAAGCCGGCTCCCGGCTCGAGCCACGGGGCACGGGGGTAGCGCACAAGGAGGAGCCATGCCCGCACGGAAGAAGGCCGCGAGGAAGTCCACGAAGAAGGCGAAGCGGAAGGCCACCCCGAAGAAGGCCGCGAAGCGCGCGGCGCCGAAGCGCCCGGCACAAAAGCCGGCCCCGGCGCGGCGGAGCGCCCCGGCCGCACCGTCGCGCCCCGCCCCGCCCGCGGTCCCGAGCGCGATCGGGCTCCAGATCCACCACTCCGATTTCACGACGCACGACCTCGACGGCGTGCGCCGGTTCTACGTCGAGCTGCTCGGCTTCTCGCAGCACGACCACGATCCGAAGATGAACTACCTCTTCATCCAGACGGGCGGCTCCTCGAGCCTCGGCTTCATGCCGCCGATGCCGGGCATGGGCGAGCCGAGCCCCGCGAAGGAGCCGACGCTCTATTTCATGGTCGCCGACGTCGACCGGGCCTATCAGACGCTCGCCGCGAAGGGCGTGATGTTCGAGGGCCCGCCCGCCGACATGCCGTGGGGCCATCGGGTGGTCTCCACGGTGGATCCGGAGGGACGTCGCGTGATGCTGGCGACGCGGAAGGAACCGTAGCGCCGCCTCCCCCACCCGTACCGAGGAGCCATCGCATGAAGGCATCCGCCTGCGTCGCGTTGCACGAGCTGGGACAGAGCGTCTGGCTCGATACGATCAACGACGGCCTGATCCAGTCCGGCGAGCTGGCCCGGTGGATCCGGGACGGCTCGGTCTACGGGGTGACGTCGAATCCCACCATCTTCAAGGCGGCGATCGGCGGGGACCGCGACTCCTACCCCGCCCAGATCACCCGCCTCGCCTCCGCCGGCAAGACGCCGGAGGCGATCTACGACGCGCTGGCGGTGCGCGACATCACGCGCACCGCCGACCTCCTCTCCGACGCGTTCCGCCGCGGCACCGGCCGCGACGGGTTCGTCAGCCTCGAGGTGCCGCCCGGGCTGGCGCACGACACCGACGCCACCGTCGCGGAAGCGCGACGGCTCTGGAAGCTCGTCGACCGTCCGAACCTGCTCGTGAAGGTGCCCGGCACGCCCGAGGGCCTTCCCGCGATCGAGACGCTCCTCGCGGAGGGGATCAGCGTGAACGTGACCCTGATCTTCTCGCGGCCGCAGTACGCCGCGGTGGCGGCCGCGTTCCGGCGCGGCGTCGAGCGCCGGATCGAGCGGGGCGCCTCGCTGGTCGGCGTCCACTCGGTGGCGAGCGTGTTCGTGAGCCGCCTCGACACGTCGGTCGACCGGGAGCTGGACGCGAAGGCGAAGGGGATCTCGGCCGCATCCGCGCGGGAGCGCCTGGCGACGCTCCGCGGAACCGCCGCGGTCGCGAACGCGCTCGACCTCTGGGAGGAGTATCGGGCCCAGTTCTTCGGCCCCTCCTTCGACGCGCTGAGGAAGCAGGGCGCGCGGCCGCAGTGGCTCCTCTGGGCGAGCACCGGCACGAAGGACAAGGCGTACTCCGATCTCAAGTACGTCGAGGAGCTGGCCGGCCCCGACACGATCAACACGATGCCGCAGGCGACGCTCGACGCGCTCCTCGACCACGGCACCGTGAGCGGGAACCGCCTCGATCCCGCGATCGACGCCGCGCGCGCCGCGCGGGCGGCGCTCGCCGGTGCCGGGATCTCGATCGAGGCCCACTGCGCCAAGCTGCTCGACGACGGGGTCGCGTCGTTCGCGCAGTCCTGGAACGAAATGATGGAGGTCATCCGCGAGCGCTCCGCCGCGCTGAGCCAGCGCCGGTAGATCCGCCCGCTTCGGAGGAACGAATGGAACTCGGCATCGTCGGTCTGGGGCGGATGGGCAAGAACATGGCCTTCCGCCTCCTGAAGGGGAAGCACCGCGTCGTCGGCTACGACCGCGCCGCGGACGCCGTGGCGGAGGTGAAGGCCGAGGGGGGCGTCGACGCGAAGAGCCTCGAGGACCTGGTCGCGAAGCTGACCGACCGGCCCCGCGCCGTCTGGTGCATGGTCCCGTCGGGGGACGCAACGGAGCAGACGATCCGCGCGGTCGCGGCGCTCCTGAGCCCCGGCGACATCGTGATCGACGGCGGCAACTCGTACTACAAGGACTCGATCGCGCGCGGCCGCTACCTCGCCGACCGGAAGATCCACTTCGTCGACGCCGGCACGTCGGGCGGGATCTGGGGCCTGGCGGAGGGCTATTGCCTCATGGTCGGCGGTGACCCCGACATCTGCCGGCGCCTCGAACCGATCCTCACGACGCTCGCGCCGCCCGACGGCTACGCGCGGGTCGGCGGGATCGGGACCGGGCACCTCGTGAAGATGGTCCACAACGGGGTCGAGTACGGGATGATGCAGGCGTACGCCGAGGGCTTCGAGATCCTGAAGGCCTCGCCCGAGAACCTCGACCTCGCGCAGATCGCCGAGGTGTGGCGGCACGGAAGCGTGGTCCGCTCCTGGCTCCTCGACCTCGCGGCCGACGCCTTGAAGGAGGATCCGCAACTCTCCCGGGTGGCCGACTACGTGGCCGACTCGGGCGAGGGGCGCTGGACGGTGATGGAGTCGGTGGAGCGCGCGGTGCCGGCACCGGTGCTGACCCTCGCGCTCCAGGCGCGGTTCCGCTCCCGCCAGGAGAGCTCCTTCGGCGGGAAGCTCCTGGCCGCGCTCCGGAACAAGTTCGGCGGGCACGCCGTGAAGACCGCGTGAGCCCGGAAACCGCGACCCGCGGCCCCGCGGACGTCGCGAATCCGCTCCGCGACGGCTCCGTGACGCTCCGGGCCGCCGAGCCCTGCACGGTCGTCGTCTTCGGCGCGACGGGCGACCTCACGCACCGGAAGCTCCTCCCCGCCCTCCTCGCGCTCTCACGGGAGAAGCTCCTCCACCCGAAGACGGCGGTCGTCGGCTTCGCCAGGCGCCCGCTCGGCGACGACGGATTCCGCGACCTCCTCCGCGAGGCGGCGGCCGAGCGCGGCCAGCCCGACCACGAGACGCGGCGCTTCGCCGCGTCGCTCTACTACCGGCAGGGACGCTTCGAGGCGCGCGAGGACTTCGAGGCGCTCCGCGGCTTCCTGGAATCGCTCGAGAAGGAGCGCGACACGCGCGGCCACCGGGTCTACTACCTCGCGACGCCCCCGGACGCCTACCCGGAGATCCTCCGGAACCTGGGCGCCGCCGGACTCGTCCATCCGGTCGACACGGGCGCTCCGTGGGCACGCCTGATCGTCGAGAAGCCGTTCGGCCACGACCTCGCGTCGGCGCGGGCGCTGAACGACCAGATCCACGCCTCCTTCGCGGAGCGGCAGGTCTACCGCATCGACCACTACCTCGGCAAGGAGACGGTCCAGAACATCCTGGTGCTCCGCCTCGGGAACGGGATCTTCGAGCCGCTCTGGAACAACCGGTACGTCGACCACGTGCAGATCACGGTGGCGGAGGCGGTCGGCGTGGAGGGGCGCGCGAACTACTACGAGCACGCCGGCGTGCTCCGGGACATGCTCCAGAACCACATGCTGCAGCTCCTGACGCTGACCGCCATGGAGCCGCCGTCGCGGTTCGAGGCGGACGCGGTGCGCGACGAGAAGGTGAAGGTGCTCCGCGCCATGCCGCCGCTCGCCGCGACCGAGGTGCCGGAGCGGACGGTGCGGGGCCAGTACGACGCCGGCGCCGTCGGGGGCGCGCCGGTCCCCGCGTACCGCGAGGAGCCGAACGTGGCGCCCGGATCGGAGACCGACACGTTCCTGGCCGCCAGGCTCGAGGTGGACAACTGGCGCTGGGCCGGGGTCCCGTTCTACCTCCGCTCCGGCAAGCGGCTCCCCAAGCGCGCCACCGAGATCGCGATCGCGTTCCGCCATCCGCCGTACGCGCTCTTCCGCTCCGCCGGGTGCGAGCCGATCGAGGCGAACGTGCTCCGGCTCCGGATCCAGCCCGACGAGGGGATCTCCCTCTCGTTCGGGTCGAAGTCGCCGGGCCAGGCGCTCCACATCGACCCGGTGCGCATGGACTTCAACTACCTCACGTCCTTCGGCGCCGACCCGCCCGAGGCGTACGAGCGGCTCCTCCTCGACTGCATCCTCGGCGACTCGACGCTCTTCGCGCGCAAGGACGAGGTGGAGCTCGCGTGGCAGCACGTCGACGTGATCGCGGGCGCGTGGGCGTCGGGCGAGGGGCCGCCGCTGGCGCGGTACGCGGCCGGATCGTGGGGCCCGTCCGAGGCCGACGCCCTGATCGAGCGCGACGGGCGGCGATGGTACCGGCTGTGAGCGCCGGCGCGCCGATCGTCCTCCTGGGACCGCGCGGCGAGCGTCCGTTCGACGCGCCGGAGATCGAGCGCGAGCTCCGGGCGATGTGGAAGACGACGTCGAACGACCACGGGCCGCTCTACCGGGCCGCGATGGCGAACCTCGTCGTCCCGGTCGAGGGGCCGCTCCGGGAGCGGCTCGGGCCGGTGCTCGCGGAGGTAGCGCGACGGCATCCGTCCCGCCTGATCGAGATCGAGCCGGGCGCGGCGGAGGCGGGCGATCCCGAGCGGCTCCTCGCCCGCGCGACCGCGCTCTGCCACGTGCGCCCGGGGGGCGGCATGGTCTGCAGCGAGCAGATCCGGATCGAGTGGTCGGCGCGCTCGGCGGCGCTCCTCCCGAGCGCCGTGCAGGCGCTCCTCGTGGGCGACCTCCCGACCGTGCTCCTCGCGATCGAGCCGGGGCCGACGACGCCGTGGCTCGCGGCGCTCGGACGGATCGCCGATCTCGTGATCCGCGACAGCGCGATCGAACGCGATCCGCGCGCGATGGCGCGCTTCTGGGACGCGGAGACCGGGAACGGCCGCGCGACGCGGCACGATCTCGCGTGGGCCCGCCTCGCGCCCTGGCGCTCGCTGCTCGCGGAGGCGTTCGACCGGCCCGAGGCGGGGCGCGCGATCCGCTCGCTGCAGGAGGTCGCGATCTTCCACGGCGGCGCCGCACCGCCGGCCGGCGCGTGGCTCCTGGCCGGGTGGCTCGCGGCGCGCCTCGGCTGGACGCCGCGGAGCGCGGGCCCCGGCCACGTGCGCTTCGACGCGCCTACGCGTCCCGTCACCGTCGCGTTCCTCCCGGAGGAGGACGAGCCCGGAGCGGTGATCCGGCGGGTCCGCGTGCGCGCGGGCGACCCGACGCCGCTCGACGTCTCGATCGAGCACCGGGGCCACGATCCGGTGGCCCACGAGACGTTCGAGGCGCCGGTCGCGACGACGCGCGCCGTCACGTTCGCGTATCGCGACCTCGCCGCCTCGATCGTCGGCGAGATCCACCGCCACGAGCCGAACCGCGCCTTCGCCGACGCGGCGCGGGCCGCCGAGGAGCTGATCGCCCTGTGGCCGAGCGCCTGATCCTCGCCGCCGACATCGGCGGCACGAAGACGAACCTCGCCCTCTTCCCCGAGATGGGACGAGGCTGGATCGGGGCTCCGGTGGCCGCGGAGACGCTCCGGAGCGGCGAGTACCCGACGCTCGAAGCGATGCTCGACCGCTTCGCCGCGACGCACGGCCGGCGCCCCGACGCCGCCTCGTTCGGCTTCGCGGGCGCCGTCTCGGCCGGGCGCGGCGTCGGAACGAACATCCCCTGGACGGCCGACGAGCGCGCGATCGCCGATCACCTCGGACTCCCGCGCGAGCGGGTCCACGTCGTGAACGACCTGGTCGCGACCGGGTACGGCATCGCGGCGCTCGGCGACGACGACCTCGCGACGCTCCTCGAGGGCGATCCCGATCCCGACGGCAACGCCGCGATCCTGGCGGCGGGCACGGGGCTCGGGGAGACGACCCTGGTCCGGATCGGGGGCGACCTGGTCCCCGTCGCGTCCGAGGGCGGCCATGCCGACTTCGCGCCCCGCACCGACCTCGAGCTCGACGTCTTCCGGGCGATCCGCGATCGCCTCGGGCGGGTCTCGTACGAGTCGGTCCTCTCGGGACCCGGACTGGTCAACGTCGCCCGCGTCCTCCACGAGCGGCGCGGCGCCGCCGCGCGATGGGCGGAGCACGAGCGGGAGGGCGGCGACGACGGCCTGCCCGGCCTCGTCTCGGAGAACGGCCTGGCCGGACGCTGCGACGCGTGCGCGGCCTCGCTCGAGCTGTTCGTCGCGATCTACGGCGCGGAGGCGGGGAACGTCGCCCTCCGCGGCCTCGCGCTCGCCGGGGTCTACCTCGGGGGCGGGATCGCCCCGAAGATCCTCCCCGCCCTGAAGCGCGACGCCTTCCGCGAGGCGTTCCTCGCCAAGGAGCCGCATCGGGCGCTCCTGACGCGGGTCACGGTCCGGGTCATCCGGAACGATCGCGCCGCGCTCCTCGGCGCCGGGCGGCTCGCCACGCTCTGAGCCCCGCCGGGGGCCGCGGCTCCGCCACCGCCGGGGCGCAAACCGGGATTCTTGAACGGGATCTCCCCTTCGGCCTATACTCCGCGACATGAACGCGCAGGCGCTCGACGCGGCCCCCACGGGCCGCTCCACCGACCGGGTCCGCGAGATCCTCTCCTGGTATTCCTCGGACTGCCCGGGGACGAAGGAGAAGCTCGCCCGGATGCTGAACCACGGGCGGCTGGCCGGCACCGGCAAGATGGTGATCCTCCCGGTCGACCAGGGCTTCGAGCACGGCCCGGCCCGCTCGTTCGCGCCGAACCCCGCGGGCTACGATCCCCGCTATCACTTCTCGCTCGCGATCGAGGCCGGGTGCAACGCGTACGCGGCGCCGCTCGGCTTCCTGGAGGCCGCCGCCGCCGACTTCGCCGGCGAGATTCCGCTGATCCTGAAACTCAACAACCACGACGTGCTCCACGACGAGAAGGATCCCCTCTCGTCGCTGACCGGGAGCGTGAACGAGGCGCTCCGACTCGGCTGCGTGGCGATCGGCTACACGATCTACCCGGGCTCCTCGCAATCCTCGCTCATGTACGAGCAGCTCCGCGAGCTGGCGGAGGAGGCGAAGCAGGCCGGCCTGGCCGTCGTCGTCTGGTCCTACCCGCGCGGCTCCTCGCTCAGCAAGGCGGGCGAGACCGCCATCGACGTCGTCGCGTACGCGGCGCAGATCGCGGCCCAGCTGGGCGCGCACGTCATCAAGGTGAAGCTCCCCACCGACGCGATCGAGCAGGAGGAGGCGCGGAAGGCGTACGAGAAGAACGCGATCCCGATCGGCTCCCTGGCCGACCGGGTGCGGCACGTCGTGCAGTCGTCGTTCGCGGGGCGGCGGATCGTGATCTTCTCGGGGGGCGCGAAGAAGGACTTGGACGAGGACGTGCTGAACGAAGCGCGCGCCATCCGCGACGGCGGCGGCTTCGGCTCCATCATCGGCAGGAACTCATTCCAGCGGAAGAAGTCCGACGCCCTGAAGCTCCTGAGGGGCATCATGGACGTCTACGCCGGCACGACGCGCTAGCGGCCCTTCCCGCGCGTCGCTCCCTCCCCCGACTCTCCGACGCTCCCCGTTCCGGCTCGGCCCGCCTCCGCCTAGTGGGGCGGCGGCGGCTGCGTCATCATCCACTTCGCGAAGGCCCATCCGGCGGCCCCCAGGACGACGCATCCGATCGTGATCCAGAGGAGCGCGCGGCGGTTCCGCCGCGAGGCCGCGGCGTCCCGCGCCTGCGCCTGCGCCTCGATCGGGTCGGGCGCGTGCGCGGCGTCGCTCAATTCGCGGCCTCCGCGCTGACCGGGAGCGGCCGGTCGGGATCGCGCGGGAAGAGCGTGTACGAGAGGAGGATCTCGTTCACGTTCGTCGGGGTGCGCGGCGAGAGCGAGAAGTAGACGGGGAGCTTCCGCGTCTCGCGCGGCCCGAGCGTCTGGTCCTCGAAGCAGAAGCACTGGATCAGCTGGAACTCGCGGGCGGCCTCTTCCGGCGCGATCGAGTGGACGGCGCGGAAGTAGACGGAGTCGTCGCTCATGTTCACGAAGGTGTACTCGAGGTGGACCGGTTTCCCCGGGTGCACGTGCACGGCGTCGACGGACGGTCCGAACCGCACCGGGAGCCCGCTCGCCGCGACCCCGAAGAACTTCACCTTGATGTCCCGGTCGAGCACGTCCTGCGTCACGGACGAGACGTCCGCGGTCCAGCCGCGCGTCGCCGCCTTCCCCGAGTTCCCGAGGCCGAACCGCTGGCAGAAGAGCTTGAAGAGCGGCACGTTCGCGTACGCGAAGAGGAACATGAACGTCACGATGGAGACGAGGATGACGCCGAACACTTTGTTCGAGGGTTTCTTCTTGAAGAAGAGCATCGTCACGACACCAGTGGGATCCGCCAGATCGCGTCCGCGATGATCCCGAGGAAGAGAACGAAGAGGTAGACGATCGAATAGGCGAAGACCTCGCGGGCCGCCGCGATCGTACCGCGGCGGCGGGCGCGCATCGCTTTCACGACGAAGAGACCGCCCAGGAGGAGCGCCGTGAGCCCCAGGACCACGCCGCCCGCGTTCGCGAACGGCATCAGAAGGGTCAGGAGCACCAGCGCGAGTGTATAGAGCTCGATCTGTCGGTACGTCTCCGCTTCCCCACGGACGATCGGCAGCATCGGGATGTTCACGGCCCGGTAGTCGTCCTGGACCACCAGGGCCAGCGCCCAGAAGTGGGGCGGCGTCCAGAGGAAGATCACGAGGAACATGAGGACCG
>JBLMXB010000145.1:0-13037 GCA_050257555.1 Hyphomicrobiales bacterium | reverse complement strand
CGGCGGGCATCGACCGCGAGAAGCTGGCGTGGGTCATGGACCTCAAGAACGTGCGCCGCGGCCGCATCAAGGAGTACGCGGACAAGTTCTCGGGCGCCAGGTACACGCCCACCGACCCGATGGCGGACCACAATCCGCTGTGGGACGTGAAGGCGGACTGCGCGTTCCCGAGCGCGACGCAGAACGAGATCAACGCCCGCGACGCGGCCAACCTGATCAAGAACGGCGTCACGCTGGTGGCGGAGGGCGCGAACATGCCGAGCACGCTCGAGGCGACGAAGACGTTCCTCGACGCGGGCATCCTCTACGGGCCGGCCAAGGCGGCGAACGCCGGCGGCGTGGCGACGTCGGGTCTGGAGATGTCCCAGAACAGCATGCGCATCGCCTGGACGCGCGAGGAAGTCGACGATCGGCTGCACAAGATCATGATCGCGATCCACAAGAACTGCTTCGAGACCGCCGAGAAGTACGGCACGCCGGGAAATCTCCTGAACGGCGCGAACATCGGCGGCTTCGTGAAGGTCGCGAACGCGATGCTGGACCAGGGCCTCGTCTGACCCTCGGTTCCATCGGACGCACCCGACGGCGGGCCGAAACGGCCCGCCGTCTTCGTTTGCGCCGGGACGGGACCCGTGGCACCATCGTCCGACCGTGAGCACGCGCCACGAACCGACCGCCATCGCCGACGTCAGCAACCCGTTCCAGGCCTTCCAGGATCTGATGCCGTTCCGGGTCCAGGACATCCTCCTGGTCTCGAGCCTGTACGACTCGTTCACGCTCCAGGAGGACGGACGCCTGAACGAGCTGATCGCCGGGCAGTTCCTCGACCTCTCCCTCTACCACATGCCCGGCCTCACGCACGTCTCGAGCGGGGCGGAAGCGCTCCAGCTCGCGACGACCGAGCGCCGCTTCAACCTGATCATCTCCACGCTACGCGCCGCCGACATGGACGTGACCGAGATCGCCCGCGAGGTGAAGCGCCTGGACCTCGACGTGCCGGTCGTGGCGCTCGCGTACGACAACGACGAGCGGAAGGACTTCGTCGCGGGGCGTGACCTCTCGGATCTCGACGGGCTCTTCCTCTGGCAGGGGAACGCCCGCGTGCTCGTCGCGATCGTGAAGTCGGTGGAGGACCGGCGGAACGTCGCGCACGACACCGCCGCGATGGGGGTCCGCGTCGTGCTCGTCGTCGAGGACAACGTCCGGTACTACTCCTCGTTCCTCCCGGAGATGTACGCCGAGCTGATCCACCAGTCGCGGAGCCTGATCAGCGAGGGGATCAACCCGGCGCACAAGCTGGTCCGGATGCGGGCGCGGCCGAAGATCCTCCTCGCGACCACGTTCGAGGAGGCCTGGAAGGCGTTCCGGGAGTACGAGCCGTACATCCTCGGGATCATCTCCGACGTGGAGTTCCCGATCGAGAGCGTCCGGAACCAGGAGGCCGGCTTCGAGCTGGCGCGCCGGGCGCGCGAGCGGATCACCGACCTGCCGATCGTGCTCCAGTCGAGCCGGCCGCAGTTCGCGGCGGGCGCCTCCCGCGTCGGCGCGGCGTTCCTCCGCAAGTACTCGGAGACGCTCCTCTCGGACCTGCGCGCGTTCATGGTGGAGAACTTCGCGTTCGGCGACTTCGTCTTCCGCCTCCCGAGCGGGGCGGAGGTCGATCGCGCGAAGGACTTGAAGTCGCTCGAGGAGAAGCTCCGGACCGTGCCGGCCGCGAGCATCAACTACCACGGCGAGCGGAACCACTTCTCGAACTGGTTCACCGCGCGCACCGAGTTCGCCCTCGCGCGGAAGATGCGGCCCCGGAAGGTCTCCGACTTCGATTCGGTGGACGGGCTCCGGCACGACCTGATCGACTCGATCGCGGAGTACCGCCGCGAGCAGAGCGAGACCCTGGTCGCCGACTTCGACCCCGACACGTTCGAGCCGGCGACGAACTTCTTCGCGCGGATCGGGAACGGCTCCCTGGGCGGGAAGGCGCGCGGCCTCGCGTTCGTCCGCTACCTGCTGAACTACCACGGCCTGGGGAAGCTCCTCCCCGGCGTGCGGATCGCGGTGCCCCCGGCCGTAGTCCTCGCGACCGACTGCTTCGACCGCTTCCTCGAGAAGAACCAGCTCTACGAGCTCGCGCTCCAGAGCCGGGACGACGACCGCATCCTGGCGGCGTTCCTGGCCGCGCCGCTCCCGCGCGACGTGGCGCGGAAGCTTCGCGCGTTCGTGGAGAAGGTGCGGTGGCCGATCGCCGTCCGGAGCTCGAGCCTCCTCGAGGACTCCCAGTACCAGCCGTTCACCGGCGTCTACGAGACGTTCATGCTGCCCAACAACCATCCCGACCCGAGGGTCCGGATGAAGCAGCTCACGAACGCGATCCGCCGCGTCTACGCCTCGACGTTCCTCCGGCAGGCCAAGGACTACCTCCACGCGACGCCGTATCGCCTCGAGGAGGAGAAGATGGCCGTGGCGATCCAGAAGGTGGTGGGGCAGGGGCACGGGAACCGCTTCTACCCCGACTTCTCGGGGGTCGCGCGTTCGTACAACTACTATCCGTCGCCCCCGCTGACGCCCGACGACGGCGTCGCCGCGGTCGCGCTCGGCCTCGGGCGGAGCGTGGTCGCCGGCGAGCGATGCCTCACGTTCTGCCCGCGCCACCCGCAGGCGATCGTGCAGTTCTCGACGGCCGACGAGATCCTCAAGAACTCGCAGCGGGAGTTCTGGGGGGTCGAGCTCGGCTCGGGCGCCGATCCCGACTCGGAGGAGGGGATGCGCGAGGCCAGGTTCGGCCTCGACATCGCGGAGCGCGACGGGACGCTCTTCGCGGTCGGCTCGACGTACTCCGCCGAGAACCACGCGGTCTACGACGGCCTCTCCCGCCCCGGCGTTCGGCTCGTGACGTTCGCGCCGATCCTCAAGCACGGCGTCTTCCCGCTCGCGCAGATCCTGTCGCTCCTGCTCGAGGTGGGGAGCCAGGGGATGAACCGCCCGGCCGAGATCGAGTTCGCGACCTGCCTCTCGTCCGATCCCCGGAAGCCGCACGAGTTCGGCTTCCTCCAGATGCGCCCGCTCGTTCCGGCCCGCGAGACCGAGAATCTCGACCTCGACGAGGCGCCGCTCGAGGACCTCCTCTGCCGGAGCGCGAGCGTGATGGGGAACGGGATGGTCGACACGATCCTGGACGCGGTCGTCGTCGACTACCACCGCTTCGACCGCTCGGCGAGCCTCGCGGCCGCGGCCGAGATCAGCCGCTTCAACGCCGCGCTGACGGAGGCGGGGCGGCCGTACCTCCTGATCGGCGTGGGCCGCTGGGGCTCGACCGATCCCTGGCTCGGGATTCCCGTCACGTGGGACCAGATCGCGGGGGCCCGCGTGATCGTCGAGTGCGGGTTCAAGGACTTCCGGGTCGTGCCGTCCCAGGGGAGCCACTTCTTCCAGAACCTGACGTCGTTCCAGATCGGCTACTTCACGGTGAACGCCGATCAGGGCGAGGGCTACCTCGACTGGGACTGGCTCGCGACGCTCCCCGCGCAGGGGGAGCTCCAGTACGTCCGCCACCTCCGATTCGACAAGCCGCTCGTCGTGAAGATGAACGGGCGCCGACACCAGGGGCTGATCCTGAAGCCCGGGAGGTCGGCGCCGCCGCCCGAGGCGCGCTGAGCCGTCCGGGCGCCGCGCGTTCGCGACCCGGGCCCGGTCGCCGCGTGTCCTCGACGCGGGCCCGGCCGCCTGTCAATGGTCCGAACGTCGCCGGCGAAAGCGTACGCGGGACATGGGGTTGTCCCGCGTCCCCGTCCGTGATAATAAGGACTGCCCGTCACGCCCCGCGCCCGGTTCCGGGCGTCCGGCGGGGGGACGCTCACGCGGCCGCCGCGCGCCGCCGCCTCCATCCACGGACCCGGAGCCCCGCATGAACGCTCAGCTCGAGTCCTTCCGGTACGACGACGCGATCGTCCGGAAATTCCTGGTCGCGACGTTCGTCTGGGGCCTGGTGGGGATGTCGGTCGGGCTCCTCATCGCCCTGCAGCTCGCCAACCCCTGGTTCGACGGCCACGTCCCGTGGCTCACGTTCGGCCGGCTGCGGCCGCTCCACACGAACGCGGTGATCTTCGCGTTCGCGGGGAACGCGTTCTTCTGCGGCGCGTACTACTCGACGCAGCGCCTCCTCAAGGCGCGGATGTTCAGCGACCTCCTGAGCAGCCTCCACTTCTGGGGGTGGCAGCTCATCATCGTCGCCGCGGCGATCACGCTGCCGCTCGGCTTCACGCAGGCGAAGGAGTACGCGGAGCTCGAGTGGCCGATCGACATCGCGATCGCCGTCGTCTGGGTGATCTTCGCGGTGAACTTCTTCGGCACCATGGCGCGGCGGCGCGAGCGCCACCTGTACGTCGCGATCTGGTTCTACATCGCGAGCATCGTGACCGTGGCGATGCTCCACATCTTCAACAACCTCTCGATCCCCGCCGGCCCGCTGAAGAGCTACTCGATCTACGCGGGCGTGCAGGACGCGTTCATGCAGTGGTGGTACGGGCACAACGCGGTCGCCTTCGTCCTGACCACGCCGTTCCTCGGGCTCATGTACTACTTCCTGCCGAAGGCCGCCGAGCGCCCGGTCTACTCGTACCGGCTGTCGATCCTCCACTTCTGGTCGCTGATCTTCATGTACATCTGGGCGGGTCCGCATCACCTCCACTACACGGCGCTCCCCGAGTGGGCCTCGACGCTCGGGATGGTCTTCTCCGTCATGCTCTGGATGCCGTCGTGGGGCGGCATGGTGAACGGCCTCCTCACCCTCCGGGGCGCGTGGAACAAGGTCGTCGAGGATCCGGTCCTCAAGTTCTTCGTCGTGGCGGTCACCGCGTACGGGATGTCGACGCTCGAGGGGCCGACGCTCTCGATCAAGAGCGTGAACGCGCTCGCCCATTACACCGACTGGGTGATCGCGCACGTGCACACGGGGACGCTCGGCTGGAACGGCTTCATGACGTTCGGGATGATCTACTGGCTCCTGCCGCGGGTCTTCCAGACGAAGCTCTACAGCCAGAAGCTCGCGGAGGTGCACTTCTGGTTCGCGACGTTCGGGATGCTCCTCTACGTGATCGCGATCTACAGCGCGGGACTCACGCAGGGGCTCATGTGGCGTGCCTTCGACGAGACCGGCCGGCTCCAGTACCCCGACTTCATCGAGACGACCATGAAGCTGATCCCGATGTACTGGGTGCGCGCCGCGGGCGGCGCCCTCTACATCGTCGGCGTGCTCCTCTGCGGATACAACATCCTCCGGACGTGGATGGCGCGCCCGAAGGTCTACGAGGAGCCGTGGATCCAGGCGCCCGCCCTCGCGAAGAAGGCGCCGCAGCCGGCGCACGGCCCGGCCGAGGCGGGGGACCTCTGGGGCCGCTTCCGGTCCGCGCAGTGGCACCGCCGGTGGGAGGGGCTCCCGCTCACCTTCAGCGTCCTCGTGGTGCTGACGGTGGTGGTGGCGTCGCTCTTCGAGATCCTGCCGACGTTCCTCATCCGTTCGAACGTGCCGACGATCTCCACGGTCGAGCCGTACACGCCGCTCGAGCTGGCGGGACGGGACCTCTACATCCGCGAGGGCTGCTTCAACTGCCACTCGCAGATGATCCGGCCGCTCCGGTACGAAACGGAGCGGTTCGGCGAGTACTCGAAGCCGGGCGAGTTCGTCTACGACCACCCGTTCCTCTGGGGATCGCGCCGGATCGGGCCCGACCTGGCCCGGGAGGGCGGGAAGTACAACGACCTCTGGCACGTGCGCCACGTCGAGAACCCGCGCGCGATCACGCCGCGGTCGATCATGCCCGCGTATCCCGGCATGCTGCACGACAAGCTCGACTTCGCGTCGATCCAGTCGAAGGTGGACGCGATGGCCATGCTCGGGGTGCCGTACGGCGCGGCGGTGGAGCACGCGCCGGACATCGCGCGGGAGCAGGCGAAGGAGGTCGCCGACGAGATCGCCGCCGAGGGCGGTCCGAAGGGTCTCGAGGACAAGGAGATCGTCGCCCTCGTCGCGTACCTGCAGCGGCTCGGCACGGACATCAAGAAGACGCCGCTCCTCCTCGGCGAGGCGTCCCTGGGACGATGACATGCATCTCTCGGACATCATGGCCCACGCGGGTCTCGCGCTCTACGCCGAGATCGCGATGGTACTCTTTCTCCTCGTCTTCGTGGTCGTGGTCGTGCGGATCTTCCGGGCGCGGAAGAGCGACGTCGAGCGCCAGGCGCGGCTGCCCCTCGAGGACGACGAACCCCCGGTGAGGGAGACGAAGGATGACTGAGCAGGGACCCGAGACGCCGGATCGCGACCGCCTCCTCGACCACGACGTCGACGGCATCCGCGAGTACGACAACCCGCTGCCCCGCTGGTGGGTGAACCTCTTCTGGGCGACGATCGCCTTCGCCGTGCTCTACTTCGTGAACGTGATCCCCGGGATCGGCACCGGGGACGGGCGGATCGCGAACTACGAGCGGGACATGGCGGCGGCCGAGGCAGGGCGCGACGCGGCCGCGAGCAAGGCGGCGCCGGTGAGCGCGGCCGATCTCCTCGGGCTGACGCAGAACGCGACCGCGCTGGCCGCGGGGAAGGCCCGGTTCACGACGACGTGCGCGCCGTGCCACCGCGCGGACGGCGGCGGCAACATCGGGCCGAACCTGACGGACAACTACTGGATCCACGGCGGCGCGCCGACCCAGATCCTCGCGACCGTGACGAACGGCGTGCTGGAGAAGGGGATGCCGCAATGGGGTCCGGTGCTGAAGCCGGAGGAGCTGAAGGACGTCGTGGCGTACGTCCTGACGCTCCACGGGACGAATCCCGCGAACGCCAAGGCGCCTCAGGGCGATCCGATGGCCGCCACCGCCGACACGACGGCCGCCGCGCCCGCCGCGAAACGGGGGCTGCCGTGACCGGCTCCGGATGAACGACCCCGACACCACCGCCGCGCCCGCGACCTCACGCCCGCCCGCGCCGGGGCGGGTCCTCTCGACGCTGAACGAGGACGGCTCCCGCCGTCGCATCCGCCCCCGATTCTCGCGCGGCTCCTACTACGCCCGCCGCCGCGCCATGGCGTACACGCTCATGTTCGTCTTCTTCCTCATCCCCTACCTCCGATGGGCCGGGAAGCCGCTGATCCTCCTCGACCTGCCGCGACGGGAGTTCACGCTGTTCGGCACCACGTTCCTCCCGACCGAGACGCTCCTCTTCATGCTCCTCTTCTTCAGCCTCGTGCTGGTGATCTTCTTCGCGACGGCGGTCCTCGGGCGCGTCTGGTGCGGCTGGGCGTGCCCGCAGACCGTCTACATGGAGTTCCTCTTCCGCCCGATCGAGTACTGGCTCGAGGGCGGATGGCGCGGCTCGAAGAAGTTGGACCGGAAGCGCGGCCTCTACGGGCGGCGGATCGTGAAGCAGGGGATCTTCCTCGTCCTCGCGCTCTTCCTGGCGCACACGTTCCTGGCGTACTTCGTCGGCGTCGACCGGCTCTTCCTCTGGGTCCAGCGCTCGCCGTTCGAGCACCCGACGTCGTTCCTCGTGATGCTCGGCACCACCGGGCTGATCTTCGCCGACTTCGCGTGGTTCCGCGAGCAGACGTGCCTCGTCGCGTGCCCGTACGGGCGGCTCCAGTCGGTCCTGCTCGACCGCCGGTCGCTGATCGTCGGCTACGACGTCGCCCGCGGCGAGCCGCGACAGAAGGGGATCCTCGACCGGCCGGCGACGGCGGGGGACTGCGTGAACTGCGAGCTCTGCGTGCTCACGTGCCCGACCGGCATCGACATCCGGGACGGGCTCCAGATGGAGTGCATCCATTGCACGCAGTGCGCCGACGCGTGCGACTCCGTCATGCTCCGGATCGGGAAGCCGCCGGGGCTGATCCGGTACGGGTCGCGCGACGGCTTCGACGGGCGGAAGGGATCGTGGCTGAGGCCGCGCGCGGTCCTCTACCCGGCCGCTCTCGCGCTCACGCTCGGTGCCTTCGTCTGGCTCCTCGGCACGCGCGCCGACGCCGAGGTGACCGTGCTCCGCGGGCTGGGCGATCCGTACACGGTCGCCGACGACGGCTCGATCGCGAACCAGCTCCGGGTGAAGGTCGCGAACCGGGGCGGCGCGGCGCGCGACTACCGGATCACGATCGGGGGCGCGCCGGAGGCGTCCGTCATCGCGCCGATCAATCCGCTCCCGGTGAAGGCGGGCGAGACGCGCGCGACCGGGCTCTTCGTGATGATGCCCCGCGGCGCGTTCCACGACGGCGAGCATCCGATCTCGGTCACGGTGTCGGACGGGGCCGGCTTCACGGAGACGACCCCGTACCGTCTGGTCGGGCCGGAGGACGAGGAAGAGGGCGAGGGGGAGGGGACGGCGCGGTGAAGCTCAAGCCCGCCACGCTCTGGCCCGCCGCCGTGATCGCCGCGCTCGGCGTGACGGTCATCGCGAACGTCGCGATCCTGATCGCGTCGAGCGATCCCAGGAAGTCGGGCGTCGAGCGCGACTACTACGCGAAGGCGGTGGCCTGGGACACGACGGCGGCCGAGCGGGGCCGGAGCGTCGCCCTCGGCTGGTCGGCCGACGCGCGGCTCTCCCCCGATCCCGCCGGGGCGCGCGTCCGGATCTCGCTCGCCGACCGCGCCGGCGCGCCGCTCACGGGCGCGCGGGTCTCGCTCGAGGCGATCCACAACTTCGACCCCGAGCATCCCGCGACCGGGCTCCTCCCGGAGACGGAGCCCGGCGTCTACGCCGCCACGCTCCCGCTCCACCATCGGGGACTCTGGGAGCTACGCGTCACGGCGATCCGCGGTACCAACCGGTTCTTCACGTCGCTCCGTCGCGACCGGGAAGGCGGGTCGTGATCGCGGCGGCGGGCGCGGTGCTCGCCGCGACCCTCCTCGGGAGCCCCCACTGCGCCGGCATGTGCGGCGGCTTCGCCTGCTTCGTCGCGGGCGACGCGGCGGGCGGGCGGCGCTTCCTGCTCCAGGGCGCGTACAGCGCCGGGCGGCTCCTCTCCTACGCCGCGCTCGGCGCCGTCGCGGGAGGCGTGGGCCAGGGGATCGGGCGCCTCGGCGCGCTCGCGGGCATCGCGCGCGCGGCGCCGATCCTGGCGGGCGCGACGCTCGTCGTCTGGGGGGCCGCGAACCTCTTCCGCGCGCTCGGGGTCGGGATCGGTCCCGCGCGTCCGGCGGCGCCATCACCGGCCGGGCGGCTCCTCGGCCGCTTCCTCCGGGCGATGGGCGCCTGGCCGCCGGCGGGGCGCGCGTTCGCCGTGGGCCTCTTCACGACGCTCATCCCGTGCGGGTTCCTCTACGGCTTCGCCGGCGTGGCCTCGGGCACCGGAGACCCCGTTCGCGGCGCCCTGATCATGGCGGTCTTCTGGGCGGGCACGCTCCCCGTGATGCTGAGCGTGGGGCTGATCGCGCAGCGCGCGGTCGGACCGCTCCGGGACCGCCTCCCGGTCCTGACGGCCGCGCTCCTCATCGTCCTCGGCCTCCTGACCCTCGCGGGCCGCCTCGGCGCCCCCGCGGGGCACCACCACCCGGCGGCCTCGATGTCCGGCGCCTCGACGCACGCGACGACCGGCGCGGCCGTGGTGGCGGACGCCTTCCGTGCCGGCCGCTGAAGCCGGCCGTGCGGCCCTCGCCGCGAGCGCCGGGGCTTCCGCCGTCCGCTGCGCCCACTGCGGGCTCCCGGTGCCCGGCTCGCTCGCGACGGAGCCGGGGCGGCCCGCCTTCTGCTGCGCGGGATGCGCGACCGTCTACGAGATCCTGAACGACCGCGGGCTCGACGCGTACTACCGCATGCAGGAGCGGCGGCTCGCGCCCGTCCAGGCGAGCGGTCGCGGCTTCGAGGAGTTCGACCACCCGTCGTACCACGCGCTCTACGTGCGACCGCGCGCCGACGGGCTCCTCGAGACCGACTTCTACCTCGAAGGGGTGCAGTGCGGGTCGTGCGTCTGGCTCGTGGAGCGCGTGCCGCTCCTCGTGGACGGCATGGCGCGCGCGGAGCTCGACGTCCGGCGATCGAAGGTGGACGTCGTCTGGGACGGAGGGCGGACCTCGCTCGCCGCCATCGCCCGCACGCTCGACCGGCTCGGCTACCGCCCGCATCCGTTCCGGGGGGCGCGCGCCGAGGACCGCCGCCGCGCGGAGGACCGCGCCGCCGTGATCCGCCTCGGCGTGGCGGGGGCCCTGGCGCTCAACGCCATGCTCGCCTCGATCGCGCTCTACAGCGGATGGGCCGGCGGCATGGACGCCGAGACGGAGCGGCTCTTCCGCTGGCTCTGCCTCGTGCTCGTGACCCCCGCGGTCCTCGGCCCGGGCCTGGTCTTCTTCCGCGGGGCGTGGGGCGCGCTCCGGGCGCGATCGCTCCACATGGACGTCCCGATCGCGATCGCGATCGCGGCCGGCTACGGCCGAGGCCTCTGGAACACGGTCACCGACACGGGGCCGATCTACTTCGACGGCGTGGCGCTCCTCATCTTCCTCCTCCTGATCGGCCGGTTCCTCGAGCGGCGCGCGCAGCGCGCGGCGGGCGACGCGGCCGAGCTCCTCCACTCGCTCTCGCCGGCGACCGCTTCCGTCGTGGACGCCGCCGGGGCGCACACGGTGCCCGTCGAGGCGCTCCTCCCCGACATGAAGGTCGAGGTGCGCTCGGGGGAGACGCTCCCGGCGGACGGCGAGATCGCCGAAGGACGGACGTCGCTCGACCTCTCGCTCCTGACCGGCGAGACGCGCCCCGTCTCGGCCGAGCCGGGAGCCCGCGTCTTCGCCGGCACCGTGAACCGCGGCGCGCGGATCGTCGTCCGGGTCACCGCGGCGGGCGAGACGTCGCGCCTCGGCCGGATCCTCCGCGAAGCGGAAGCGGGCGCGGCGCGCCGCGCTCCGGTGGTCCTCCTCGCCGACCGTCTCGCGGGACGGTTCGTCGGCGCGGTCCTCCTCGTCGCGGCGGCGACGCTCGCGCTCTGGTGGCGCCGCGATCCGGCCTTCGCGCTCGATCAGGCGATCGCGCTCCTCGTGGTGACGTGCCCCTGCGCCCTGGCCCTCGCGACGCCGCTCGCCGTCTCGGTCGCGATCGGGCGCGCCGCGCGCGACGGCATCCTGATCCGAAGCGGCGCCGCGCTCCAGTCGCTCGCGGGACGCGGCGTCCTCTTCCTCGACAAGACCGGCACCGTCACGGAGGGGCGCACGCGGCTCCTCGCCTGGGAGGGGGACGACGAGGCGCGCCGCGCCGTGCTCGCGCTCGAGCGCCACGCCGGGCATCCGATCGCGCGCGGCTTCGAGGAGGCGTGGGCCGGACTCGACGTCCCCGACGCGAGCGACGTCGTGCACGTGCCCGGCGCCGGGTGGGAGGGTACCGTCGCGGGGCGTCGCGTGCTCGTCGGGTCGCCACGGTGGGTCCGGGCGCGGGCCGGCGAGTACGCCGACGATCCCGCGCCGGCCGCCGACGGACGGCTCGTCGACAGCGAGCCGGATCCCGCCACGCCCGTCCTGGTCGCGATCGACGGACGGATCGCCGGGCGCGCCCGCTTCGGCGACCGCGTTCGCGACGACGCGGCGGCCTCGGTCGCGACGCTCCGATCCGCCGGCTTCGATCCGCGCCTCCTCTCGGGCGACGACCCGGCGGCGGTCCGGGCGGCCGGCGCCGCGATCGGCGTCCCGCCCGAGGCGTGCCGCGGCGGCGCCTCGCCGGAAACGAAGCGCGTGCTCGTCGAGTCGGCGGCGCGCGCGTCGACCGCCGTCATGGTGGGGGACGGCGTGAACGACGCGGCGGCGATCGCGTGCGCCACGGTCGGCGTCGGCGTGAGCGGCGGCGCGGAGGCGTGCCTCGCGTCCGCCGATGTCTTCCTCGCGCGCCCCGGGCTGACGCCCCTCGCGCGCCTGGTCGCGGGATCGCGCCGCACCATGCGCGTCATCCGCCGGAACATCGCCTTCTCGATCGTCTACAACGTGGTCGGCGCCTCGCTCGCGATCGGCGGCGTCATCAATCCCTTGATCGCGGCCGTCCTGATGCCGCTCAGCTCGCTCACGGTCGTCCTCCTGAGCTGGAAGAGCCGGACGTTCGGAGCGGCGTCGTGAGCGCCCTCTACATCGTCCTGCCGCTCGCGATCCTCGTCGTGGCCGTCGCCGTCGGCGCCTACCTCTGGGCGGCGAAGCGCGGCCAGTTCGACGATCTCGACACGCCGGCGATCCGGGCCATCCAGGACGACCCGGAGACGAGGGGGGAGCCGCGGCCCGCGCGGCCGGATGCGCCCGCGCGCTCCGAGGCGCCCCGTGAGCCGGGGCCGCCCGCGCCGCCGAAACCGCCCGCGCCGCCGAAACCGGGCGCGCCGAGCTGACCGGGCTCCTGTATCCTCGCCCCATGTCCGCCTTCGCGCCGTTCCGCCCGGTCCCCGTCACCCTCGAGGGGCGGCGCGTGCGGCTCGAGCCACTCGATCCCGAGCGCCACCTCGCCGGTCTCCTCGAGATCGGGCTCGAGCCGGAGCTATGGCGCCTCTCGCTCAGCGCGATCTCGAGCGAGGCCGATCTTCGCCGCTATGTCGACGCCGCGCTCGCCGAGCGGGCGGCGGGGCGCTCCCTTCCGTTCGCGACGATCGACGTGGCGAGCGGGCGCGTGGCCGGCTCGACCCGGTTCGGCAACATCGAGCCGGCGCACCGGAAGGTCGAGATCGGCTGGACGTGGCTCGGCGCCCCGTTCCGGCGCACGCACGTGAACACGGAGGCGAAGTACCTGATGCTCCGGCACGCGTTCGAGACGTGGGGGTGCGTGCGCGTGGAGCTGAAGACCGACGCGCGGAACCGGCGGTCGCGGGACGCCATGCTCCGGATCGGCGCCACCGAGGAGGGGACGCTCCGGAAGCACATGGTCGGCGAGACCGGGTACGTCCGCGATACCGTCTACTTCTCCGTGATCGACGGGGAGTGGCCGTCCGTCAAGGCGCGCCTCGAGACGATGATCGACCGGTAGGGGTAGGGCGGCGAGCGCCGCGCGGGCGCCCGATCGCGAATCGGGCCTTGCACCGCCGGGAAACACTGCTATCGTA
>JBLMXB010000144.1:0-5414 GCA_050257555.1 Hyphomicrobiales bacterium | reverse complement strand
CTTGACACCAGGGGGCGGGCCCCCTATCGTCTTCCGGCCCGGTGGCGGTGTAGCTCAGCGGTAGAGCAGGGGAATCATAATCCCTTGGTCCGGGGTTCGAATCCCTGCGCCGCCACCAACTTAACCCACCGGTTCCGCCGCGATCAGGACGTCTTCGCCCAGGCCCGCGGCCTCGGGCGCCCCTTCCACGGTCCCCGGCGTACGCTCCCGCGCCCCCTCGAGCACCGTCCAGCCGAACGAGTCGAAGAACCCGAGCCGCCGCATCGACGGCCGGATCACGTTCGCGAACACCGTCATGGCCCCGCCGTCGGGACCAGGCGACGAAGGCACCGGGAATTCGAGGGGGAGCGTTCCCCTGCGCCCGTCGAGCGCGACGCGCGCGGTGGTCCAGGGCGCCGCACCATCCTGCCCGGACGCGCGCGCGCACGACGCGAAGACGAGCACCAGAGCCCGCGCCCCGAAGCCGGGCGCCCGGCGCCCTGTGAACGTGACCGCGACCTGGCCGTCGTCACGCCACGCGAGCGTCAGGGGATGCGGCGCCGCGGCGAGTGCCACGCCGTCCGCGCCGTCGAGCAGCGTGAACCGCTCCTCGGGCGTCTCGACGCGGCGGAGGAATTCCCGCCGCAGCGTGAGCTGCGACCGGTGGCAGCGGATCGCCTCCCGCTTCCGCTCCCGCGCGGCGGCGTCCACCGGCACGACCGCCTCGGGCGGACCGGCGAGCCCGGCGCGCGCGTGGACGACGTACTCGAGGAGCCGGATCGCGGGGTCGCCCGCGCGGCGGACGGCGAGCCGCGTGAAGATCGAGGTCGCACTGTGATCCGGGTGCAGGTCCCAGGGCGCGGGGCTCACGACGAGCGTCGGATGGAACGCCTCGATCTCGCGCTCGATGGCGCCGAGGAGCGCGGAATCGCCGCGCTCGAGCATCGCATGGAGCCCCTGATCGGGGAGATCGAGCGAGCGGGCGGCGTCGGCGCGGAGGCCAAGGCTCGCGAGCGCGGCGCGGGCCTCTTCGATGCGGCGCGCGCCCCACCGCTCCCGCTCGCGCGGGCCGATCCGGAGCCGCCGCTCGACGGCGCGCTGCGCCCACGGGTTGTTCTCCCCGCGCGTCGCATAGAGGACGCGGATCGCGGCGCCGCGCGCGGCGGCGGTCGCGAGGAGCCCGCCCGCGGCGAGCGTCTCGTCGTCGGGATGCGGCGCGAGGAAGAGCACACGATCCGTCGCGCCGAGCCGCGATGCTTCCGCCTCGCCCCGCGTCGCGCCGAGCTGGAAGTCCTTCGTCTCCGCGATCGTCGCCGTCCGCCTCATCGCGCCGGGTCCTTCGCGCCGGCGAGCACGAGGAGCTTCTCGCCCGACGGGGTGGCGCTCCATCGCGTCGTGTCCGGCAGCCCCCGCGCCAGCCGCCCCCACTCGCGCGACACCGCGCAGGCCACGCCGCCGTCGTGCGCCGTCAGGTATTGGGCGAGCCCCTCGGTGCCGAGGACGATCCGGAGCGGATGCGGCGTGAAGAACGGGGACGGACGGTTCGTGAGCACGGCCACCGGACGGCCCGTGTAGTACGCGACGCCCCGCGCCAGGATCGGCGAGGCGAGGACCGTGTCGGCCGGCGCGTCGTCGCGCTCGATCGCGGCGGCGAGCGGCCGCACGGAGACCATGGCGTCCACGCCCGGCCCTCCGAGCCCGAGGCACGCGACCGGGATCGCGAGGCCCGCGAGCGCGCTCGCGCCGACCCACGCACGCCAACGACGGAGCGCGAGGAGCAACGCGGCGAGGAGGAGGAACGCGGCGATCACCGTGGCCGGGAGCGCGAACGGCGCGACGACGGGCAGCCGGGTGGCGCCGAAGAGCGTGACCGCCTGGGCGAGCGCGAGCGCGAGCGCCGCCGGCCACTCCCAGCCCGCTCCGTCCACGCCCTCGATCATGCGGTCGAGCGCGAGCCCCGCGAAGAGCGCGACCGGCACGAACGCGAACAGCACGTACGTCGGGAGCTTGGACGCCGCGAGCGTGAAGAACGCCACCGAGAGGACGAGCCACACGCCGAGATAGCGCGCGATCCCGCCTTCGCGCGCGCCGCGCCACGCGCGCCGCGCGAGCGCGGGGAGGAGCGGGAGCCAGGGAATCGATCCGAGGAGCAGCACGAGCCCGTAGTAGTAGACGCGGTTGTTCGAGGGGTGCTCCGCCACGAAGAGGCGATCCACGTTCTCGTGCACGAAGAAGGAGCGCACGTACTCCATCCCGAACCGGTGGATCATGACGGCGTACCAAGGGACCGCGATCGCGAGGAAGAGCCCGGCGCCGAGGAGGATCGCGCCGCGCCGCCGCGGGAACGGATTCGCGCCCGAGAGGAAGAGGGCGACGATCGCGAAGCCCGGGATCAGGATCCCGAGCGGCCCCTTCGTCAGCGCGGCCGCGCCGCTCGCGGCGCACGCGACGGCGAACCATCGCGCGCGGTTCGCCTCGTCGCGCCCCGCGAACCAGAGCGCGAAGACCGAGCCGGCGAGGAACGTCGCGAAGATCATGTCGGTGAGGATCATGCGGGCGGTCACCAGGAACTCGACCCCGGTGGCCAGCACGATCGCGGCCAAGAATCCGGCCCGGAACCCGAGGACGCGGACGCCGAACGCGAACGTCAGGAACGTGAGGGCGGTCGCGAAGAGCGCGGCCGGCAGCCGTCCCGCCAGCTCGGTCGGACCGAGCGCCCGCGCGGAGGCCATGAGGAGCCAGTAGACGACGGGGGGCTTCTCGAATTGGGGGTGGTCGAAGATCCGCGGGACGACCCAGTCGCCGGCGTGGAGCATCTCCCGGGCGGACTTGGCGTAGAACGGCTCGTCGGGATCGATGAGCCCGAGCGATCCGAGGCGCCACCAGAACGCCGCGAGGCAGACGAGAAGGACGACGGCCGCGGCGAAGAGACGCGCCGGACCCACGGCCGGTCTTTTGCTCATGGTTTCGATTGAACTTGGCCCGATCCCGAAGTGACGTGGGGTCCCCGCAACAGACGGTAACAGGAAAGGGCCCGGGAAGGACCCGAGAAATGAGGCCGGCGGGGCTATACTCGCTCCATGGAACGCGATCCGGCTCCACCGAACCCCCGCGACGCCACCCTCGAGCGGGCCGCCCGCCGCGCCATCCGGGACCACGACCTCCTCCCCGGCTCGGGACCGCTGGTCGTGGGCGTGTCGGGAGGCGCGGACTCCATGGCGCTCCTCCACTTCCTGCGCGGCGAGCTGGCCGCGGCGGGCCATCCCGCCGACGCCCTCCTCGCCTGCCACGTGCACCACGGGATCCGGGGCGAGGAGGCGGACGGCGACGCGGCGTTCGTGGCGGAGACGTGCGCGGCGCGGGGGATCCCGTTCGCGCTCGAGCGCGTGGACGCGCCCGGCCGCGCCCGCGCGCGCCACGAATCGCTGGAAGCGGCGGCCCGCGCCCTCCGGTACGAGTCGTTTCGCGCCGTGGTGGCGCGATCGGGCGCGGATCGCGTCGCGGTGGCGCACACGCGCGACGACCAGGCGGAGACGATCCTCTTCCGGTTCGCCCGCGGGAGCGGCCTCCGCGGCCTCTCGGGCATGGCCCCGGTCGCGCGCGTCCACCGCCTGACCGTGGTCCGCCCGTTCCTCGACGTCAGCCGCGAGCAGGTGCTCGCCTACGTCGCGCGGCACCGCGTGGTCTACCGCGAGGACGCCTCGAACGCCTCGACGGCCGCGTCGCGGAACGCGATCCGCCACGAGATCCTCCCCCGGCTCAGGGAGCGGCTCAATCCATCCATCCGGGAGACGCTCCTCCGGGAAGCGGCCCTCTTCCGCGAGGTGAACGAGTTCCTGGAAGCCGAGGGGCGGCGCGCCTTCGAGATCTGCCGGGAGGAGGCGCCGGAGGGGAAAATCGTGCTTGATCGGGGGCGACTCCTCACCTACCCTAAATTGTTGCGCTCGTATGTTTTCCGCTTCGCGGTGCAGGAGCTGA
Source organism: Hyphomicrobiales bacterium (assembly GCA_050257555.1). Taxonomy (GTDB): domain Bacteria; phylum Eisenbacteria; class RBG-16-71-46; order SZUA-252; family SZUA-252; genus DASQJL01. The sequence continues at coordinate 1,457 of JBLMXB010000144.1, read as the reverse complement.
ACGGGGCCCTTCGAGACTTCTCGTCGACGCACGTCGCCGCCCTCCACTCCCTCGTCACGCAAAAGAGCGGCCGTTCGATCCACCTTCCGCTAGGCTTGAGCGCGCGGCGGGAGAGAACGCGCATCGTCCTCGCCGCGGGAAGCGGGAACCGGGGGCGCGCGAAGCGCCATCCAACACTGGAGACATCGACCCTTCCTGCCGATCGATGAAAGGAACCGCCGTCAGGTGAGCCCTACCCCGGAACAGGAGAACCACGTGAGCCGTAGCGCCGGTCGCGATCCACGTCCCTCGGCCCGCAAGCAGTCGGACCGTCCGACGCGCAAGCGTTCGACGCCGCCGCCCCCGCCGCCCCAGCGGAAGCCGACGCCGTTCGGCCCGGCCCGTCCGCTCCGCACCGCGCTCCTCTGGGTGATCCTGGTGCTCGCGGTGCTGGTCTTCGTGCAGGTCTACGGCGAGATGAAGGCCAAGTCGCACGAGATCCCGTACTCGGAGCTCCTCTCCGAGATCGACGGCGCGAACATCAAGGCGGTCACGATCACGGAGCGCGAGGTCGTCGGCGAGCTGAAGCAGAGCGCGCTCACGCACGTCGAGGGACGACCGGTCTCGTACGTCTACTTCAAGTCGTACCTGCCGGCGGAGGACAAGGACCTCGGCCGCGCGATCCTCGCGAAGAATCCCGACGCGACGGTGGAGTCGAAGCCGTCCGGGCTCAACTGGTGGGGCGTGCTCCTCTCCTACCTGCCGTTCGCCGCGCTCTTCGTCTTCTGGATCCTGATGATGCGCCAGATCCAGGCGGGCGGCGCGAACGCCATGAAGTTCGGGAAGAGCCGTCCCAAGGTCGCGCTCGAGTCGGCGCCGAAGGTCACGTTCAAGGACGTGGCCGGCGCGGACGAGGCGAAGCAGGAGCTGGAGGAGATCATCGAGTTCCTCCGCGACCCGAAGAAGTTCCAGCGGCTGGGCGGGCGCATTCCGAAGGGCGCGCTCCTCCTCGGCCCTCCGGGCACCGGGAAGACGCTCCTCGCCAAGGCCGTCGCCGGCGAGGCGGGCGTTCCCTTCTTCTCGCTCTCGGGCTCCGACTTCGTCGAGATGTTCGTCGGCGTCGGCGCCTCGCGCGTCCGTGACCTGTTCGAGCAGGCCAAGCAGGCGGCGCCGTGCATCGTCTTCATCGACGAGATCGACGCCGTCGGACGTCATCGTGGCGCTGGCCTCGGCGGCGGACATGACGAGCGCGAACAGACGCTGAACCAGTTGCTGGTCGAGATGGACGGCTTCGAATCGAACGAAGGCGTCATCTTGATCGCCGCGACGAACCGTCCGGACGTACTCGATCCGGCGCTGCTGCGCCCCGGCCGCTTTGACCGGCGCGTAGTGGTTGGCCGTCCTGACGTGAAGGGCCGCGAGCAGATTTTGAAGGTTCACACCAAGAAGACGCCGCTGGCGGACGACGTGGATTTGTC
>JBLMXB010000143.1:0-23223 GCA_050257555.1 Hyphomicrobiales bacterium | reverse complement strand
ACCCGAGGGAGGAGACGATGACGGCGTTCGATCGGATCGACCGATTCCTGGAAGCGCGACTCGACGACAACCTGGCCGAACTGAAACGCTACGTCGCCCAGCCGAGCATCGCGGCCCAGGGGCGCGGCATGAAGGAGTGCGCCGACCTCGTGGCGGCGATGCTCCGGAAGCGCGGATTCGACGCGGCGATCCTGCCGACCGGAGGTCATCCGGTCGTGGTGGCCGAGCGCGGGGGACGGAGCGACCGCACGCTCCTCGTCTACAACCACTACGACGTCCAGCCGCCGGAGCCGCTCGAGCTCTGGACGAGCCCTCCGTTCGAGCCCGAGGTGCGGGACGGGATCCTCTACGGGCGGGGCGTCAGCGACGACAAAGGGCACCTCACCGCGCGCCTCCACGCGATCGACGCGCTCCTCGACGCCACCGGCGATCTCCCCTGCCGCATCAAGTTCGTCGTCGAGGGGGAGGAGGAGATCAGCAGCGTCCACCTCCCCGACTTCGTCCGCGCCGAGCGCGACCGCCTCCGCGCCGACGCGTGCCTCTGGGAGTTCGGCTACGTGGACCACCGCGAGGTGCCGATCCTCCACGCCGGGCTCCGCGGCATCTTCTACGTCGAGCTGTCGGTGGAGACGCTGGCGCACGACGCGCACTCCGGGATCGGCGGCTCGATCTTCCCGAACGCCGCGTGGCGCCTCGTCTGGGCGCTCGCGTCGCTCAAGGGGCCCGACGAGCGGATCCGGATCCCCGGCCACTACGACGCGGTGAAGAAGCCGACGGCGCGCGATCGCGAGCTGATCGCGGCGATGCCGGACGCCGCGGAGGAGTACCAGGAGCGGTACGGCGTGAAGTCGTTCCTCCGCGGCCTCACGGGCGGTCCGGAGCTTCGGATCGCGGAGGTCTTCGAGCCGACGTGCACGATCTGCGGGCTCGACGCGGGCTACCAGGGCGCGGGGTCGAAGACGGTGCTCCCGGCGCGGGCGTCGGCGAAGGTCGATTTTCGCCTCGTCCCCGACATGACGCCGGAGGACGTGCACCGCGCGCTCCGGGCGCACCTCGACGCCGGCGGCTTCTCGGACGTCGCGATCCAGGTTCACGGCGGGGAGCCGGCGGGGCGCACCGACCCCGACGATCCGTTCCTCCGCCTGGTGGCGGAGACCGCGGAGCCGGTCTTCGGCGTGCCGATGCAGATCGCGCCGATGATCGGAGGGTCGGGGCCGAACCACGTCTTCATCCACGAGCTCGGCGTGCCGATCGCGACGGCCGGGTTCGGGCATCCCGACACGCGCGCGCACGCGCCCGACGAGAACCTCCGGATCGACCTCTACCTGAAGCACGCGAAGCACACCGCGCGCCTGATCGAGGCGTTCGCCGCCGGAGGGAAGGCCGCGCGCTAGGCCGGCCCGCGCCCGGCGGTCAGGCCGCGCGCGGCGCGGGCGCCACCGGGTCGGGGACCGGCGCCGGGTCGGCGATCGCGTCGCCCTCGAACGGACGCGCGATCTCCTCGCGCGGACGGTCGAGCCACGCGCGGGCCCAGAGCTCCAGCATGACGAGCGCGAAGAGCTGGTGCCGGCGTCCCGTGCCGCCGGGGGCGTCGGGCCGCGCGAGCGCGGCGACGGCCTTCGGGTCGAGCCAGCCGCGTCCGGCGCAGCGCGCGTCGAGGAGCACGTCCCGCGCGATCCGCTCCAGCTCCACGCCGAAGGCGCCGCGGAAGGGAAGGCTGAACCCCTGCTTCCCCCGCGCCATCACGCCGGGCGGGAGGAGCGGCCGCACGGCCTCGCGCAGGACCCACTTCGTGACGCCCCCCCGTAGCTTCACGCCGATCGGGAGGCGGGCCGCCGTCTCGATCAGCCGCTGGTCGAGGAGCGGCGAGCGCACCTCGAGCGAGTGGAGCATCGAGACCCGGTCGACCTTCACGAGCACGTCGTCGGTCAGGTACGTCGTCGCGTCGAGCGCCAGGAGGGCGGGGAGCGGGCCGATCCGCCGTCGCGCCGCGTCGTACGCGAGCGCCGCGCTCCGCCACGGATCGTGGCGGGCGGTCTCGGCGCGGAAGCCGGGGCTCAGGATCGACGCCAGCGCCTCGGGTCCGAAGCGCGACATCGCGCGGCGGTGGCGCGCGCCGACGTCGAGGGCCGCGCGCTCGAGGGAGCGCCGGAGGCGCGATCCGGGCCGGAGCAGCGCGGCCGGGGCCGCCGCCCCGCGCCGGAGCGCCTCGGGAATCCGCTCCACCCACGCGCGCCGGGCCGCCGCGAGATACGTCACGTACCCGCCGTACGCCTCGTCGCCTCCGTCCCCGGAGAGGACGGTCTTCACCTCGCGGCTCGCGAGGCGCGCGAGCGCGTTCGACGGCACGATCGACGCGTCGCCGTACGGCTCGTCGAGCGCCCAGGCGAGCCGCGGCAGCTCCCGGAGCTCGCGCGGCGTCACGATCCACTCGTGGTGATCGGTGCCCAGGTGCCGCGCCACGGCGCGCGCCGCGTCGAAGTCGGCCGAGTCGATCCCCTCGAAGCCGATGCTGAACGTCTTGAGGTCCGCGGCGCCCGCGCGGACCATCAGCGCGGTCACGGCGCTCGAGTCGACCCCGCCCGAGAGGAGCGCGCCCACCGGAACGTCCGACATGAGCCGGACGCGGACGGCGTCCTCGAGGAGCGCCCCCACCCGTTCCACCGACTCGCCGGGCGCGACGCCGCGCTCCGTCTCGACGGGGTACGTCCAGTACGCCTCGACGCGCGGGCCGGCCGCGTCGCACAGGAGCCGGCTCCCCGGCGGGAGCTTCCGCACGCCGCGCCAGACCGTGCCGGGGGACGGCACGTACTGGAACGTCAGCGCGTCCGCGATCGCGCCGGGCTCGACGTCGCGGGGGATCGAGGGATCGAGGAGGAGCGCCTTCAGCTCGGACGCGAACGCGATCCGGCGCCCGTCGTCGTGCCAGTAGAGCGGCTTCTTGCCCATCCGGTCCCGCGCGAGGAGGAGCGTGCGGCGGCCGCGGTCGAAGAGGGCGAAGGCGAACATGCCGCGGAGCCGCTCGAGCATCGCGACGCCGTGGTCCTCCCAGAGGTGGAGGAGCATCTCCGTGTCGCTCGTGCCGCGGAAGCGGTGCCCCGCCGCGCGGAGCGCGGGGGCCGTCTCGGGCCAGTTGTAGAGCTCGCCGTTCGTGACGACGACGACGGTGCCGTCCTCGTTCGCCATCGGCTGATGGCCGCCGGGGGAGGGGTCGACGATCGACAGGCGGCGATGGCCGAGCGCGGCGGGTCCCTCGCACCAGAGGCCGCCGTCGTCGGGCCCGCGATGCCGGAGCGCGGCGGCCTGGCGGGCGACGAGGTCGCGATCGGCCTCGCCGCCCCCGTACCAGAAGACGCCCACGATCCCGCACACGTCCGGTTCGCGATCACCCCATGTGGGCGACGATGTTGTCGCCGAACGCGCTGCACGGGATCTCCGTCGCGCCGGGCATGAGGCGGGCGAAGTCGTACGTGACGCGCTTGCTGGCGATCGCGCCGTCCATCCCGCGGATCACGCGATCGGCCGCCTCGTCCCATCCGAGGTAGCGGAGCATCATCTCCCCGGAGAGGATGACCGAACCGGGATTCACCTTGTCGAGGTTCGCGTACTTGGGCGCCGTGCCGTGCGTCGCCTCGAAGACGGCGTGGCCCGTGACGTAGTTGATGTTCCCGCCCGGGGCGATCCCGATGCCCCCCACCTGCGCGGCGAGCGCGTCGGAGAGGTAGTCGCCGTTCAGGTTGAGGGTCGCGATCACGTCGAACTCGTCGGGGCGGGTCAGCACCTGCTGGAGCGTGATGTCGGCGATCGCGTCCTTGACCAGCACGCGGCCGGCGGCGAGTGCCGCCTTCTGCTCCGCGTTCGCCGCCTCCTCGCCCTTGGCCTCGCGCGTCCGTCCCCACTGCTCCCACGTGTACGTCTGCGCGCCGAACTCGCGCTCCGCGAGCGCGTAGCCCCAGTTCCGGAACGCCCCCTCGGTGAACTTCATGATGTTCCCCTTGTGGACGAACGTGACGCTCTTCCGCTCGTGGCGGATGGCGTACTCGATCGCGGCGCGGGCCAGCCGCTCGCTCCCCTCACGGGAGACCGGCTTCACGCCGACGGCCGTCGAGCCGGGGAAACGGACCTTCTTGTAGCTGGACGGGAACTCCCGCTTCAGGAACTCGAGCACCTTGGCCGCGTCCTCGGTCCCTTCGGCGAACTCGATCCCGGCGTAGATGTCCTCGGTGTTCTCGCGGAAGATCACCATGTCCACCTTCTCGGGCGCCCGCACGGGCGAGGGAACGCCCTGGAACCAGCGCACCGGGCGGAGGCAGACGTAGAGATCGAGGATCTGGCGGAGCGCGACGTTCAGCGAGCGGATGCCGCCGCCGATCGGCGTCGTGAGCGGACCCTTGATCCCGACCAGGTACGTGCGGAACGCGTCGAGCGTGGCGTCGGGGAGCCAGCTCCCCGTCTGGTCGAACGCCTTCTGGCCGGCCAGCACCTCGTGCCACAGGATCTTCCGCTTGCCGCCGTACGCCTTCTCGACGGCCGCGTCGAACACGCGGACGGAGGCGCGCCAGATGTCGGGGCCGGTGCCGTCGCCCTCGATGAAGGGGATGATCGGATGGGTCGGCACCGACATCGTGCCGTTCTTCAGCGTGATGGCTTCGCCCTGGGCGAGGCTCATGGCGGATTCTCCTCCCGCCGCGCGGCGCGCGGCCTCAATGCGTGTCCCGGCGCGCGTCGCCGGCGCGGAGCCGGCGGGCCGCGGGGTAGGGGTAGATGTCGGGCACGACGCCGTTCCGGTGGAGGTCCTGCATCCGGCGCCAGAACCCGGGCGCGAGCAGCTCCCGGTGCGCCGCGAGGAAGACGTCGAGCAGGTCTCCGCGGAGTCCGAGGAACGACCGGAACTCCTCCGGAAAGATGTCGTGCTCCCCGACAAAATACCACGGTTCGGACGCGACTTCCTCCTCCGTCGTCGCCGCGGCGGGGAGCTCGCGGAAGCGGCAGTCGGTGAGGAGACAGAGCTCGTCGTAGTCGTAGAAGATCACGCGCCCGTGGCGCGAGACCCCGAAGTTCTTGAGCAGCATGTCCCCGGGGAAGATGTTCGTGGCGGCGAGGTCCTTGAGCACCTGACCGTAGTCGAGGACCGCTCCGCGCGCCGCGGCCGCCGAAGCGCCCTGGAGGTAGAGATCGAGCGGGATCAGCCGCCGCTCGGTGTAGAGGTGGCGGAACGCCACGCGATCGCCCCGGAGGGAGACCGTCTCCGACGCGCCCGTCAGGAGCTCGTCGAGGAGCGCCGGATCGAACCGCGCCGCCGGGAACTCGAGGTGCTCGAACTCCTGCGCGTCGACGAGGCGTCCCGCGCGGTCGTGCCGGAAGACCAGGCGGTACTTCTCGCGGACCTCCCGGTGCGTCACGGTCTTGGGCGGCGGGAAGCGGTCGCGGATCACCTTGAACACGACGTCGAGCCCGGGGAGCACGAAGACGATCATGACGAGGCCGCGCTGGCCGGGCGCCACGCGGAACCGGTCCTCGGAGTCCGCGAGCCGCCGGAGGATCTGCCGGTAGAGCACCGTCTTCGCGTGGCGGTGGAACCCGATCGAGCTCCAGAGGTCGTGGAGCGGCTTCCGGGGGAGGAGCGTGGCGAGGAATTCGATCATCTCCTTCGGCCGCTCCAGGTCGACCAGGAAGTACGCGTGCGCGAAGCTGAAGACGACCGAGATCTCGTTCTCATCGAGCAGCGTGGCGTCGAGGAGCACCCGCCCGTCCGGGTTCCGGAGCGCGAGGACGAGCGGCACGCGCCCGCCGTCCCGGTGGACCTGACCGACGAGGTACGCGCCCTTGCCGCGGTAGAACGGCGCGCGGACCAGCTCGATTGCGGACACGCGATCGCCGCCGACGGTCCGCGCGACGGCCTGCGCGGCGCGGGCGGCGTCACCCTCGAGGTCCTCCCAGGCGATCTGGAACGGGAGATCCCGAAGGGCGCGGCGGAGGACGTTCTCGAGCGAGTCGTGCCGCCCATAGACGGTCGTGAAGCTCCACGGCGGCGCGTACCGCGGCGCCGCCGCCTCCGAGTGGACGAACTCCAGCGACGGATCGACGCCGACGGTGTGGAAGATCCGCCGCACGTTCGAGTTGAAGAACGTCTCCATCAGCTCGGGTTCCGTGGCGTCCGCCGCCCGCGCGACGTACGCGTCCCGGATCGCCGTCCAGACCCCTCGGTCCTCGAGCCGCTCGCCCAGGAGGTCGCGCACCGCGCCGAGCGATTGCACGACGAAGCCGCCGTAGAGCTCGAGGCGGAGCCGGGAGTCGCGTTGCGCCGCGGCCCAGTCGCGCCGCTCGAAGTTGTCGCGGGCGTCGCGGGTCAGCGCGCGGAAGCGGTTCAGGTAGAGGGAGAAGCCCTTCGCGACGAGATCCGCGCCCTGCTCGGCCAGGGAGGCGGGGGACGGGACGCCGCCCAACCTATCGGAGCCCCCGGACCACGTAGAGCTCGCTCAGGACGCGGTTGTAGCTGTAGACGTACGCCTCGCCGTCGAGCGCGACCCGGAGGCTGAAGACCGCGAGGATGCCGCCCGACTCGACGGGGGAGAGCGTCGCGACCGGCGTGCGCTCGCCCGACTCCAGATCGACCCGGTGGACGGTCCACGGGTGCCCGCGGCGCGGGATCACGAAGACACCGCGGCCATCGTCCGTGAACGTCCACGCGATCTCGTCGGGCTCGACGCCGGCGAGACGCCGCGCCGATCCATCGGAAAAGCGTACCACGTGCGTCACTTCCTGGTCGTCCCGCACCACCGCGGTCGCTCCGTCGCGGGAGATCGTGAGCGCTCCCGCCCGGGAAGTGGAGATCGATTGCTCGTCGAGGAGCGGGAGACCGATCTCGGTCCGCGCCTCCGTCTCGAGGTCGATCCGAAAGAGATGCCGCCGATTCGTCGCGTCGCGCCCCAGGACGAAGACCTCGCGGCCGTCGTCGAGCCACCAGGCCCGGGCGTTGAAGCGAATCCCCTCGCCGGTGATCTCCCGGGGCGTCCCCGGACCCGTCGGGATGAGGCGGATCGGCGATTCGGGGGTCGGAAGGACGGAGAGAGCCCATCGCCCGTCGGGCGACAGGGCGCACGCCCGTCCCTCGCCCAGCTGGACGACCGGCGAGCCGTCGAGCCCCCGGATGCAGACCCGGTAGTTGCGCCCGACCTGTTCGTTCTCCTCGTCGAAGAGGACGGTCCGGCCATCGCGCGAGACGTCCGCGACCAGCGACCAGTCGAGCCAGGAGAGATCCCGTTCCGCGGACTCCCCGGACGCCTTCCCACTCAGCCCGATCCGGACGGCGTCCCGGGTGAGAAGGAGACGGCCGTCCGGGGCGACGTCGTGGAGTCGGACCGTGCCCGGGAACCCCGAGACGAATCGCTGCGATCCGTCGAGGCCGACCGCGTAGAGCGACCGCGTGCTCCCGGCCTCGGCCGCGGTGAAGAGGATCTCCGCGCCGTCCGGGGACCAGGCGAGCCCCTGCCCGCTCGTCCATTCGGCCGTCAGCGCCCGGTACGTCCCGCCGAGATCCACGACGGCAACGCATCCGCGGTCGTCGCCCGGGTGGGGGTGATCGAAGAAGGCGATCCGGTCGGCGCGGGGCGAGAGCCGGACGTGGCTCACGTGGCCGTCCGACTCGTATCGCGTCGTGCCGATCGGGAACTCGATCCGGTCGCGGCCGTCCACGACGCGGACGACGAGGACCTGATTCGGCCCCGGACCGAAGTCGGCGCCCTGGATCGCCTCGGCGACCGGCCGCGGCGCGCCGCCGAACATCGGCGCGATCGCGAGCGTGCCGCGGAAGACGCCGTTGTGCGCCGGGGTCGCCTGGAGGAGGCACGCCACCTCACCGCTCCGGGAGACGGCTTGGAGGACCCCCTCCAGCGGGAGCGGGATCGCGTCCGGATTCTCCGTCCGCCTCATGTAGAGGCGCGCGGACTCGCCGTCCCATGCGGCGCTGTAGAGGATCGTCAGGCCGTCGGGCGCGAACCGGGCGCTCCAGAGGGGGCCGCGGCGGTACGTCAGGAGATCGAAGTACGTCGTCTCGCGCTTCGCGCCGATCCCGTCGGCGGGTGCCTCGAGACCGGCCGCCGGCCCCGAGCCGGTCAGGCTCGAGAGGTTCTCGAGTTGGAACGCGAGGTCGTGCGCGGAGCGGAACCGCTCTCCGGGCGACTTCTCGATGCAGTGGCGGACGATCCGCTCGAGCGCGAGCGGGATCTCGCCGTCCACCGTCGTCAGGTCGGGCGGATCCTCGCGCAGGATCGCGCTCATCGTGTCGGCGGGGGACTCGCCGCGGAACGCGCGCCGCCCCGAGAGCATCTCGTACAGGATCACGCCGAAGGAGAAGAGGTCGGATCGGTGGTCGATCGGCTGCGCGCGGACCTGCTCGGGCGACATGTATCCGGCCGTGCCCCAGACGGCGCCCGGGCCGGTGTCGGCGGGAGCCGTCGCGGCGGGGGCCGTGGGCCCCGTGCGCGCGTCGCCCGCGACGTCCGGGCGCGTCAGCTTGGCGAGGCCGAAGTCGAGGATCTTCACCCGTCCGTCGGTCGTCAGGAAAACGTTCTCGGGCTTGAGGTCGCGGTGCACGATCCCCTGCTCGTGCGCCGCCGCGAGGCCGGTGGCGAGCGCGATCGCGATCTCGACCGCCTTCCGGACGGGAATCGGCCCGGGCGCGAGGCGCTGGCGGAGCGTCTCGCCCGAGAGGTACTCGGTCACCAGGTACGGGCGCCCCTCGTGCGCCCCGACGTCGTAGACCGCGACGATGTTCGGGTGGTTGATCCGGCCGGCGGATCGGGCCTCCTGCTCGAAGCGGCGGAGGCGGTCGGCGTCCGCGGCGAACGCGGGCGGCAGGACCTTCACCGCGACGTCGCGCGCGAGGCGTCCGTCGCGCGCGCGGTAGACCTCGCCCATGCCGCCGGCGCCGATCAGATCGACGATCTCGTAGGGGCCGAGCTTGCTTCCGGCATGCAGCGTCTGGGGCACGGACTCCTCCGGGACCGGGTCGCGACGGCCGCGCACGGGCCGCCGATGGGGGATCGTACCAAAGCGCTCCGGGCCGCGCGCGGGGGATTCGGGAGCGCCGGATCGCGCGGCGGGGCCGGCGGCGAGGATCCGCGCGGGCGCGCGCGCGCCGCCGGCCGCGCGCCTACCAAGGTCGCACGCGCCGTGGGCCCTCCGTACCGCGCGCGCCGGCCCCCTCGCCGTGTTTGAATCGTGATTCAAAGTTCGACCCACGATTCGAACGGGGCAGGAGACGGCATGACGACGACAGCGGTCCCATCGCCGCGCGTGCACGCGAAGCGGGCGCGGCGTCGCGAGGAGATCCTCCACGCGGCCCTCCGCGCCTTCCGAGAGCACGGCTACCACGCCACCACCCTCGAGGACATCGCGAGCCGTCTCGACATCCGGAAGACGGCCCTCTACCACTACTTCCCCGACAAGGAAGCGATCCTCTACGAATGCCACCGGGAGTCGCTCGAGGCGCTCGACCGCATCCTGAGCGAGGCGCGGCGCCGCGGATCGCCGCGCGACCGGCTCCGCCACGTCATCCGGGAGCACGTCCGCGTCATGACCGACACGCTCCAGGGCTCGCCGCTCGCCTTCGAGGTGACGGCGTTCTCGCCGGAGCGCCAGGCCGAGATCATCGCGGCGCGCGACCGGTACGAGCGGGAGCTCCGGCGGATCCTGGCGCAGGGCGTCCGCGACGGCACGTTCCGGGACGTCGATCCGAAGGTCTCGACGTTCGCCATCCTCGGCGCGATCAACTGGATCGCGCGCTGGTACCGGCCCGGCGGCTCGCTCCACGCGGACGAGCTGGGCGAGCGGTTCGCCGATCAGCTCCTCGAAGGGCTCGCGCCGGTCCCGGCGCGCCCGCGCGCCCGGGCCCGCGTCCGGGCGACCCTGCGACGAAAGGAAGCGTCATGAAGGCGGTGCGACTGACCGCGGCCGGAGGGCCGCTGGAATTGCAGGACGTCCCCGAGCCCGTCCCCGCGGCCGACGAGGTCGTCGTCCGCGTCGCCGGATGCGGCGTCTGCCACACCGACATCGGGTTCTGGCGGGACGGCGTCCCGACGCGCCATCCCCTCCCGCTCACGCTCGGCCACGAGGTGAGCGGAACCGTGGTGGACGCCGCGCCGGCGCACGAGGCCTGGATCGGCCGCGACGTGATCGTTCCGTCGGTCATCCCGTGCGGCGATTGCGACCTCTGCAAGGACGGGCGCGGGAACGCCTGCCGGAAGCAGAAGATGCCGGGAAACGACATGGACGGCGGGTTCGCCGAGCGCGTCGCCGTCCCCGCGCGCGGGCTCTGCCCGGTGGAGGACCGCGGCGGCTACGACCTCGCCGACCTCTCGGTGATCGCCGACGCCGTGACGACGCCGTACCAGGCCGCGGTCCGGAGCGGCCTCCGGGCGGGCGACCTCGCGATCGTGATCGGGGCGGGCGGCGTCGGCGGGTACGCGGTCCAGATCGCGGCCGCCCTCGGCGCGCGCGTCGTCGCGCTCGACGTGGACGACGCGAAGCTCGCCGCCATCGCGCCCCACGGCGCGTCGCTCACCGCGAATCCGAAGTCCACCGACTTCAAGTCACTGAAGAAGGAGATCGCCGCCCGGGCGAAGGAATGGGGCTGCCCGGACACCGGGTGGAAGCTCTACGAGTGCTCGGGGCACACGGCGGGGCAGGAGACCGCGTTCGGGCTCCTCGGCACGACGGGCGTCCTGATGGTCGTCGGATTCACGCTCGGCAAGATCGAGATCCGCCTGAGCAACCTCATGGCCTTCGACGCGACCGTCCAGGGCACGTGGGGGTGCCGTCCCGAGCTCTATCCCGACGCGCTCCGGCTCGTCACGTCCGGACGCGTCACGCTGAAGCCGTTCATCGAGCGCCATTCGCTGGGGGAGGGAGTCGACGTGCTCCGGCGGGTGGCGGACCACGAGCTCGCGCGCCGGGCGATCCTGACGCCCGGCACGCCGTCCACGCCCTGACCCGATCGCGCGCGCGCGAAGGAGAGACGCGATGCTGAAGAACCACGCGCCGGACCCGGACCACCGGTTCCAGCACATTCGGTACGAACGGAGACCGGCCCTCGATCCGCGGGGGAACCCGGTTCCCGGCCTCGTGAACGCCTGGATCGTCCTCGACAATCCTTCCCAGATGAACAGCTACACGACGGAGATGGCCCTGGAAGTGGGCCTCGCGTTCCGTCACGCGAGCATGGACCGGAGCGTCGTCTGCGTCGTCTTCACGGGGAGCGGCGACAAGGCGTTCTGTACCGGCGGCAACACGAAGGAGTACGCCGAGTACTACGCGGGCAATCCGCAGGAGTACAAGCAGTACATGCGCGTCTTCAACGACATGATCGACGCGATCCTCCGGTGCGACAAGCCGGTGGTGAACCGCGTGAACGGGATGCGGATCGCGGGCGGCCAGGAGATCGGCATGGCGTGCGACTTCAGCATCGCCGCGGACACCGCGCGCTTCGGCCAGGCGGGTCCGAAGCACGGCTCGGCTCCGGACGGCGGCTCCACCGACTTCCTGCCGCTCTACGTCGGGTTCGCGCACGCGATGGAGAGCGCGGTGCTCTGCGAGACGTGGAGCGCGCACAAGGCGCTCCGGATCGGCCTGGTGAACGAGATCGTGCCGGCGCTCCGGCTCGACGGGGCCTGGATCCCGAACCCGCTCGTCGTGACCGACCGGATGACCGACGAGTTCGGCCGGATCGTGCACGGCGAGTTCAAGACCGGCGCCGACGCGGCGGCGGCGAAGGAGACGTTCGCGCGCGCGACCGTCGATTTCACGCTCCTCGACGAAGCCGTCGAGGCGCTCTGCACGAAGATCCTGATGCTGATGCCGGACTGCGTCTCGAAGACCGTGAACGGCGTGCGGAAGCACAAGCAGCGCCACTGGGACCTGAACGCCATCACGAACCGCGAGTGGCTCTCCCTGAACATGATGACCGAGGCGCGCGCCGGATTCCGCGCGTTCAACGAGGGGCCGAAGGGACGGCGCGAGGTCGACTTCATCCGGCTCCGCCAGATGCTGGCGGAGGGGCATCCCTGGGACGACGAGCTCTTCCGCGCGATCTCGCCCCAGTGCCAGACGGAGGCGGCGCGCGGCTGAGCCGCGCGCGACGGCGGAACGACGATGGATCTCGGGCTCGCGGATCGCGCGGCGATCGTGACCGGGGGCGCCTCGGGGATCGGGGCCGCCACGGCGCTGGCGCTCGCGCAGGAGGGGTGCGACGTGGCGCTCGTCGATCGGCGGCCGGTGGAGGAGGCGGAGGAGGTGCTGGCGAAGGTTGCCGCGACCGGCCGGCGGTCGCGGTACGTCTGGACCGACGTGCGGAGCGCGGCCGCCGCCGAGTCGGGCGTGGCCGAGGTGGTTGGCGCGTTCGGGAGGCTCGACATCCTGGTCTACAGCGCCGGGATCAACGAGGACGCGGTGAGCTGGAAGATGACCGGGGCGCAGTGGGACGACGTCCTCGGCGTGAACCTGACCGGCTGCTTCCACTGGAACCGCGCCGCGGCGATCGTGATGCGGGAGCGCGGGTGGGGCCGGATCGTGAACGTGTCGTCGATCAACGGGCTCCGGGGAAAGTTCGGCCAGGCCAACTACGCGGCGTCGAAGGGCGGCATGATCGCGCTCTCGAAGACCCTCGCGCGCGAGCTCGGCCGCTTCCACGTGACCGTGAACGTCGTGGCGCCCGGCATGGTCCGCACGCCGATGACGGTGGGGCTTCCCCCCAAGGCGATCGAGATCGCGCGCGGCGAGACGTTGACCGGGACGCTCGCGGAGCCGGAGGACTGCGCGGCCATGATCGTGTTCCTCTGCTCGGACCGCGCGCGCCACCTGACCGGCGAGGTCGTGCGCGTGGACGGAGGGCAGTACCTGTGAGCGAAGCGACCGAACGCCTGGTGCGGACCGCCGTGGACGGGGGCGTGGCGACGATCACGCTCGACCGGCCGCCGCTCAACGTGATCACGCGGTCGCTCGCCCGCGAGCTCCGCGACGCGCTCGCGGCGCTCGGGGGGAGGAGCGACCTCCGCGCGGCGGTGCTGACGGCGGCAGGGAAGGACTTCTCCGCCGGCGCGGACGTGGGCGAGCACCTGCCGCCCGCCTTCGAGGCGATGATCCCCGAGTTCCTCGGGACCGTGGAGGCGATCGCCGCGTTCCCGCTCCCGGTGATCGCGGCCGTGCGCGGCCGCTGCCTCGGCGGCGGCTTCGAGCTGGTTCAGGCGGCCGACATGATCGTCGCGGGGGAGGGCGCTTCGTTCGGGCAGCCGGAGATCCGGCTCGCCGTGACGGCGCCCGCCGCCTGCGTGCTCCTCCCGCGACTTGCGGGACCGGGCGCCGCCGCCGAGATCCTCTACCTCGGCGACGTGATCCACGCGGAGCGCGCGCGAGCGATGGGCCTCGTGCAGCGGGTCGTGCCCGACGACCGGGTGGAGGAGGAGGCGCGGGCGCTGGCCGGCCGGATCGCGCGATGGAGCGCGCCGGCGCTTCGGCTCACGAAGCGCACGATGCGCGCCGCGGCCGGGCACGACCGCACGGAGGCGATCGAGGCCGCCGGCGCGATCTACAAGGACGAGCTGATGCGCACGGAGGACGCGCTCGAAGGGCTGACCGCGTTCGTGGAGAAGCGGGCCGCGGCGTGGAGGCACCGGTGACCCGCGCGCGCGTCTTCCCGGAGTGGCAGGGGCGCGACCTCGACGGCATGCTCCGCGCCTGCCTCGACCTGGTCGAGGATCCCGACTTCCCGACGGTCCGGCGCTGGCGCGCGCAGGGGGGACGCGTGGTCGGCCACTTCCAGGTCTACTTCCCGGAGGAGATCGCGCACGCCGCGGGGTGCCTGCCGTTCAAGGTGCGCGGCGCGCCGATCGAGGCGGGACAGGCCGACTCGCGATTCGGCTCCTACCTCTGCTCGATCATCAAGACGTCGCTCGAGACCGCGCTCTCGGGGCGGGTCGCGCTCGACCTCTTCGTCACGCATCCGATCTGCGACGCGGCCCGGAACCTGGCCGCGGTCTGGGGCCGAAATCTCCCGTACCCCTGCCAGATCCTCTACCTGCCGCAGAACGCCGCCTCGCCGAGCGCCGCGACGTACCTCCGCGGCGAGTACGACCGGCTCCGCCGCACGATCGCGGCGATCGTGGGCCGCGAGGCGGACGACGGGGCGCTCCGGCGCTCGATCGCGGTCTTCAACGAGAACCGGGCCCTGCTCCGCGAGCTGTACGCGCTCAAGCGGGAGACTCCCTGGAGGCTCGCCGCGCACGAGGCGTACGCGCTGGTGGCGGTGGGCGGGCTCGTGCCGCGCGAGGAGCACAACGAGCTCCTCCGGGTCGCGCTGCCGCTCCTCCGCGCGCGCCCGGTGCACGCGCAGGACCGGATCCGGGTGGTCTTCGAGGGGGCCTTCTGCGAGCAGCCCCCGCTCGACCTGATCCGCTCGATCGGCCGGTCGTGCTACATCGTGGACGACGACTTCCTGATCGGGCTCCGCTGGATCCGCGAGGACGTTCCGGCGGGCGACGACCCGCTCCGCGACCTGGCGGCCGCGTACCTCGAGCGCTCGACGTACAGCCCGGTGCAGCACGATCCGCGGAAGCCCAAGGAGAGGATGCTGCTCGAGCGGATCGAAGGGGCCGGCGCCCGCGCGGCCATCGTGTCCGCCGCCAAGATGTGCGAGCCGGGGCTCGAGGAGCAGGTCGCGTACGTGCACGCGCTCGACGAGGCCAAGGTGCCGTACTTCGTGACCGAGTTCGAGGAGAACATGACGACGTTCGAGCAGCTCGAGATCCAGCTCGAGACGTTCGTCGAGAACCTGCTGTTCGACTGAGGAGCGTGCCGATGACCGAACATCCGGAGGACCCGGGCATCGTCGGGCGGGGGAACCGCGAGGGGGCGCGCCTGTTCCGGGTCTGGTTCGACGAGCTGACGCGTGCCGCCGAGGAGGGCCGCGGCGCGGCGTACGTGTTCGTGATGGGGAGCCTGGGGGAGCTCCTCCGGGTCTTCGACCTGCCGGTCGTCTTCCCGGAGATCAACTCGCTCCAGACCGCCGTGCGGAAGGTCGCGCACGAGTACCTGAACGAGGCGGAGGACATCGGCTACTCGCCCGACATCTGCGGCTACGTGAAGGCCGACGTGGCCACGCAGCGGCGCGGCGGGGAGCTGCCGATGGGCCGGATCCCGAAGCCGTCCGTCGCGGTGCTGACGAACGCGTGCAACACGTACATCAAGTGGGCGGAGATCTGGGAGCGGATGTACGGGATGCCGGTCGCCGTGATCGACGTGCCGGGCGCCCGCGCCGACGGGCTCCTCCCCGGCCGGGGCGATCCGGACTTCGAGAACGACCGGCGGTACGTCGCGGCCCAGCTGACGGAGCTGATCGACCTCCTGACGGAGGTCACGGGAAAACCGTTCGACGTCGACCGCCTCCGCGAGTATCTCGGGCATGCCAACACGATGAACCGTGGCTGGAAGCGCGTGCTCGAGCTGAACCGGAGCCGCCCGTCGCTCTTCAACGCGCTCTCCGACGGGACGATCTACCTCGGCGTCTCGAACGGGCTCCGCGGCGCGGCCGACGGGGCGCGCTACTTCGACGATCTGGTGGAGGAGATGGAGCTGAAGCAGGCGCGCGGGATCGGGACGCTCGTGGACGAGCGGTACCGCCTGATCTTCGTCGGCGTGCCCTGCTATCCGATCTTCCGCCGGTTCACCGAGCTCTTCACCGAGCACGGCGGCACGTTCGTGAACTCGACGTACCTCTGGTTCGCGTCGGGCGGCTCGAACCTCGGCTTCGAGTACGACCTCGCGCACCCGATCGAGAGCCTCGCCGAGGGGCTCCTCCTCGGGGTGCGCGATTCGATGGACAGCATGTTCTTCCAGACGCGGGCGCTCGCGACGATGATCGACGAATACGCCGCCGACGGCATCGTCTTCCACCCGATCAAGAGCTGCCGCACCGTCTCGACCGGGCTCGCCGACAACCGGCGCGCCCTGATGGAGCGGCGGGACATCCCGAGCCTCTTCGTCGAGTCGGACATGATGGACCGGCGCGTGGTCTCGGAGGCGCAGCTCAAGAACCGGGTCGACGCGTTCTTCGAAGGGCTCGCGTCGCGCCGCCAGATCGCCGCGGCCGGGCGCGACTGACCGAACGAGGGGGAGGATCGATGGCGTACGCCGCGGGCGTGGACGTCGGATCGACGCAGACCAAGGCGGTGATCGTCGACGAGGAAGGCGCGATCGTGGGGCGCGCCCTCACGGCGACGGGCGCGAACGTCATGCGCGCCGCCGAGACGGCGTTCCAGGAGGCGCTGGCCGCCGCCGATCTCCGCGAGGAGGAGGTCGAGTACGTGGTCGGGACCGGGTACGGCCGGTACAAGGTCACGTTCGGGAACACGCAGGTGACGGAGATCAGCTGCCACGGACGCGGCGCGGTGCACATGTTCCCGAAGACCCGCACGGTCGTCGACATGGGCGGCCAGGACACGAAGGCGATCCGCGTCTCCGCCCGCGGGGAGATCGTCGACTTCTGCATGAACGACAAGTGTGCGGCCGGGACGGGGCGGTTCTTGGGCGCCGCCTCCTCGGCCCTCGACATCCCGCTCGAGGACCTCGGCCGCACGGCGCTCCGCGGGGAGCGTCCGGTGAAGATCAGCACGACGTGCACGGTCTTCGCCGAGACCGAGGTCCTCTCGTGGCTCGGGAAGGGGAAGCGGATCGAGGACATCCTCCTCGGCGTCCATCAGTCGATCGCGTCCCGCTCGGTCGGGCTCCTCTGGCGCGTCGGCGTCGAGGAGGAGATCACGTTCACCGGCGGCGTCGCGAAGAACGAGGCGATGATCGAGTGCCTGAACCGCGAGCTCAAGCTCCGCGTGAACGTGAGCGACGACTCGCACTACATGGGCGCGCTCGGCGCGGCGCTCTTCGCCCGCGACCACATCCTGGCGAGCCGGGCCCCGGCGCGCGCGCGGCAGGGGGCGTCATGACGATCACCGCCGGCATCGACGTCGGATCGACGTACACGAAGGCGCTCCTCCTCGCGGACGACGGCCGGATGCTCGGACGCGCCGTGGCGCCCACCGGCTTCCGGCTGACCGAGGCGGCGGAGGGAACGCTCGAGCGCGCGTGCGCGGCGTCGGGCGTCGGGCGCCGCGACGTCGCGGCGGTCGTGGCGACCGGCTTCGGCCGCCACCAGGCGTCGTTCGCCGATCTCCACGTGACCGACATCACGGCGTCGGCGCGCGGCGCCACGTTCCTCTTCCCGGGGACGCGGACGGTGCTCGACGTCGGGGGGCAGACCATGAAGGCGAGCCGCCTCGACGACCTGGCGAAGGTGAAGTCGTTCCGGCTCAACGACAAGTGCGCCGCGGGCACGGGGGCCTTCCTCGAGAAGACCGCCCGGTACATGGGCTACACCACCGAGGAGATCGGGCCGCTGGTCGCGACGTCGAAGGAGTACCCGTCGATCTCGGGCGTCTGCGCGGTCTTCGCGGAGTCCGAGGTGATCAACCACCTCTCGCAGGGGATCGCGCCGGCCGACATCATGCACGGCGCGATCGTCTCGCTCGTCTACCGCTCCGTGCAGCTCATGAAGCGGGTGAAGATGGAGCCGGAGTTCACGCTGATCGGCGGGATCCTCCGCTTCGAGACGATGGTCCGCGTGGCGCGCGAGTCGCTGCACGCGGGCGTCAACGTGCCCGAAGGGGACCTGGTCCAGTTCGTCTCGGCGCTCGGGGCGGCCCGGCTCGGGCACGTGCGGCTCGCGCGGCTGAGCGTCGGGCCGGGCGCGGCCGCGGGTGCCGCGACGCCTCCGGGCGGCCCGGAGCCGGGCGCGTGAGCGACCCGCTCTCCGATCTCGTGCGCGCGGAGGCCGCGCGCGTGGCCGCTTCGTCGCGCATCCGCCCCGATCCGGAGCGCCTCGCGGCGGGCTGGGAGCGCCGGTTCACGATCGAGGCGCGCCGCGCCGAGGAGTACGTCCGCCTCTACGAGGAGGCCGGCTTCGAGGTCGCCGCCGATCCCGTGCGCCCCGAGCAGGTGGAGGACGACTGCGGCGACTGCCGCGTGATCCTCGCGCTCGAGTACCGCACGGTCTACACGCGCCGGCGCGGCGAGCGCGGGGGCCCGCCCGCCGGCGACCGCGCACCCGAGGGCCGCCCGTAACCGCGGCATTTCCGGGGGTGCGTCCCGCCCCGATCGCGGGTATCCTGGCCCGCTGTGAAAGCCGCCCGCGCCCTCCAGCCCGAAGACCAGATCGCGCACTACCGCATCGTGAGCCCGCTCGCCGCGGGCGGCATGGGCGAGGTCTATCTGGCGCAGGACCAGTCGCTCGAGCGGAGCGTGGCGCTCAAGGTGCTCCCGCCCGAGCTGACGCGGAGCGAGGAGCGCGTGCGCCGCTTCATCCGCGAGGCCAAGTCGGCCTCGTCGCTCAACCACCCGAACATCGTCACGATCTACGAGATCGGCCAGGACGCGATCCGCCCGGCCGCGGGCGCGGCGCCGGACGCCGGATCGAGCTCGGTCCACTACATCTCGATGGAGCTCGTCTCCGGCGAGACGCTCGGGACGAAGATCCATCACGACAAGACCGACTTGAGGACGCTGCTCGGCTACCTGGCGCAGGCGGCCGAGGGGCTCGCCAAGGCGCACGCCGCCGGGATCGTCCACCGGGATCTCAAGCCGAGCAACATCATGGTCTCGAAGGACGGCTTCACGAAGATCCTCGACTTCGGCCTGGCGAAGCTGACCGAGCGCGGTGCCGCGGAGGGGGACGCGACCCAGGGCGCCACGCAGGCGGAGGAGGGGACCCGCGCCGGCGTCGTGATGGGAACGGTCGGCTACATGTCGCCGGAGCAGGTGCAGGGGAAGGCGGTGGACCATCGCTCCGACATCTTCTCCTTCGGGACGATCCTCTACGAGGCCGCGACGCGGACGAAGCCGTTCGTCGCCGACTCGGACGTCGAGACGATGCACCGGATCCTCCACGACAAGCCGCGCCCCGTGGAGGAGCTGAACGTCGACGCTCCCGCCGAGGTGCGGCGGCTGATCCGGCGCTGCCTCGCCAAGAATCCCGAGCAGCGGCTCCAGTCGGCCAAGGACCTGGCGCTCGAATTGCGCGAGATCGTGGACGAATACGACTCGCTGTCGCCGTCCGGCACGTCCGCCACGGTCGGGTCGGGCGCCGCGGCAGCGCTCGAGCCGCGAGGACGCCGGAGCACGATGCTGATCGCCGGCGCGATCGTCGTCGGGCTCGCCGGGATCTCGCTCGGTGTCTGGGGACTCACGCGGCACGGGGGCGGCGCGAACCAAGCGTCCCAGACCATGCGCATCGCGTCCCTGACGAGCGTGGGGGACGTGCAGGACGCCGTGCTCTCGCCGGACGGCCGGTACCTCGCGTACGTGAACGGTCCGCTCGGTCACCGGAACGTCACCGTGCGTCAGGTCGCCACCGGGAGCGACGTCGTGATCCTCTCCGACCGGTCGGACGAGCCGCACGGGCTCCGCTTCTCGGCCGACAGCAACTACCTCTTCTATCTGGGCCGCGATCCCGAGACGCCGAACTACAGCGCGCTGTTCCAGGTGCCGTCCCTGGGCGGGCAATCCACGAAGCGCCTCTTCGACGTGGACAGCCGGATCGCGCTCTCTCCGGACGGGAAGCAGGTCGCGTTCGTGCGCGGGCTGCCGCAGGCCGCCATGACCAACCTCGTCATCGCGGACCTGGACACCGCGCACGAGCGGATCGTCGCGAAGACGGAGCCGGGCGAGACGATGCTGACGAATTCGACGTCGTGGTCGCCCGACGGCACGCGGATCGCGGTCATCCAAATCCAAACCGAGGGGAAGGACCGCCCTCTTCCGCGGACCGTGATCTACGAGGCGAAGAACGGCAAGACCGTGTCGTTGCCGCCGATTCCGTGGCCGGTCGTGAGGGAGGCCGTTTGGCTGCCCGACGGAAAGGGCCTCGTGATCGCGGGTCTCGATCCGAGCCGATCGCTCGTCAACCAGATCGGGATCCTGAGCCTGCCCGACGGGGCCTGGCACGCGATCACGAACGACGTCAACAACTATGCCGCGCTGAGCGTCCAGGCCGATGGACGGACGATCGCGGCCGTCCGGACGCAACGCACGGGAAACATCTGGTCGGCGGCTCCCGCAGGCGCCGCGGACGCCCGGCCCCTCACCAATACGTCGTCGAGCGACAACGCCGTCGGGACGTTCACGCCGGCGGACGGCGGCGGCGTGCTCTATGTCGCGCCGCGCGACGGGCGGCCGCAGATCTTCTCGATCTCCCCGGATGGAGGAGAGCCGCGCGCCCTGACCTCGGAGCGGGGATTCATCGGGGACATGAGGAGCGCGGGGACCTCGATCTTCTCGACGCGGTTCGGGGAGACGGACCTCGTCTCCCACATCTACCGGATGGACCGGGACGGCGGGAATCCGAAGATGCTCACCGATCTGCCGAACGTTCAGATCGCCGACGTCAGCCCGGACGGCTCGACGGTGCTCTTCAGCCGAGCCGAGCGTGCGGGCGAGATCTGGACCGTGCCCGGGGAGGGCGGTGCCCCTCGCCTCTTCGCTTCGGGGAAGAGCATGAACCCGGGACTCGGATTCTCGCCGGATGGATCGAGGGTCGCGCTCGGAGACCTCGTGGAGAAGGACGGGCGCGCGTGGCGCGCGCTCCGGTTCGTCTCTGCCGGCGACGGCGCGACGCTCGGGACGATCGTCCTGCCGAGCGACGCCGAGCAGTGGGACTGGGCGCCGGACGGTTCGAAGATCGCATTCGTCAGGCGCGGGCGCGAAGCCTCCGATGTCTTCCAGCTCGATCCCAAGGGCGGCACCGAGCAACCCCTCTTCCACTGGCCGCACGGCGCCATCGTCGGCTACGACCGGTCCCCGGACGGGAAGCGCGTGGCGCTCACGAGCCTCGAGGGACAGCAGGCGAACCTGTGGGTCGTGGACGCCGACGGCCGGAACGCGACCCGCCTGACCGACTTCAAGACCGGCCGGATCTTCGCCGCGGCGTGGTCCCGCGACGGGAAGCGGATCCTCTTCGGCTACGGCGAGCTCTCGTCGGACGTCGTCCTGATCCGGGACTTCCAATAGCCGGCTTCCTCTCCCCCGCCGGCCCGCTTCCCGCCAGCGTGGAGCGGCGCCGGCGCCGCCTCACGCTGGACTCGATGGAGGTGGTCATGCCCCGCTTCCCCGGCCCCGCGCTCGTCGCCTCCCTGCTCTTGCTGTCGGCCCTCGCCGCCGCGCCGGACGTCTCGGCCCAATCGGAGAGCGGCGCCCAATCCACCTTCATCCCGGCGTCGATCGAAGGGGCCGCCATGGGGCAGTCGGGCGTGGCGCTCTTCTGGTGCGACGACGCCGTGGATTGGGCGAATCCCGCGCTCCTCTCGGCGCGCCGGGGTCTCCGCCTCGAGATGGGGAAGACCCGGCTCGTGCCGGATCTGGCCAGCGGTGTCTATTTCAGATCGCGCCGGATCGCGATCGGCTACGGCGGGATCGGAATCGACATCGCCGGAAAGCCGGTCGAGGGAATCGGGATCGACCGACTCGATTACGGCAAGAGCGTCGCCACCGATGTGGATGGGAACCCGATCGGCGAGTTCGACTCGTTCGAGACGATTCGGTCCATCGGCGTGGGCGTCGGCGTCGTCCAGACCGTCGAGACCATCGGGTCGCTGTTCGGGATCCGCGGCGATCCCGTGAGCCGCTACGGCGACGTCTCGCTCGGCCACGCAACGAAGCGCATCCTGGTGGATCTGGCGCCGGCCTACGTCCAGTTGAGCGGCCAGGCGGCCCGCGGCGAGGTCACGGAGAAGGACCGCGGACTCTGGGTCCGCCTGACCCCGTACGACGCGATCGGCCATCCCGGCGCGCTCCCGGGAATCGAGCGATCCACCCGGCTGAGACTGGACCTTGCGTACGGGGCCTCGCAGCGGAACTACGGGGAGGATTCGATCTCGTACATCGCCGGGCTCGCGGATCCGGTCTCCGAAGAGGACCGGAAAGGCTGGTCGGCTCGCGTGGGCGCCACGGTGCCGCTCCAAGTGGAACAGGGCTGGCGGGACGAGGGACGATCCTGGGTGGCCGACCTCTTCCTCCCGATCTTCGCCTTCGGCATCACGCGGGAGGAGACCCGCTACCGAGTCGATCGATCGTCGCCGTACGAGTCGAAGATCACGCGTTCGGGATGGGAAGTCACGGCGCTGAATCTCTTCTCGTACCGCCGCGGCCACATCGACGACCCGACGGGTCTGATCCAGGACGATACGCGGGGGTACGGCCTGCGCCTCGAATACGCCCACTGGATCGGGATCCGGTACGACCACGCGTCCGTGCCGCAGTCCAAGTACCTGAAGCAGCGCGTCGAACGGAACGGGATCGTGGCGTTCTTCGATCCCGTGGAGGCGTGGAAGCGGCTCCACTGACGATCGCGCAGGTTCGGCGCCTTCGCCGGTCCCGCGAGACGGCCGCCCCGTTGCGCTCCGCTCAGCGCGCGGCGAGCGAGCTGGACCCGCCGGAGCCGGGTGCCGCCGCGAGCGCCGGCTCGTCGCGGAGGAGATCGGCGACCGTGACGAACGCGTACCCCTTCGCGCGGAGCCCCTCGATGATGCCGGGGAGCGCCTCGACCGTCGGATCGCGGGAGATGCCGGTGGCGTTCTCGAGGCCGTCGTGGAGCAGGATGATCGCCCCGGGGTGCGCGTGGGCGATCGTGTCGCGCACGAGCTCGTCCGGGGTCCGCCGGTTCCAGTCGCGCGGCGCGTCGTCCCAGGTGACGTCGACGAGCGAATCGGCCGCGAGCGCCTGCGAGAGCCAGGGGGATCGGATGCCCTGCGGCGGCCGGAAGTAGCGGGGCGCCTCGCCCGTGGCCGCGGCGATCGACCGCTCCGCCCGGCCGAGCTCGCGCCGGATGGTATCCGCCGGCAGCAGTCCGAACCCCATCGGATGCGTGTCGGAGTGGTTCCCGACCACGTGGCCCTCGCGGGCGATCCGCGCCGCGGTCGCGGGGTCCCGCCGCACGTTCTCCCCGACCAGGAAGAACGTCGCGTGGACGCGCTCCCGCTTCAGGATGTCGAGGATCCGGCCGGTGACGTCGCCGTTCGGGCCGTCGTCGAACGTGATCGCGACGACGCGGCGGCTGGCGTCGCCGTGCCAGTGCGTCTTCCCGAACGCGCTCGACCACGGCGAGAGCGCTTCGTATCCGGTCGCGAGGAG
>JBLMXB010000142.1:0-5312 GCA_050257555.1 Hyphomicrobiales bacterium | reverse complement strand
AGCCGGCCGATCTTCTCGCCGAAGAGGAGCTTCACGAGCTCCTTCTGCTCCTCGAAGTTCTCGATGATCTTGCGGGCGAGGTCCTGCACGTCGCCCGTGACCGCGATCTCGCCCCAGTAGCGCTGCGGCACGCCGTCGAGCAGCTCGTCGGTGAGCACGTCGCCCTTCTTCAGGAGCTGGGCTCCCTGGTCGTCGACCAGCCGGCCCGCTACCTCCTTCCCCACGAGGAGCTTGCGGATCTTGCCGTACGCCGAGTCCTGGATGATGCGGATCTCGTCGTTCTGGTCCTTGAGGAGCTTCGCCTCCTCCATCTCCTCGATGGCCTTGGCGCGCTCGTCCTTCTCGACGCCCTTGCGGCTGAAGACCTTGGCGTTGATGACGGTGCCAGACACGCCCGGCGGCACGCGCAGCGAGCTGTCGCGGACGTCGCCGGCCTTCTCGCCGAAGATGGCGCGCAGCAGCTTCTCTTCGGGAGAGAGCTGGGTCTCGCCCTTCGGAGTGATCTTGCCGACCAGCACGTCGCCAGGCTTCACCTCGGCGCCGATGCGGATGATGCCGCTCTCGTCGAGATCCTTCAGGGCTTCCTCCCCGACGTTGGGGATGTCGCGCGTGATCTCTTCGGGCCCGAGCTTGGTGTCACGCGCCTCGATGTCGAACTCCTGGATGTGGATCGACGTGAAGAAGTCGTCCTTCACCAGACGCTCGGAGACCAGGATGGCGTCCTCGTAGTTGTAGCCGCGCCACGGCATGAAGGCCACCAGGATGTTTCGGCCGAGGGCGAGCTCGCCTTTTTCCGTGCACGGGCCGTCGGCCAGGACCTGACCCCGCTCGACCCGCGTCCCCTCCTCGATGACCGGCTTCTGGTTGATGCAGGTGTTCTGGTTCGAGCGCCGGAACTTGGTCAGCGGGTAGATGTCCGCGCCGAACTCCTTGCCGCCGGCCTCGCCCCCTTCGACGCGCACGATGATGCGCTCGGAGTCGACCTGGTCCACCACGCCTCCGCGCTTGGCGAGGACCACGGCGCCCGAGTCGCGGGCGACGGTCGCCTCGAGACCGGTGCCGACCAGGGGCGACTTGACCTTGAGCAGGGGCACGGCCTGCCGCTGCATGTTCGAGCCCATCAGGGCGCGGTTGGCGTCGTCGTGCTCCAGGAACGGGATCAGCGCCGTGGCGACCGAGACGAGCTGCTTGGGAGAGATGTCCTTGTAGTCCACCCGGTCCCGCTCGGCGGTGATGAACTCGCCGTTGAATCGCGCGATGACCCGGTCGTCCTTCAGGCGGCCCGAGGCATCGGTCTCGGCGTTGGCCTGGGCGATGACGTAGTTCTCCTCCTCCCACGCGGAGAGGTAGAAGGCGTAAGGCGCCGCGTCGGCCTGCCTCTTGTGGCCGCGCTTGAGGCGCTCGTTCTCCTCGTCGAGCTCCCGCTTCTCCACGATCTGGCCGAGCTTGTAGGACGTGTCGCCGACCTGCGTGACCTGGAAGTGATCGAGCACCCGCCCCTTTTCCACCTTCTTGTAGGGCGTCTCGATGAACCCGAAATCGTTGATCCGGGCGTAGCAGGACAGCGAGGAGATCAGGCCGATGTTCGGGCCTTCCGGAGTCTCGATCGGGCAGACGCGGCCGTAGTGAGTCGGGTGCACGTCGCGGACTTCGAAGCCCGCCCGCTCGCGCGAGAGCCCGCCCGGCCCCAGCGCCGAGAGGCGGCGCTTGTGCGTCACCTCCGAGAGCGGGTTGGTCTGGTCCATGAACTGCGACAGCTGCGAGGAGCCGAAGAACTCCTTGATGGAGGCGATGACCGGCTTCGAGTTGATCAGGTCGTGCGGCATCGCCGAGTCGATGTCCTGGTGCACGGACATCTTTTCCTTGATCGCGCGCTCCATGCGCACGAGGCCGATCCGGAACTGGTTCTCCAGCAGCTCTCCCACCGAGCGCACCCGGCGGTTGCCGAGGTTGTCGATGTCGTCCGTGCGGCCGACGTCGCGCTTCAAACGAAGCAGGTACGCCACCACGCGGTAGATGTCCTGCGCCGTCAGAGTGCGCGTGTCCTCCGAGGAGTCCGCCTCGAGCTTGATGTTGAACTTGAACCGGCCCACGCGGGAGAAGTCGTACTTTTTCGGGTCGAAGAACATCCCCTCGAAGAGGTTCTTGGCCGACTCGTAGGTCGGAGGATCGCCCGGGCGCAGGCGCCGGTAGATCTCCAGAATCGCCTCGTTCTTGGTCTTGTGGGTGTCCTTGCGGATCGTGTTGACGAGGATGTCGCCGCACAGGTCCCAATCGGGGAAGCAGAGCTCGATCTCCTTGATGCCCCGCTCCTTCAACTGCTCGATCGCATCGGGGCCGAGCTCCTGCCCCGCCTCGAAGAGCACCTCGCCGGTCGAGAGGTCCACGACGTCCGCGAGGAAGCAGGCCTTCTCGACGGACGCGTCGTCGACCGACCGCTCGATCGACCCCTTGCGGCCGATCTCCTTCTGGTCCTCGGCGGAGAGCTTGATGCCCGCGAAGACCTGGCGCGTCTCGCGCTTGACGCGCGCGTAGCGCTCCTTCAGGTCTTCCTGGCGGAGCACCTCCTTGCCGATCGTCAGGTGCGCCCGCCCGCGCTCGAACCGCGTCGGCACGGCGGCGTAGAACTGCCGCAGGATCGCCTCGTCCGTCTCCAGGCCCAGGGCCCGCAGGAAGATCGTGGCCGGGAACTTGCGCTTGCGGTCGATGCGGACGAACAGGACCCCCTTCTGGTCGTACTCGAACTCCACCCAGGAGCCGCGGTAGGGGATGATCTTGGCGAGAAACCCGTGGGCCGACTGGCGCGTGAAGAACACGCCGGGAGACCGGTGGAGCTGCGAAACGATCACGCGCTCGGTGCCGTTGATGACGAACGTGCCGTGCTCGGTCATCAGGGGGATGTCGCCGAAGAAGACCTCCTCCTCCTTGGCGTCGCGCATCGTCTTGACGCCCGTCTCGGGATCCTTGTCGTAGACGAAGAGGCGGAAGGTGACCTTCAGGGGCACCGAGTAGGTCATGCCCCGCTCCTGGCACTCGGCCACGGAGTACTTCATCTGCAGGTCGACGGGGTTTCCGCAGACGTCGCAGAGGGTCACCCGGTTGGGGTTCTGCATGCCGCAATGCGGACAGGAGACCACTTCCTCGTGCGGGTGCGCCGTGACGATGCGCTTGCCGCAATGCCGGCACTCCATGCGCAGGTGCTCCAGGCCCTTCAACCTTCCGCACTTGCACTCCCAGTTGCCGATCGAGTAGCGGACGAACTGCAGCTCGCAGGCGCCCCGGAAGTCCGTGAACGGGAACACGCTCGTGAAGACGGACTGCAAACCCGACTCTTCCCGCTCCTCGGGCAGCAGGTTCATCTGCAGGAACCGCTCGTAGGAGCGGCGCTGCACGTCGATCAGGTTCGGAAGATCCATGAACGAGCGGATCTTCGAAAAATTTTTCCTCTCGAACGAGACGGCGACCTCAGTCATTCAGGCTCCTGGCCGGACGAGTCCGGCGCGTCGGGATCGCAGACCCCGACCCATCGGCCGCGCGGAGCGGCCACCCATGAGAACAATTCGATATTCCGAGTGCCAGATCTTGCGGTTTCCTGCTGTTCGGCGCGACGCCTACTTGATCTCCACCTTCGCCCCGACCTCCTCGAACTTCTTCTTGATGTTGGCGGCCTCTTCCTTGGAGACGCCCTCCTTCAGGAGCCCGGGGGCCCCGTCCACGAGGTCCTTCGCCTCCTTGAGGCCGAGGCTGGTGACCTCGCGCACGACCTTGATCGTCTTGATCTTGTCGCCGACGGCCGCCAGGTGAACGGTGAACTCGGTCTTCTCCTCTTCGGCCGGGGCCGCTCCGGCCGAAGCCGCGCCGGCCGCCGCCACGGGCATCGCCATCGCCGCCGCCGAGACGCCGAACTTCTCTTCGAGCGCCTTGACGAGGGTGTTGAGCTCGAGAACGGTCATCGCCTCGATCTCCTTCACGAAGTTTTCCGCGGACATCGCCATTTCGATTTCTCCTTCTTCTCGAAAGATGGTTCCAAACTCAGTTGCCGGGAGCGGCCTCGGCTTCGCCCGACTTCGCCTTCTGCTCCGCGATCTGGTGCATCACGCCGGCCAGGTTGCGCACCGGGCCGCTCAGGACCGTGACGAGCCGGCGCATCGGCGACTGCATCAGGAAGAGCAGCCGCGCCACCAGCTCCTCGCGGCCGGGCAGGTCCGCGATCGCCTGGATCTCCGCCGCCCCGACGGGGCGACCCTCGACCAGGCCGCCCTTGAAGACCAGGTTCGGGTTTGCCTTGGCGAACGTCGTCAGGACCTTCGCCAGGGCGACCGGGTTGGACGAGTTGTACGCCACCGCGGTCGGTCCCTGGAAATACGCGGACATCTGCTCGAGCGGCGTTCCCTTGACCGCCCGAAGCGCCAGGGTGTTCTTCACGACCACGTACTTGGACTGGGCGCCGCGAACCTGGCGCCGAAGCTCCGTGACTTCCGTGACTTTCAGCCCGGCGAAGCCGAAGAGGATCGCGTTGCCCGCCTGCGCGAGGTCCTTCTCCAGTGTCGCGACCGCCGCGGCTTTCTCGGTGCGGTTCATCGCTCTCCCTTCCTACAGCGCCTCGACCGAGGCCGCGTCGATCTCGATTCCGGGGCCCATGGTCGAAGACACGGAAACCGTCCGAAAGTACTTGCCCTTGGCGGAGGCCGGCTTGGCCCGGTGCACCGCCCGGATGAAAGCCGCCAGGTTCTCCTCGAGCTTCTTCTCCTCGAAGGAGGTCTTGCCGACCGAAGCGTGGATGATCGAGGTCTTGTCCACCCGGAACTCCACCTTGCCGCCCTTGATCTCGCGGACCGCCTTTCCGACCTCCATCGTCACCGTCCCGGCCTTCGGATTGGGCATGAGCCCCTTCGGCCCGAGGATCTTTCCGAGCCGCCCCACCAGCCGCATCATGTCGGGCGTCGCGACGAGCGCCTCGAAATCGAGGAAGCCGCCCTGGATCTTCTCGACGAGATCCTCGCCGCCGGTGTAGTCCGCCCCGGCCTCCTCGGCCTCCTTCAACTTGTCGCCGCCGGCGATCACCGCGACGCGCTTCGACTTGCCGGTGCCGTGCGGCAACACGACCGTCCCGCGCACCATCTGGTCGGCGTGCTTCGGGTTGACGCCCAGGAGCATCGCGACGTCGACCGATTCGTCGAACTTCGCGTACTTGAGCTCCCGGACCAGCCGAACCGCGTCGGCCAGAGCATAGGGGCGCGGCTCCAGCTTCGCCTTCGCCGCCGCGTATTTCTTGCCTGTTTTCCCCATCGTCTCCTTTCGTCGTTCAAGCG